>JAZNQK010000001.1:0-44017 GCA_045590135.1 Faecousia sp.
CAAATTTCAGTTTGACGAACTGTTCAAACTAAACTGTCATTCCGAGCCAGTGCGCACACTGGCGTGGGAATCTACTGTAGACACAGCATTTTTAGATTGCCACACCAGTGACACGGTCACTGGTTCGCAATGACAACGGGGATTGCACTGCCCGTCAAACCGGAATTTATGACAAAAATGTAAATAAATCTTGCATTTATGACAAACCCGAGTATAATAAAGGATAGGAATCAGGAGGTCTCCGCGGGCGGAAGCAAAGCGCGTTTCGGCAAAGAGATCTCCTTTTTTACGGAAAAAATTAAATGGAGGCACTACTTATGAATTTGATCTACGGTATCAAAGACAAGCCCAAGTTCGGCCAGATGCTGCTGTTTGCATTCCAGCAGGTTTTGGCGATCCTGGCAGCAACCATTCTCGTACCTGCTATCGTTGGCAACGGTATGAGCCAGTCCGCAGCCCTGTTTGGCGCAGGCGTGGGTACCATCGTGTACCAGCTGTTTACCAAGTTTAACAGCCCTGTGTTTTTGGGTTCTTCCTTTGCATTCATCGGCTCTATGTGCGCAGCCTTTGCCGGTGCAGCTTCTGCATCTGCCGGCTATGCCGGTCTGCTGATCGGTGCGATCTTCGCAGGCCTTGTGTATGTTGTGATTGCCATCGTTGTTAAGCTTGTTGGCGTCAAGTGGATCAATAAGCTGATGCCCCCTGTGGTTATCGGACCTACTGTTGCTCTGATCGGTCTGAGCCTGGCTGTGAATGCAGTCAACGACCTGAAGGTGGGCAAGGTCATGGTGGACGGTGTTTCTGCCGCCAGCCCCTATGTTACTTTGATCTGCGGTCTGGTCACGCTGTTCTCCATCTTTGTTATCTCTGTTTACGGCAAGAAGATGGCAAAGCTGATCCCCTTCGTTCTGGGTATTCTGGTTGGTTATGTGGTGGCCAGCATCTTTACCGTCATCGGTATTGCTACTGACAATGTGGCTCTGCAGGTGATCAACTTTGCTGCATTCAAGGATATGCAGATCTTTGCTGTTCCTGACTTCACCTTCCTGACTGCAATGGAAGGCGTAAAGCAGATCGACGGCGCATTCATTGCTACCGTCGCTGTTGCCTATGTTCCCGTTGCATTCGTTGTGTTCGCTGAGCACATTGCAGACCACAAGAACCTGTCCTCCATCATTGGTCAGGATCTGCTGGAGAATCCCGGTCTGCACCGCACGCTGCTGGGTGACGGCGTTGGTTCCATCGCCGGCGCTATCTTCGGCGGCTGCCCCAACACCACCTACGGCGAGAGTGTCGGCTGTGTTGCTATTACCCGTAACGCATCTGTGGTGACCATCACCACCGCTGCTATTATGTGCATGGTGATCTCTTTCTTCGGTCCCTTTGTCACCTTCCTGGCATCCATCCCCAACTGTGTGATGGGCGGCGTTTGCGTAGCTCTGTACGGCTTTATCGCTGTCTCTGGTCTGAAGATGATCCAGGGCGTCAACCTGGGCGCCAGCAAGAACCTGTTCGTGGTTTCTGCTATTCTGATCCCCGGTATCGGCGGTCTGAGCGTCAGCTTCGGTCAGGTCACCCTGACCACCATCGCCTGCGCACTGATCCTGGGCATCCTGGCAAACCTGATGCTGTCTCCTGCAAAGGAAGACTGATTTTGTCAGCAAAGGCGTGCTGCGCTGCAGCACGCCTTTTTTGTAACATCAAAGGAGAATTTATGAAAAATAAAACCTTCCGCAAGGAGCTTTGGCGGACCATCAAGTTCACCTTGTTTTCTATCAGTGCGGGAATTGTACAGGTGGCGGTGTTTACACTGCTCAACGAATTGCTCAGTTGGACCCACTGGGTAGCATATCTGATTTCCCTGATCGCGTCTGTGGTCTGGAATTTCAGCTTCTGCCGGAAATTTACCTTCCGGTCCGATAATAATATAATCATTGCACTGCTGAAGTTGTTTGGCTTTTATATTGTTTTCACGCCCCTGTCCACCTGGTGGACGGCGGCGCTGACGGAGCCAGCTTACGGCATTATGTGGAATGAGTATGTGGTGTTGGTGCTTACAATGCTTTCTAATTTTGCGCTGGAATACTTATATGACCGTTTGGTGGTTTTCCGGGGCAGCATCGATGCCACGGTAAAGGAGAAAGAATAAAACAAGGTGCGTTGTGCATAGCCACAACGCACCTTGTTTATTTGCAAATCCTGCGTCAAATTCTGGTTTAACGGTGAGATGACTGTTGCACCATTGTAGGGCGGGGGCTTGCCCCCGCCGTGCTGGATTATCACCGGTTTTCATTGCGGCGGGAGCAAGCCCCCGCCCTACAATAGATGGTCAAACGATTCGTCAAACTGAAATTTAGCGCACAATGGAGCGCTTGTATTCGCTGGGGGTCATATGGGTGGTATCCCGGAAGCACTTGGAAAAATACTGGGCTGAACTGTAGCACAAAAGCTCTGCGATTTGGGAAAGGGTATACCGCCCTTCCCGGATCAGTCGCTTTGCTTCCCGGATCTTCATTGTATTATAGTAATGCATAATGCCACCGGAATAAAACCGGTTGAAGAGACTTTTTACGGTGCTCTGACTTTTTCCCAGGGTGGAGGCGATCTCCGCCAGGGTGATCCTGCCGTATATGTTTTGCTGGAGAACATCCAGGATCTCTTTTGTCTCAAAGTCTACGGCAACGCCGTCAATGTGGACGCTTTGCCGGCGCTTGCTGGGCAGACTGTCTCTGTGCCTGTGCAGGCGAATGAGGAAAATCTCCAGAAGATTTTTTGTCATTTGCAGGCTGCCGAAGGGGGCGTCCGGTAAAAGCTGCAGCTTTTGCAGCAGGGGATTGTGAGGATCTTCCAGCTGAAAACAGGATAAGCCTTCAGACATCAGCGTGGAGAGCATCTGCTTTTCCTCCGCATTCAGCCGGAGAATCTTGCCTGTAAAATGTGTCATTGCCGGACTGTCACATTCAAAGGTGAGAATGCTTACATTGGGTGCGGTCTTGCCGTCACCGGTCAAATTATGATATTCGTTGGGTTGATGGAAGGTGACCTCGCCGCTGCGCAGGATGAATTGGTTCTTATCGGCAGTACACAGCATCTCACCCTTGTCGATGTAAACCATCTCCCAAAAATCGTGTTTTTCCCCGTCATAACGGAAATCCTTTGACAATTCCATATAGAAAATGGTGACGATCTTGCTGACCTGCAATACCGCCGGAAGGTCGTGTTTTACAAATTCGACCATTGCATTTTTCTCCTTGTCTGATTTTGTTAGTATTATATCTGATTTTCTATTTTTTTGCAAGCAGGATGTTCTTATACTTATAAGTATAAGAAAGGAGGTATCTGTATGTATACCGTATTAGCAATTTCCTGTCATCCGGACGATATGGAAATCGCCTGCGCCGGCACGCTGCTCAAATGCAAGGAGCGTGGCGACCGGGTGGTGATCTGCCATTTGTCCAGCGGCAACTTAGGCCATGTGGTGATCCCGCCGGACGAGCTGCGTATTATGCGGGCCAAGGAAGCGGAGCGAAGCGCCAAAATGGCAGGCTTCGAGATCATCCACAGTGCCTTCGATGATCTGAACATCTACGACAACAACAAAGAGGCCCGGGATAAGGTGGTAGAGGTGATCCAGCAGGTAGATCCGGACTTTATCATCACCCACGATCCCAACGACTATATGCCGGACCATACGGCAGTATCCCGGCTGGTCTTTGATGCCAGCTTCACGGCAACACTGCCCAATTATCCCACAAAGACCGGCAAGGCTGCCCGGCTGGTGCCCATTTACTATATGGATACCTTAGCCGGTGTGAACTTTAACCCCACTGAGTATGTGGATGTTTCCGATCACATCGACACCAAGCTGCAGATGCTGGAATGCCACGAAACACAGGTGGTTTGGATGCGTGAGCATGACGGCATCGACTTCCCGGATATGGTGCGCACCTGCTGCCGCTACCGGGGCTTCCAGTGCGGCGCAGAATATGCTGAAGGCTTCCGTCAGTGTCAGGTCTACTTAAAGGGCACAACAAAGCGGCTTCTGCCCTAAACGATTGAACAACCAAACTGTCATTGCCAGCCGGTGCGCACACCGGCGTGGCAATCTGAAAATATAAAAATGGAGGAACATATTATGGATTTTAATTCTACTGTAAAGGGCTCTGCTTTGGAGGGCTTCTATCCCGAAGGCTGGGACTTTGAAAAGATCGATGCCTGCGTTGGCGCACCCGAGACCGTTTGTGACCGTCAGAGCTTCTGGAACAGCGCTTTCCAGCCTGTCCAGTGTGATACCCTGGGCGAATTTGAGACCTATATGGGTCACGAGATCGCTATGCAGATCAAGTTGGCAGCAGACCGGGGGGAAAAGATCGCTTTCATCCTGCCGGTTGGTCCTATGGGTATGTATAAGTGGGTG
Organism: Faecousia sp.; assembly: GCA_045590135.1. Classification (GTDB taxonomy): domain Bacteria; phylum Bacillota; class Clostridia; order Oscillospirales; family Oscillospiraceae; genus Faecousia. The sequence continues at coordinate 4,418 of JAZNQK010000001.1, forward strand.
GTGTACTTCCTGAAGGAGTGGAATGTCTCCTGCGGTCATGTTTACACCTTCAATATGGATGAGTGGGCAGATGCCGAGGGCAACACCCTGCCTTCCGATAACCCCGGCGCATTCCAGTATGCTATGGAGCAGGCCCTGTTCAACCCCCTGGGCGAACTGACCGTTCCTGTTTCTCAGCGTAACTTTGCCACCAAGGATAATCTTCCCACCTATCCCGAAAAGATCGCTGCACTGAAGGCCGAGGGTGCAAAGCTGGTGCTGGTGTACGGCATTGGCAGAATGTGCCATATTGCCTTCTGGGAGCCTACTTTTGCTGCTGATTATGCTACCGCTGAGGAGTGGGCAAAAGCGCCTTACCGGATCGCAGCGAAGATCCACCCCCTGACTGTGGAGCAGAATGCGCTCACCAGCTTCAAGTCCCGCACTTCCCTGGTGCCTTGCCGCGCCAACACCATCGGTCCCGGCTTGTTCCTGCAGGCGGTTTATGCCATCGGCGTCGCTGACGGCGTACTGGGCGGAGGTATGCAGTGGCAGGGTCTGTCTCTGTGGATGACGCTGCGCCACGGCACTACTCCCTGGATCACCTCTTCCTACATCCCCACTCTGGCAGGCAGACTGTTCTTCCTGAAGGAGCTGGCAGGTCCTCTGGAAGCTGAGTGTAACTAAGCTATGGACGCAGTGGAGAGAAAAGGCATTGCCGTTGCCGGCAGTGTTATAGTGGATAAGATCAATTCCATATCTGCCTATCCCAGCGCCGGAGAACTGACCCAGATCCGCAGCCTGCAAAAGGCTGTGGGCGGCTGCGTGCCCAATGTGGCGCTGGATCTAAAGAAGATATCGCCGGAGCTTCCCGTCAGCGCCATAGGCAAAATTGGCGCTGATGCAGAGGGCGCATTCGTGTCACAGGTGCTCTCCTGCGGCGGTGTGGATACCACCGGACTGAAGGTGATGGACACAGATTCCACCAGCTTTACCGAGGTGATGAGCATCCCCGGCGGCCAGCGGACATTCTTTGTCTACTCCGGTGCCAGCGCCGACTTTGGTGTGGCAGATGTAGATTTTGAAAACACTTCCGCCAAGCTGCTGCATTTAGGCTACTTCCTGTTGCTGCAGAAGGTGGACGACGGCGACGGTATCGAAATTCTGAAAAGGGCGCTGGAGTGCGGTATGGAGACCTCCATCGATCTGGTCAGCGAAAACTCTGACCGCTACGGCCTGGTTTTGCCCTGCCTGCCTTATACGGATTATCTCATTATCAACGAGCTGGAGGCCGGCAGACTGGCAGGCATTGCCCCAGAAAAGGAAAACTTAGAGGCTATCGCAAGAAAGCTGAAGCAGCTGGGTGTGCGGAAGAAGGTCATCATCCATATGCCGGAGTGCGCTGTATGCTTAAGCGATGCAGGATTTTCTGTTCTTGGCTCTTACATTTTGCCGGAGGGCTATATTCAGGGTACTACCGGTGCCGGAGATGCATTCTGCGCCGGCGCATTGATCGGCATTTACAACGGCTGGTCGGATATGGAAATTATGGAATTTGCCTCCGGCTGCGCGGTGATGGCGCTGGGTTCACCCGATGCCACCAGCGGCATGAAGGACCAACAGCAGATCCAAGAATTTTGTAGAGCTTTCCGAAGACGAGAGGTATAAATATGAAAGCAGTAATGTACGGCGGCGGCAATATCGGCAGAGGATTTATTGGTTCGCTTCTGAGCCAGTCCGGTTATGAAGTCACCTTTATCGATGTGGCAGATCCGGTGGTAAAGGCGCTGCAGGAAAACCGCACTTACCCTGTGCGATATGTATCCACAGAAGGCTATGAAGATGTCTGGGTGCAAAATGTTACGGCAGTAAACGGCAATGATACTGCGGCTGCTGCTGAGGCTATCGCTCGGTGCGATATTATGGCCACCGCTGTGGGCGCAAGAATCTTAAAGTTCATCGTGCCCAACATAGTTGCCGGTCTGCGCAAACGCTGGGAAGAGGGCAGAGGTCCCTTAAACATCATCATTTGTGAAAATCTTATGGATGCCAACAAGGTGCTGGAGGGGATGCTCAAGGAGCAGCTGACGGAAAGTGAGCGCGCTCTTTTCGACGAGACCGTGGGTCTGGTGGAAGCATCCATCGGCAGAATGGTGCCGGTGCAGACCGAGGAAATGAAAGATGGCGAGCCCATGCGGGTATGCGTGGAGCGTTACGGCTTTTTGCCTGTGGACAAGGCTGCTTTCAAAGGCGAGATCCCGGAAATTGCCAATATGGTGCCCTTTGAACCCTTTGATTTTTATATCAAGCGCAAGTTGTATGTGCACAATATGGGACATGCCACCTGCGCCTACTTAGGCGACCTGCTGGGACTGGAGTATATTTATCAGTCTATCGATGTGGCGGATATCCGCATTATCGTGCAAAACGCTATGCTGGAAAGCGCCGCGGCACTTTCCAAGACATACGGTGTGCCGCTGGAAGATATTACCCGGCATATCGAAGATTTGCTGTACCGCTTTACCAACAGCGCACTGCAAGACACCTGCGCTCGGGTGGGCGGCGATCCTGCCCGGAAGCTGTCCCGGGAGGACCGGCTGATCGGTTCTTCTTTGCTGATGCAGCAGACCGGCGCAGAGCCGGTGTATATCACCATCGGCGCGGCGGCAGGCCTGTACCGTTTTGTCAAAGAAAGCGATATGGAGCAGACCGTAGAAAACGCAAAGACACTGCTTTTGCGGACTGCAGAACTTTCAGAAGACAGCACCCTTGCTAAGCGAATCCTGACTGTATATGAAATGCTGTTGCAAGGCGCAGATATTCCTGCTTTGCGGCGGTATGCGGATGATCAAAAAGCTGCATACAGACACAATGTGATTTGAGAAAGGAACTTGCCATGGAAAAGATTCGTTGGGGCGTCATCGGTGCCGGCGGCATCGCTGATCGCAGAACCATTCCCGGTCTGATGCTCAGTCGTAATTCCGAACTGGTGGCAGTTATGGAGATCAATATGGAGCTGGCAGAAAAGTGTCGCGCCAAGTGGGGCTGTAAAAAAGCCTATGACAATGAGGCGGATCTGCTTGCTGATCCGGAGATCGACGCGGTATATATTGCCACCCCCGTAGTGCACCACGCCCGGCAGGCAATGGCAGCGGCGGATGCAGGCAAGCATATTCTCATGGAAAAGCCTTTGGCAATGACCGCAGAGGAAGCCCAGAAGGTGGTGGAGTACTGCGAGGCAAAGGGTGTAAAGGTTGCTGTGGGTCTGATGATGCGCTACTTAACCAATGTGCAGGCAATGAAAGCCGCTATTACAGAGAACAAAATCGGTAAGCCTGTTTCTGCCTATGCCCAGTTTACCTGCTGGTACCCGGATATTCCCGGTGCTTGGCGGCAGACAAAGGCAGCCAGCGGCGGCGGTGCAATGATCGATATGGGCGTGCACTGCATTGACCTTTTGCAGTATATTTTGGATAGCAAAGTCAAAGAGGTGGCGGCGTTCCACGATACCTTGAGCTTCCGGTATGAAGTGGAGGATTCCTCCACGGTGCTGCTGCGTATGGAAAACGGCTGCCAGTGCGTGGTCCAGTCCAACTTCAATATTCCCGATGAGGCTGCAAAGAGCAGCATCGAGATATTTGGCGACCGGGGCAGACTTATCGGCAGCAATGTACTGGGTCAGGTGGACGGCGGCGAAGTAAAGGCCATGTTCCTGGGGGAAATGGGTGGCTATGATGCTATGCAGAATAAGGTGCAGGCAGGCGAGGAAGCTCTGGATGGTGAATTTGGTAACCCCTATGAGCGGGAAATCACCAGCTTCAGTAATTCTCTGCTCACCGGTGCGCCTGTAGAAGTACCTGCTCATCAGGCAGTGCAGGTCCAGCGTATTATGGAAGCAGCCTATCGGTCCAACGACGAAGGAATCATTGTGAAAATGTAGTTATAATACCCCCGGTGCAGCTATGCACCGGGGGTATATTACGCAGCTGCGGAAATGGATTTGCTTCAGCACACGGCGCTCCGCGCCGCGGTCTGAAGCGAATGGAATCTCCCACGGGCTAAAAATTGCTCGCCGGCTCTCAATTTTTACACCAGTGTGCGCACTGGTGCCGCCCTTTTGATTCCCCATGGGTAACAAAAAAGAAACCACCCTATTGGGTGGTGTCTTTTTTGGTGACCCGTACGGGAATCGAACCCCTATTAAAAACAGCCAAACACATTGCAGTGCAATAACTGTTTGTATAGCGTTGTCATTTTCGTTGCCATTTTATACCTTTGGCGCAAAGAAGTTACTGAAATCCTGGGCGCGCTCGGCAATATCTTTTTGTGCCAGATGGGTGTATATTTTCCTCATTGTTCCATCGTCTGCCCATCCACCGATCTCCATTGCAATTTTTTCCGGGATCTGTAGGTGATAAGCCAATGAAGCAAAGCTGTGCCTTAATCCGTGGTTTCCTACTTGGGGCAAGTTGTTGGCGGCGCAGATCTCGTTTATTCTTGTGTAGATCCAGGAGCCGTTAAGAGTTACTACATAATCACCTCTGTGCTCTGTGGCCTTCAGAGCGTCCAAGAGAGGCGGTATAATTGGTATGGTGCGCGTGGATGCCTTTGTCTTATTCTGCCGTTTGTGCACCATCCCGTCGCTGCCATAGACCTTCGCGCCGCGGATGCAGATAGTTCTTCTGTCCAGGTCTACATCGCTCCATTTTACAGCCAGCATTTCGGACCGGCGAAGGCTCGACAGTTCCAAGAGAGCAGCTACCTCTATAGATTCTCCTTTAATCGCTTGCACGAAGGTTTCGATCTGATCAGGATCCAGATATGGTCTCCGGTTTTGTTCTTTGGCCGGCAGCTTTACTATTGGCTTTCTTCCGGTCGCCTCGTTGATGGCAGCTGAGATCAGCCCCCAAACATTTGCCATATATTTGGGCGAATGCCCTTTAGATTCCCTCTTAATTGCTGCTTGCCACTGCTCATCCGTAGTTTTGAAGACATCCACATGCATCATACTCTGAAAACAGTTTTCTTTGTATCGCTCGTATGCATAGATAGTTGATGGAGAGAGCGACTGTTTCCGTAGTTCAATATAATCTGCAATAGCTTGGGATAAGGATTTCTTTCCCTTGGGGGCATCCTTAGCGTTGATAATGCCATACTTAATGGCCATGGCTTCGGCTTCAGCAGCTTCCCGGGTGTCCTTGGTTACAGAGATATCTTTTCCATCGATACGCACACGGCAGAACCAGGATCCGGACGGCAGCTGGCGCGCCATTGGTTTCTTATATCCGTTAGCCTTTTTCATTTGACTTTCCTTTCCGGGGATGCTACTATAAAAGGGTAGACTGCCCCTATCGTGATGGGTGGGTGGTGTTCTGCAAGGCCCTTCTGGAGCTGCAACTCCGGGAGGGCATCTCTATTTTATCATTGATAGAATAGAATAAATCGCTCGACAAATAGTGAGAAATCTTCGTATTTCACACACATTTTCTATAAAATATACGACATTTTGTGTATTTAACCTTTTACGACAGGTAGATTTTTGTCAAAACTTACAGTTTACTTTGGTAAACACAATGTGTATAATAATACCAACAGGACCTCCCGCACCTCTCCACGGAAACGTGTGATGTGTCCCAGGGAGGGCATTTTTTATATTTGCCGGAGATACTAAAGATGGCACAATTAAAAAAACCAACAACTTATCAAGAGCAGGTAAGGCTTTTGCAAAGTAGAAACATTGATATCGGCGATACGGAGAAATGTGTTCAGATACTAAGAACAACCAGTTATTACCGCCTTACTGCCTATCTTTTGCCATTCAAACAGGCAGATGGATCTTATCGTGTGGGCACCAAATTTCTTACTGCTTATCGTATCTATGAATTCGATCGCAAGCTTCGTGGTATTCTCTTTGCCGCACTGGAAGAAGTTGAGATATATCTTCGCACTAAGTTTTCCTATTTCCATGCTCATAAATATGGAGCAGAAGGATATATGGATCCTGCAAATTTTTCATGCTACCACCAAGCTGAAAAGTTCCACGAAAATTTAGAGCGTGAAAAATGCAGTAACGGAAGGTCTGCGTTTGTCCTCCATCATAATGAACACTATGAAGGTCATTTTCCAGTGTGGGTTATTGTAGAGCTGTTCACGTTCGGGATGTTATCTCGCTTTTATAGCGATATGAAGACAGCAGATCAAAAGTGGCTTGCAAGGGATATATACAGTACAACGCCAAAGAACATCATTAGTTGGCTACGCTGTTGCACGGATTTGCGTAATATTTGCGCACATTATGGTCGGCTATATTATCGGATCTTTCCAGCGACCCCCGCCAATGTGCCCGCCGATTCAACACAACTTAATAAGCTTTGGGGGGCCATTTTAGCATTGCGTGCGCTTTATCCCAACGCTCATAAATGGAATACAGAAATGCTTGTTCAATTAAGCGCACTTTTCGAAGAATATGAAAAGGATATATCTTTACAGCATATTGGTTTCCCACAAGATTGGTTAGAAAAGCTGAAGAAATAACTATGTCAGAGAGGCTTGTAGCCTTTTTGCGTCTATATGACCGCCCCGGTACCGCCGGGGCGGTTTTTTTTATTTGTCCTCAAACCCCAGCAGATACCCCACGGTTACACCGAAGTAACTGGCGATCTTCCAGGCGGTGGTAGCGTAGAGATCTTTCTTCCGGCCGGCTTTTAGATCCGTGATAATGCCTCTGCTGATACCCAGCTCTGCACAAAGCTTACTGGTGGTGATCCCGCGCTCAGAGCAGAGGGTAGAGATGCGGTCGTACAGGAGAGGGGTATCATAAGTCATTGGCATCGGCACCATATTCGGCTTGTTCGTATGTGAAGCCGTCAAATACTAACTGATCAATGAGGCCAGAGCGAGAAAAAGGCATAAGATCAAGGTAGCTTTTTGCTTTCCGAACAGCTTGTTCGTTCCAATCGGCACCGCAATTATTGGCAGCATAGGTTGCTTCTTCATTTGTATATCCTTCAAACTCAAGCTGTTCAATTAAGCCTTCATAAGAAAAAGCCATAAGTCCCAAGTAATTATTTGCAGCACGGAGCGCATTTTTTTCTCCGGTGGTAGCACCTGCTGTTGCTGCCTGAGTTTCTTCCGGCTGCTGCTCAATGGGTGCGGTTGTGCCTGTTGTGGCCTCTCCGGGGATTGTATTTTCTGTGGTTGCGTCTGTGACCGAAACGATAACACTGTTTTTAAGAACAACATTCATACTTTGTCCGTTACACTTGCCAACCAATGTGATGATCTGATCCCTCTTCAATTCTGCAACAGCGTCAAGCTGGTTATTTTCGAAGTAGCACTGGACAGAATAGATTAAATTTCCAGTATCCAAAGTGATGTAGGTATGGTCCAGGATATCCTTTCCAATATCTTTAATGGTTCCGGTAACCTTTAACTCTTTCCCCTTATACTGATTATCGGCGGCGACTTCGTTTGTGTCGTAGGCGGCAAACAGTTCATCTGCAGTAATTACAATTGCATCTGCATACGGATTTACAGGAATGGTTGTGCCTTCAGTTGCACCCTCTGTATCATCGCTTGCGTTGTCATTTGTTGCATCTTGAGACAGGCTGCTGGAAGGATTATTGCTACCACCCTGCGGAGTTTCTGTTTCGCCATCAGCTATGGCAACAATAGCGACGATTGCGATGATCACGGTTACAATAATCTTGGCAACCTTCGTCCAGTTTGTTCTTGCCCACATAAGATAAAGACCCACAGGGAAGAAAAGGAATAACAATAAAATCACCACGCCGGAAGACATAGAGGGTTTGGCGGGCTCTGACGCCTGTCCGCAGAAGGGGCATGTGGTAGTTTTTTCGTCAATTGGATTTCCACAGTTTTTACAGAACATAATAATACCTCTTTCTTGCAATGCTTATTTATTTTCCTGTTCGGCTCTACGCTCCCGCATAACCCGAACCATATCGCGGATGGTCTTCTGGTCGTCGTCGGTCAGCTCTTTGAATTCACCATAGAAGGCAACATCAACTTCGCTCATATCGATATCACGCTCACCGGAAACGGTGGGCGTTTTTTTATTTTCCTTTCCAAGCAGATAATCTACGGATACATTGAAATGCGCAGCAATTTTTGAGAGTGTATCTGCTGACAAATTCTGCTTGCGGCCCACTTTAAGATCTGAGAGCGAAGCACGGCTTGCGCCGGATTCCTTGCACATATAGGTGATGGTTTCGTTTCGATTGTTGCAGAGTTCTTCAATGCGATTGTACAATTCAGACATAGAATGCAGCCCTTTCTTGTACACTTCGCCTAAATTACGCGAAAGCATAATTTACCTATTGACAATTACGCGAAAGCATAATAAAATACAGTCAGCAGGTCGCGAAAGCGTAAATATTGATGAGTGACACCTACAATATATTACACTTTTGCGTAATTGTCAAGTATTTTGGAAAGGAGATAATGCAAAAGTGGAAAAAATCGCGCTAACACCTTTGGGAAAAACGATTAAGAAGCAGCTTGTAGATATGGAACGCAGCCACTCTTGGCTTATTGAGAAGGTTGCGCAAACAACTGGGCTTTATTTTGACCGTTCATATTTGCACAAGATTATGACCGGAAAAATGAACACGCCCAAAATCGTCCAAGCAATCAAGGAAATTCTCGAAATTTCCGACGCACCTGAAGCAGGGGAGGAGAGGTGATCGTGCAAGTAATAATTAAAGGAAGTCCTAAGGAAATTGCCGCCCTTGTGGTTAGGGTACAAGAGCGGCATAGCAAATCAGTCGAGGGTACCAATGCTGACGCCTATAATTTGGTCATAAAAGACAAGGATGTCCCCGACATTCACTCTATTGTTGCTGCCTGTAATGATGGTGGCAGCTGTTAAGTGAAGGCAACCATCGTTACCAATGATTTTTTCGGGACCATAGCTTTCAACTACTTCATTCAGAATCTGGGAATAGAATTTGGTCTTGATATCATCATCATTTCTATTTGCTAAAGTACCAGATATGATACCGGCGGCGGTTGTTAAGATAACCGAATTCGTTTTAAGGGCATCTGAATTGGTAGCGAGTGCTAATGTTCGAATGACCTGTTTCTTCAAAGTATCCATATAGAGCTCCTTCCTTATGTACTCGGCTGCTGGCACAGCCTGTACACCTATTATAGAAAGGCTCTGTTGGAAATGCAAGGAACTCGTGTGCACCCCTGCACATCAACAGAATAGCAATAGTTTAGGCAAATAAACCGTACAGAAAGGAGGCGCATATATGCCGAGAGTACATATCAACGCAGAGAAGTATGCTGTTGCTGATTTTCAGCAAGAGATCAGGCGGCAGCAAGGGCATTATGACTTGATGTCTGTGAGAGCCCTGGCAGGTGCTATCGGCTTACCTCACACTACATTAAATCCAAAATTGAAAGAACCCCACAAATTGACTGTGGAGGACCTTCGCAAAATCGTTCCTGTGATCCACCCCAATATAGGGGTGCTGCTAACCTTATTGGGTTATAGCAAGCAAGAGATAAAAAAATTCAAGGAGGAAACAAATAATGAACAACCCTGAAACCGGCTGGTCTGATTGGGAATGCAAGCTCAATAAGTGCACAGCCATTCGTCGTGCTCACGCAGTAAGTATTGCGAAAATGCGCCGCTGGATCTTCTTCTTGCTGGAAATCCTTCTCGCCTTGATTGCGGTCGCAATTATCGCACACTATGTCATAGGCAATCTCATTGTTACCGAATTTATGGCAGCTATGGGTGTTATCTGTACCCTTATGTCATTTTGCGCCGGCTATTTCCTCGGTGCGACAAAACACTAATTTTGGAGGTAAATAAAATGGGAAATTTAGAAATTAAGGTTGACGCTCTTATGCGTCTTTGCACTGCACAGACTGAGGAAGACCGCGCGGAAGCAATGGCCACCTGCCGAGGAATGCTCGGCAACACCACTGTTACCCCCCCCATTAAGGAGAAAAATGTGGAAGAAATAATCCGCAGAATTCTGCTTGAGCTTGGTGTGCCGGATCACATCAAAGGTCAGCGGTATCTTGTGACCGCTTTGACTATCGCCGTCAAAGATCAGACCGCTGTTGATTCGATGACCGGCTATCTGTATCCCACCGTAGCTAAGCAGTACGATACCACTTCGACCAGAGTAGAACGCGCCATTCGCCACGCCATTGAAGTGGCTTGGGATAGAGGTGATCTTGAAGTGTTGGAGCAGTATTTTGGCAATTCTGTAAGCAGACACAAAGGTAAGTCCACCAATTCTGAGTTCATTGCCCGGATTGCCAATGTGGTCCGTGCGCAGGTATAAAAAAGCCGCCTCCGGTCGTAGCAGGACCGAAAGGCGGCACGCAGGAGTGTTCCCACGCTCCTAATATATCAAAATCTTAGGAGGATGTCAAATGGCAGAAGAAACAAAACATTTGGACCTGTTGCTGGTTGAACAGCCGAACAGCAGTTTTATTTTGGCTACGGCTGAGGCATTTCGCGCAGATGTTAATTGCGTTGTGGAATTTGATGACGGCAGTTTTGGGCGCGTTGTAAAGCGCGCCTGGGTTGGAAGTGAAGGCAGAGACATGCTTGATCTGCTTGCTGCAATACGGCCTGTTTATGAAGCGAAAGCTGTATACGCACGCAGATGGAATAAGGAGCCGCAAAATGCCGCAAGTACCTGATTGTTATGACCCTGTTCAACAGGCAGAGCAACAAGAGGCAGCGTGGGACAGGCTTGTTGAAAAGTTCCCTGTCTGTACTCTTTGCAGAAGTAGGATCTTTCCCGGCAATAAAGTCCACACGGCACATTTTATGGTCGTCTGCAATTCTTGTGTAAACATCCTTAATGATGATTATGAAATTTTGGAGGATCCAGAGTGAACACAGCAGATTATATAAAGCGCGAGGCTAACGAAATAGCCAGTCGCACCGGACGATACATACCGCCATACCGTCTGGCAAACCTTATGAAAACATCGCAGCGCATTACAGACCTAATTGTGCGGTCAGATATGGCTATGACTTATGAAGAAATCCAACTGGTTCTTGGCATTGTACAGGGTGCCATAGACAAGGTAATAGGCAGGGATGCGGAATGACGGAGCGAGAGTACCGCAACCACCCGGCGATCAGCAGATCAGAATTGTGGCGGATCCACGACAGCCCGGAAAAATTTAAGTATTTTAAAGAGCATCCAGAAGAACCTACCCCGGCTCTGCTGTTTGGCCAGGTGTTCCACAAAATGGCTTTAGAGCCTGATACCTTCGCCCTTGAGTTCGTAGTGATGCCAGATGTAGACCGGCGAACCAAGGAAGGCAAACATCTGTGGGCAAATTTTCTGGAGCAGGCAGAAGGCAAAACCGTTATCCCTGCAGAAATGCACGAGCAGGCAAAAGCAATGTGCGAATCCCTTGCAGCTGTTCCGCTTGCCCAGAAACTGCTGAACGGTCAGAAAGAGGTCTCTTTCTTTTGGGTGGATGAACTGACCGGCGAGGAATGCAAATGCCGCACTGATTGCTTGAACACCCAGTACAGCCGACCAATCATTGTAGATGTGAAGTCCACTACAGATGCCAGTACGGATGCTTTTATCCGGGATGCCATCAAATACGGTTATGACTTCCAGTCAGCAATGTACTCTGAAGGCGTATCCAAGAACATTCAGCAAAAGCCTCTGTTTGTATTCATCGTGGTAGAGAAAACACCACCCTATGCAGTAAATATCCTTCAGGCGGATGAACTGCTGTTGCAGCGAGGCCACAACATATTCCGGGATTGCATCGAAACCTATCACGATTGCAAACTGTCCGGAAACTGGTATGGATACCTCGGTAAGAACAACCAAATCAACACACTGGCTTTGCCTGCGTGGCTGGCCAAAGACGTTACATAAGGAGATTACACTATGGCTGAAGAAATTATGGAATATAACTCCCCCAGCAACCCTCCCGCAATGCCCAATATGCCCGGCGCCGGTGTTATGGCACAGCTGGACAACATCAACCAAGGTACCGTCGCTATCGAGGCCAGCAGAGCGATTGCAGAAGCACAGGGCAAGCTGGTTATTGCAAAGAAATTCCCCCGGAATGAAATTGCTGCATACGCAAAGGCAATGGAAGCTTGCCAGCGCCCCACTATGGCAGCCAAGGCATTCTATAGCTTCCCCCGGGGCAATCAGACTGTAGAAGGTCCCACCATTCGTTTTGCGGAGGAGCTGGCCCGGTGCTGGGGCAACATTGATTACGGCATTAAGGAGCTGTCTCAGGACGATGGCAAGAGTGAAATGCAGGCCTATGCCTGGGATTTGGAAACCAATGCCCAGAGTGTGCAGAATTTCACCAACCCCCATCAGCGCGAGCAAGGTAAGAAGATGGTTACCCTGACCAGCCAGCGGGATATTTACGAAAACAACGCCAATATGGCAACCCGCCGCCTGCGTTCTCGGATCCTCGCGATCTTGCCTTCGTGGTTTGTTGAAGACGCTATCAATGAGTGTAAAAGAACCCTTGCCGGCAAGAATGATACTCCTCTGATCGACCGTGTCAAGAATATGGTCGTGCAATTTGCCAAGATGGGTGTTACCCAGGAGCAGATTGAGAAGCGGCTCAAAAAGAAAATCGAAACTATGAATTCTGATGATTTTGTGGAATTCATCGGTATCTACAACGCTATTAAACAGGGCGAAAGCAAAATTGCAGACTGGTTCGAATCCGATGCCATCGCAAGTGATCTGACCAACGAACTGAACGGAGACGGTCTGCCGGAATAAGGATGTGATTGAATGCTCCTGCCAAAGGATGAAAACAATGTAATAGACCCCAATGTAGCGGAGCTGAGTATCATTCCGGACTACGATTATTCTGCGGCTGATTTCTGTACTCCTGAGCCTTATGAAAAGCTTTACGAGCTACATAAGACACCTTTCCTGTATGAAATTGCCAAGGTAAAGATGGAAGAGAATGCCAAAGCGGTAGGCTTCAAGAGTTTCAAAGGAATGCTCCAGAAGTACAACAAGGCACAGCTGGACGCAAAGCGGCGGAACATGATCCCTAACCAAACCGAGTTTGAGGATCAGGCCATCGAGCTGAACTGCGGCACATGGGAATCAATGGACTGGGGCATCTTCCGGGACCTGCCGAACGGCGGCCGGGAATGTGCCTGCGCCCATCCTATTATGCCGATCAGCCGTCTGATCAACATCGATACCGGAGAGGTGAAGCTTACCCTTGCATTCAAGCCTCCGGGCAGAGATAAGAAATGGCGTACCACCATTGTGGATAAATCCACCGTTTCCACTTCCCGGAATATTACCTCTCTTTCAAGTCAAGGCATTTCCGTTACCAGTAACAGTGCATCGGCTTTGGTGGACTACATCAACGATATGGAAAACCTGAACTATGACATTATCCCGGAGCAGAAGTCCATCGGCAGACTGGGATACATACCTGGAGAAGGCTTTTCCCCTTATGTGGATGGTCTCGTGTTTGACGGTGATGCATCCTTCCGGAATCTGTATCAGTCTGTGGAATCCAAAGGAAACCAAGATGTTTGGTATGAAACCGCAATGGAATGCCGCCGGCAGTCACTCACCGCAAGGATCATGCTCGCTGCATCGTTTGCCTCTCCCATTCTGTCGCTGGTTGGCTCTCTGCCGTTCTTCGTGCACCTGTGGGGAGTGGATTCCGGTACCGGTAAAACCGTTGCCCTGATGCTTGCTGCGTCCGTGTGGGGCAACCCCGCGCTTGGCAGCTATGTTCAGACATTCAACGGTACGCAAGTGGGACAGGAACGGACTGCCGCTTTCTTAAATCACCTGCCTGTGTGCCTGGATGAGCTCCAGCTCACCAAGGACAGCAGAGGAAAAACCAACTTTGATGTGTACCAGCTTGCCCAGGGTGTAGGCCGTTCTCGTGGTAAGAAAAGCGGCGGTGTGGAACTCACACCCACTTGGAGTTGCTGTTTCCTCACTACAGGAGAATCACCGCTTACCAGCATTTCCGCCGGCGCCGGTGCTGTCAACCGTGTCATTGACATCGAGTGTACGGCCGGATCTGCCGTTCTGACAGATGGTCAGCGAATCTCAGGAAACCTCAAAAGAAATTACGGCTTTGCCGGGCAGATGTTTGTTGAACGGCTTTACCAAGATGAAAAGACACAGGATGCTGTCCGGCAGATCTACCAAGATAACTTCCGGGATCTGTGTGCCGGTGATTCCACCGAAAAGCAAGCTATGGCAGCTGCTGCAATTATTACAGCTGATCTTTTGGCATCTCAGTGGGTATTCCACGACGATGATGAAACCGCAAGAAAACTGGTTTTGGATGTAAATGATATCCAGGACTTCCTTGCATCCAAGGAGGCTGTATCGGCCGGCAGGCGTGCCTATGACTGGCTTTGCGACTGGGTTGGTTCCAATGTTAACCGATTCTTTAATCCTGAACTGCCTGCCGTGGGCGACTGTTACGGCATCATTGAGAACAATACCGCCTATATCAACCGTGGTGTGTTCAACAAGGTGATTCAAGAGGCCGGATATTCTTACGCCGCCACGCTCAGCTACCTAAAGGCAAATAATCTGATTGAGACCAGAGGCCGTGCCTTTACGAAAAGCAAGCGCATTAACGGTATTCGCACCGAATGTGTTGTGCTCAACCTGCAGGCAGACTGGGACGGCGACTATGATCCTGATGATCTGCTCCCGATGTAACTGTTCCGCAGTTGCGGAACGATGTTCCGCGTTTGTTCCGCAAAAAGTAAAGGTGAAAAGTTAAAATTTTACTAACAACTCAAATTGATTTCTTTACTTTTGACTTGTAAAAATTGAGTTTCACAAAAGCGCGGAACTGCGGAACACGCGGAACACCATATACAAGTATTTATAAAGATATGTATTTGTTTGCGGTAATAGCCTATGACACATTCCCTTATAGGAGTTGTGCAAAACTGTTCCGCAGTTCCGCACCTAAAAATGACATAACTTTTTTATTCCGGAAATATATGAAATCCCGGAATTCATCAACAATCGCAGAACATTGTGGGTTGTTTTTGTGCGGAACATTGTGTTCCGCTGCTGTTCCGCTTTGTTCCGCAAAAGGTGAAAATATGGAATTAAGAGACTATCAAAAAGAATGCATCGGCATTATTGAGGCGAAGCCGCCGGGCGCATACCTCTGCCAAATGCCTACAGGTTGCGGCAAAACGGCAACCTTCACGCATATCCCCCGCAATGGTGGTCGTGTCTTGGTCCTGGCTCACCGTGAAGAGCTGGTGCGGCAACCTGCCAAGTACTACGACTGCCCCGTTGGCTTTGAGATTGCCAAGGAACGCAGCCACTGTGAAGATGTGATTATTGCAAGTGTTCAGTCTTTGGTAAATCGGCTTGACCGGTTTTCCTACGACGAATTTGACAAGATCATCACAGACGAAGCGCACCACGCTGCGGCCGGCACCTACAAGAAGATATACGACTACTTTTCCCCCGAAAAGCACATCGGTTTTACCGCCACCCCCAACCGGGGCGATAAGGCGAAACTGGATGATGTGTACTCCGAGATCATCTTCCAACGAGATCTGCGCTGGGCCATTCAAAACGGCTACCTCTGCGACATTCATTGCCTCCGGGTAAACATTGGTTTTGACCTGTCCGCAGTCCACACCCGCCACGGCGACTATGCCCCGGGCGAATTGGAAGAGGCAATGGACGGTACCGCCGATGCCATCGCCCAGGCATACCGAGAACACTCCAAGGGTGCAACACTGATCTTTGCTGTCAGTGTCAATCAGGCCGAAGAGATTGCAAAGCGCATCCCCGGTGCCGTAGTGGTTACCGGCAAGACCAAAGACCGCGCTGACATTATAGAACGATTTACCCGCCGGGAGATCCCTTGCATCGTCAATGTGATGGTGTTCACCGAGGGCACCGACATTCCTTTGGTGGAGACGGTTATCATTGCCCGCCCCACCCAGTCAGAGGCTCTCTATACTCAGATGGTTGGTCGTGGCCTGCGTACCCACCCTGAAAAAGAAAAGCTGATTTTAATCGACTGCGTGGGTGTGACAGGAAAGGCAAGCCTTTGCACAGCGCCTACCTTGATCGGCATTGACCTGAAAGATGTTCCTGCCGGCAAGGCTGATCAAATACAAGGTCCTATCTTTGAATTGCCGCAAAAAGCAATCGCAGCCGCTGACTGCCCGGAGAGCTGGATCCGCAATGTGCAAATCGTAGATCTGTGGGCAAATGGTATGTCCTACAACCTGCACGATGTCAATTACTTCAAAATGCCCGATGGCAAATTGATATGTAATTTAATCGGCGGTAAACGGATCGTAATTCCGTGTCCGGATCAGCTGGGCCGTGTTCAGTATTGCGGAGAGTTCATCCCTTACCAAGCTGCATTAGACCGTGCATACCGTGAGCTATGCGATCTGCACGACGAAGAGCGTAGAGTGTGGGATTTGAACATTGTCAAGCAGTGGGGCAAAAAGCCTGCAACTGAAAAGCAGTTGCAGTGTATCCGTCGCAGATTTAAGGATTTTGACAGCAAAAGTCTTGTCGGTTTATCCCGCCTGCAGGCAAATCAGATCCTGAACCGCGTGTTCAATGACAGGATGGTGAGATTATGAGCAGAGGGCGAATAAAGGCAAGCGGTGTTCCCTCCGAGAGCGCAGAACAAAAGTGGGTTATCCAGTGGTCACAGCAGCCTTCTATTCGGGAGAAATACCCGGAGTTAGCTATGCTCTACCACATCCCCAATGAACGGACAGATAAGGTCCAGGCTGCCATACTGAAAACAATGGGCGTCAAGACCGGTGTTCCGGATCTGCATCTTCCTATTCCTGCTGGGAACTACCACGGTCTGTATATCGAAATGAAGGCACTGGACGGAAAGCCAGACAGTGACCAGCTGTGGTGGGCAGAACACCTGAAGGCAAACGGGTACTTCCACGCCTTCTGCTATGGCTGGAAACAGGCTACGGAGGTATTGCTATGGTACCTGAACCAAAAGCAAACAGCGTAGTTTTCCCCTACGAACGGCAGGCAGCCAGCGGCGATGAAATGCCCGGCGGGTTGGATTACCCCGACAAGGTTACATATCTGTGCTTCCGGATGCTGTATGCGCAGCTCCGTATGGGCATCATCGACCGTGAGACTGCTATTCGTGAAAAGCGCAAGATTATGCGTGAGTACGAACATTACAAATTTGTTGAGCAGATGGGAAAGCATCATGTAGATACTATCCGGCGGACAGAAATGGCAAGAGCTGCCTACCGGAAAAGCCGCACCCTTGAAAACGCTGATCTTCTGCTCATTGCCATCGATGGTGGCGATTATCGTAAGAAAGAAGGCGCGATTCAATGAAACCCCAGTTGTTTCATGATAATTTTCAAAATTACAAACGATATAACATCCCACGGAAAGCACAGCTGGTTATCGCTGACATTCCATATAACATTGGTGCTGATGCCTATGCCAGTAACCCCATGTGGTACAACGGCGGCGATAACAAGAATGGGGAAAGCAAACACGCGAAGTCAAACTTTTTCAACGGCGATGGTGATTTTAAGATTGCGGAGTACATGCACTTCTGCAGCAAGCTCCTGGTGAAAGAGCCAAAAGAAAAGGGAAAGGCTCCCGCTATGATCGTTTTCTGTGCCTTTGAGCAGATCCCCACCGTAATTGAATGGGGCAAGAAGTATGGTTTTATGAACGCTTACCCCCTGTTCTTTACCAAGAACTATTCCGCACAGGTTCTGAAAGCCAATATGAAGATCGTAGGCGCAACAGAATTTGCGGTTGTCCTTTACCGGGATAAGCTCCCGAAATTCAATAATGGCCGGCAGTACGATGAGAACGGCAAGGTAATTCGCGGCACCGGGCGCATGGTCTTTGATTGGTTTGAGTGGCACCGGGATGGAAAGGAATATCCTAAGATCCACCCCACACAAAAGCCGGTGAATGTACTTAAACGCCTGATCGAGATTTTCACGGATCCGGGAGATATCGTGATCGATCCCGTGGCTGGAAGCGGAGCCACCCTCCAGGCTGCCTATGAGCTTGATCGAAACGCCTATGGGTTTGAGGTAAACAGGCAGTTTTACACGGCGGCAAAAGCAAAAATGCCATGCTTCAACAGCGCTCCTAAAGGAGAAGAACGGCGCGAGGAGGTATCTGCATGCTGTACATAGTTTGCTATTCCGGCGGTCATTCCTCCGCTCTTGCAGCCATTGAAACAGTACGCCGCTATGGAAAAGAAAATGTAATTTTACTCAACCATGATATTTGCAGCAAGGCCGAGCACGCAGATGTAAAGCGCTTCAAGCGCGAGGTTGCAAAGTATTTGGAGTTAGAAATAACGCAAGCGGACATGCCTGGATGCCACTGCAAAGATCAGTTTGATATTTGCGTAGAGCAAAAGGCTTTCAAGTATGGCGCGCAGACCTCTGCCATTTGCACCCGTGTTTTGAAAACAGAACCGTTTTATAAATGGCTTTCCGAAAACTACCCCGCCAGCCGCGAAAAAACCCGCACCGATGTTACTATTGTGTACGGTTTTGATCCCGTGGAAAAGACCAGAATAGCCCGCCGCACAATGCTTATGGCTGAAATAGGATACAAGACGGAATATCCGCTTACTATGCCAAGGACCATCGAAAAAACTGAGGATATCGGCATTACAAGGCCCAGCAGTTATGGTGTTTTTAACCACGCTAATTGCATCGGCTGCCTTAAAGCGGGTAAACAGCATTGGTATGTTGTATTTTGCCTGCATCCCGATGTATGGAACAAAGCCAAATGGGCAGAGGAACAGATCGGGCACAGCATATTAAAGCAGGGATACCTCAAAGATCTGGAAGCAGAGTTTTCCGAATTAAAGGCAAAAGGGCTGCCTGCTACTGAGAAAATAAAACCGCAGACCTTTTGGGCTATGGCACGGAAATTGAGGGAGACACAATGAACCGCCCAGAGATTACCGCCTCCCTAAGTGCGGCGCTTGAGAAGTACATAGACCCTCACAACGATCCCAGGATTTACTGGGCGAAAGAGGTTACATTCGACTATGCAACAGAAAACGCGATCCGGGTTGACTACATGAAGTTTTCGCCGGTGAACAATTCTGTGTCAGGTGTCGAAAAAGGCGATTTCTATTGCTATGAGATCAAATCCTCAACCGCTGACTTTGCATCCAAGAACGGCCACAACTTCATAGGGGATCTAAACTATTATGTCATGCCGGAGGCAGTGGCCGACGCTACCAAAGCGCAGATCCCGTGGGCTGTAGGCATCCTTGTTCCCGATGACTGGGGAGGGCTACGGGTTTACAAAAAAGCTGGGAGGTCAGATCGAAGCAGACCGGCAAGCGTTATGCTGCTAATGATGTGGCGATCCTCCCGGCGGGAATTGGTGAAACAAAGGAGAAGTGAAGATGGCAAATGAAAAGCGGCTGATTGATGCCAATGAAGCTATCGAAAAAATCAATTGTCTGTGCGTTGATAATAACGAAAATTGGATTGGAACGGATAATCAGTCCTTTGTTGACCACGCAGATGTCATTGATATTCTTTCGGATATGCCCACCGTGGATGCCGTGGAAGTGGTGCGGTGTATTGTTGGGAATTAGATGGCGATAACGATTTCTGTTCCTACGGAGAAAGGAAAGACAATGGTTGATACAACATTCTTTACGCAATGTGAAAATTGCGAACACTGCGCTAAAAACTCATTTGGTCATTTTTGCGAAAAGCACATAATCCATATAGACAACCCTAAAAAAGATGGTTGCACTTGGGGAAATGAACGAGAAGAAAGGAGAGAGGGAGAATGAATATTGATTTGTCACGGTTTAGGGTTGTGTATGGGGATAAGGTTATGAATGCTATTGCATTAGACCAAGTGATATTTGACGAAAACGGTTGTCCTGACCCATATGGAGAGCGTATCATTTCCAAGCCTAAGTTTTTAACTGTTTTTGTTATCAATGACGATGGGAATATCATTGCATTAACTGACGAAGCGTGGATGTTTCAGTTTATTCCCATTGTCACAAAGGGGGACTGACAATGCCTAACACAAGAGAAAAGCTGATTGAGTTGCTTCAATGCTCACCAACGGATGTTATGGGCAATCACGGAGTTGGAGCATTGGCAGACCACCTTATTGCCAACGGCGTAACGGTGCAGGAGTTGGACGATTGCGAATATTGCAAGGAGGATGGCGAGGGATTCCGAAAAGCAAACGGCGTTTTTTGGCTTGCACGCCCTTTCCACGGAGGCGAGTGGTTTATTAGAGCCGGCAATTGTAAGCCACGGCAGATTTATTTCTGCCCTATGTGTGGACGAAGATTGTCCCAACCGCCGAAAGGAGAGTAAATATGCCAGAATGGTATGAGTATGCAAACATTTGCGAGGTTTGTGTGTATGCGCCATGCATTTGTGGAAATGACCCGGAAAACTGTGCGAATTATGTAAAAGCCCACGGTGTTGATATTACGCCACCGAAACCGCCGAAAGGAGAATGATTATGAGCGTAAAGTATCCGTGTTTAACCTGTAAGAGGGTTGCAGATCCGGATAAGTGTGACAACAAGAGTTGTGGTACCTGGAAGCAGTGGTTTCTGTCACGCTGGAAAAAAATCCATGCTTATGGTGAGAAGGAAAGGGAAAAGGTGAAACAGAATGAATTGGAAGCCAGAAGCAATCGATAAGCTAAGGCAGTATGAAGCGAAAAAGACTGCCTTAAAGACGATACCGGAAGAAATTACCCGGCTAAAGTCTGCAGCTCAGGGCATCCGAAGCGCAACAGCGGATGGTACTCCTGTCCAAGGCGGTGGATCCGGCAGAGAAGATATGTTGCTCTCCAACATTGTGGTGCGTGAGGAGCTCGAAAAGACCTTAGAGCAAGTGAAACTGTGGGTTGCTACGACTGAAGCGGGATTAGCTGTTCTTACTGTCGATGAGAGGCTAATTTTGGACCGGTTTTACATACATCCTGAGAGATCAGTTGCAGAGCGGCTTGCTGAGGATATGAATATCGACATAAAAACGGTCTATAGGAGAAAGGACGCAGCTCTCCGCCGCTTTACTATTGCTCTGTACGGTTGTGTGGAATGTTAAAAGGTTGCGAATTTTTTGGGTTGAAATTCACTGAAAATGTGTTACGATGAATAAAATCGGAAAAGGCAAGAGGCTTGGGAGCAATCCCAGGCTTCTTTTTATGTGGTCTCTGGTATAGGAAAAGCCGGAGGGTGGGAACGGGGACACGAAAAGAGAGGTGGTGAGTGTGGCATTAAACGATCGGCAGAAGAGATTTGTAGAAGAATACCTGGTGGATCTAAATGCCACTCAGGCTGCCAGAAGAGCTGGATATAGTGAGAAAACAGCGGAACAGATGGGATATCAACTACTTCAGAAAACTTCAGTTTCCGCTGCAATTCAAAAAGCTATGGCAGAGCGGCAAAAGAGGACCGAAATTACCCAAGATATGATCCTCAAGGAACTTGCCAATATAGCTTTTGCAAACGGTACGGATTTTGCTAAGGTGGTATGCCGGGAAGTGCCGATGACTACCGTTGATGAAGATGGGATGCTGCAAACAGTTACCAAACTGCAGCAGCTTGTTGAGATCAAGGACACCAGTACGATCCCTCCGGAAAAGCGTGCCGCTATTTCAGGAATCAAAGAAGGCAAGTACGGCATTGAGGTCAGCAGCTACGATAAAGTGAAGGCATTGGAGCTGCTTGGCAAACATCTGGGTATGTTCGATGCAAGAGCACCTAAGAATATCGAAGGTGACAGCAATCTTCTGAATCGGCTTATTGCCGGCACTGAGGAGGATATGGATACAGATGATCTACCAGAAGTTGAGTGACCGGCAGCTACTGGCTGCTACTTGGTGGAATCGTCCTCGATTCCGTGACCGAGAGGCTATTATCTGTGATGGTGCTGTCAGATCCGGTAAGACTGTCTGTATGGCGGACGGTTTCCTGCTGTGGAGTATGGCTCGGTTTAACGGACAGACCTTTGGCATCTGCGGTAAGACCATAGCTTCCTTACGACGCAATATTGTGATGAATTTGCAGGACTGGCTAAGCGGTACAGGCTTGCAGATCGAGGAGAAGCGCAGCGAGAACAAACTGATCGTGACCTATGGTGAGCGCAGCAACACATATTTTCTGTTTGGCGGCCAGGATGAAAGCTCTTATATGCTGATTCAGGGTATTACCCTTGCGGGCGTGTTGCTGGATGAGGTGGCATTGATGCCCCGGTCATTTGTAGAGCAGGCTTGTGCCCGTTGCTCTGTCCCGGGGTCAAAAATGTGGTTTAACTGCAACCCGGCAGGTCCGGAACACTGGTTTTACAAAGAGTGGGTGCTAAAATGCAAGGAGAAGAATGCTCTGCATGTGCACTTCACTATGGACGATAACCTTGCTCTGGATCCGGCAATCAAGCGGCGCTATGAAACACTGTACACAGGTGTGTTTTATCGCCGGTATGTCCTGGGCGAATGGTGTATGGCAGAAGGCCTTATTTATCAGTTTGATCAGGATGCCAACTGTATTACAGAGCTGCCAGAGGAACTGATCGAAGGTTATGGAATGTGGTATATCTCCTGTGACTACGGTACACTTAATCCGTTCTCTGCGGGGCTGTGGTGGGTCTATCAAAGTAAGGCAATCCGGGTGGCTGAGTATTATTACTCCGGTCGCAGCAGCTCTGTGCAGAAGACAGACGAAGAATACTATCAAGAATTAGAAAAACTGGCTGGCGATAGGTTGATCAGCGCGGTGATCGTGGACCCTTCGGCGGCTTCTTTTATTGTTACTATTCGCAAGCACGGCAGATTTGCTGTGCGAAAGGCACGCAATGAAGTGCTACCTGGAATCCGTTTGGTAGCAACGATGCTGAAAGCCGGTGTAATCAAGATCGGCGCCAACTGTACAGACGCTATCCGTGAATTTGGTCTTTACCATTGGGATGAAAAAGGCGAGGTTGACAAGCCCATTAAGGAAAACGATCACGCAATGGATGATATTCGATACTTCTGCGCCACAATTATGCGCAGGATTTGGAGAGGGGCAGAAGATGATCAGGAAGATTAAGAAATGGTTCTGGGACAGGTTCCTTCCTATGTGGGCGAAGGAAACGCTGCTGACTGATAACCGGCTCCTTCAGCGAGAGGTTGAAAACCTTCGTGCAGAAATCGAGCAGAAGGATGCCTATATTCGCGGTTTGGAGAACGGAATTAAAGCTCAGCGCCGCATAGTTATCAACACTTCGGAGGTGAAGAAATGAGCAACTTAATCCGGAACGCTACCAATTATGCGCTGGCGTTTCAGGCAACAGATATTACATCTGCGGAGATGCGAAAGGCAATCAACGAGTGGTTTGATTTGTACTTTCAAATTGCACCCAGTAAAGACGAAGATCCTTGCCAGCGTATTCCATACACAATTGTACAGAAGCTGACGAAGACCGTATTCTCTGAGTACGAGACATCTACCCAAACACAAGATGCCTTTGTCGATGGAATTCTGTCTGCACTTGCAGATCTGCGAGCTGAGGCTATGCAGAAGGCTCTTATTGGCGGTGAATGCAAGATTAAGCCGGTACCCGAAAAGGACGGTTTCCGCTTTGCTGTTGTTCCCAGGCATAACATCCTGGTGTTCGGCAGAGATGCTGCCGGTAATATGACCGATATTGGCACAATGGAGCAGACTGCGCACGATAAGTGCTATTACACTCTACTGGAGCGGCGCACATTGGATGAACGAGGTTTTTTGACTATCAAAAACCGGCTATTCAAATCCTACAACAAGGATAATCTTGGACAGGCAGTGCCCTTAAACAGTTTGCCGCAATATGCACAGCTGCAGGAAGAGTACACCTTCACAAGACCTATCTGGTCTATTGGCCTGATCAGCCTGAGGACCCCTATGGTCAACTGCGTAGACGGTTCTCATGATGCAGTATCTGTTTATGCAGCTGCCACGGGCCTGATCCACAATATTAACCGGAACGAAGCCCAGCTCAACGGCGAATTTGAACGCGGTGAGAGCCGGATCATTGTCAGTACTGACCTGTTGGCAAAAGGTAAGGACGGAAAGCCGGCGCTGACGGATAATGTTTTTGTGGGTTTGGATGAGGATGCAGAAACAACCGGCATTACTACATTCAGTCCTTCGCTGCGAGACGCGTCTTTCCTTGCCCGGAAACAGGAGTATTTGCGAAATGTTGAGAATGTCATTGGATTAAAACGCGGCCTTCTCAGCGAAGTGGAAGCGGCGGAGCGGACAGCTACAGAGATCACATCCAGTGCCGGCGAGTACAACCTGACAATCATCGATTTCCAGAGAAGGTGGGAGGCGACCGTGCGGGAGGCTCTGCGTCTGTGTGGCATACTGGGGCAGCTCTACAAAGTCACCGGTGCACACGAGATTGCGGAGGATGCTGTTTCTATCGACTGGGGCAACGGTATCTTGTACGATGAAAGCAAGGCTTGGGAAGATTACAAGAGTATGGTTGGATCCGGATTGCTGAAGCCTGAGATTGCACTTGGCTGGCGGTTTAATATGCCTACTGATACAGAGGAAGATCTTGCGGCAATTCGCAAGAAGTATATGCCTGCTGCCGTGGAAGAAGAGGATGAATAATGCTAACCGCTTACCAGATCGATGTGCTGCGCAGTAAATCGGAGCAGCTGCTTGACCCTATAATTGATTTTCTGATCGAGGATATCGCCCGGAGAGTATCTGAGGCGGGGCAGCTGACAGGAACTGCGGCATACGATGCGTGGCGGCTTCAAAATCTGGGTGTGTCTCAAAGGAAGATCAAGCAAGAGATCGCCAAGCGGCTGAAGATCTCCCAAAAGGAAGCGGAGAAACTGCTTACCCAAGCAGCAGAGGCAGGATACAATTACGATATTTCCAGATTCCCCACATCTCATGCAGTGCCGTTGTCTGTGAACTCTTCCTTGCAGCAGATCCTGGATGCTACTGTAAAGCAGGCACAGGATGATCTGCTAAATATGACCCAGACAATCGGCTTTGTTGGCCCTGATGGCAATGTGCGAGAACTGACGCAGGCTTATCAACAGGCCTGTGACTTCGCCTTCCAGAAGGTCAGCACCGGTGCGCAGGACTATGTATCTGCTATCCGGGAGGCGACACAGAATCTTGCCAAGAAGGGCATTCGTACAATCGATTATGAATCTGGCGTACATACCTCCATAGAAGCAGCTGCACGGCGCAATATAATGGGCGGTATGGGAATTATGCAGGAGCAGATATCCAAACAGAACTACGATTCCCTTGGCTGTGACGGATGGGAGATCTCTGCTCACGCCGGAAGTGCTCCAGACCACGAGCCTATTCAGGGCAGACAATACTCTGATGAGGAGTTCCAAAATCTCAATAACAGCTTGGTGCGTCGAATCGGCACGCTCAACTGTGGCCACTCCGCTATGCCGATTATCCTGGGTGTCAACGAGCCGCAGTACACGGCTGAGGAGCTGGAGGATTTTCGCCGGCAGAATGAGGATGGCATTACATACGAGGGTAAGCATTACACTCTATACGAAGCCACCCAGCGGCAGCGGAAGCTTGAGAGATCTATCCGCAACCGGAAGCGCCGGATCTTGCTCGATGAAACTGTGGGCGATAAGGATAAGCTCCAGCAAAATCAGATTCGCTTGCAACTGTTGAAACAGGAGTATTCCAAGTTTTCCAAGGCGGCCGGACTGCCTATGCAGCACGCCAGGATGGAGGCTGCCGGCTTTGACTGGAAGAAGGGCAAGGCGGCGGAGAATGTGAGAGAAAACGTTGCAGAGCACACCGTGTCGAAAAAACTTGAAATTTCCAAGAATAATGATACAATGAAGTCAGCTGTAACCAATGGCGACATAGGGAACAGTACAGAAGAGAGTACTGTAGAGAATAGCGGGGTAACAGATGTGCATCATGTGACACGGCTTGATATTGAAAAATATAAGTGCGTTTCTGAAGATATCACAACCGATGAGGTGGTTATCACTGATGAGCGTATCCAACACATCAAGGAACATCATCCAAATGACTTTGAAAGATATCAAAACTATATTCCCCAGATAGTGGAACAACCGGACTACATTCTGGAATCCGATATGCCGCATACGGCTTTCCTCATGAAAGAAGTGAAGGAAGCTGAAGAGAAATTTCAACTTATCATGCGCTTAAAGGTTTCCACTGATCCTGAAGGTTACAAAAATTCGGTTATTACTTTCCTAAAAATCAGCGACAAAAAGTGGAATAAGTATCTTAGAAACAAAAAAATACTTTACAAAAGCGAATAAATGCGATAGAATGACAGTAGGATAAAGATGGTTATTTGAGGTGGAGATTTCGTGTCGCCACGCGCCGCAAGCCATTAGGCGATGGGCAAAAGAAATGCAGGGGAATGGCACGCCTGCCAAATAACCAACTATTCCGGAGCCGTCAATGGGGCGGCTCCACTTAATTTAACACCTTAACCACCAACCACTCTGGCTGGTGGTTTTTCTATGCCCAAAAGGAGAGAACATATGGAAGCTGTGAAATTTTCTGGAATGAATACGACCTATGTGGCGCCTGGATGTTTTGATCTTCCCACGATGGCAGAAGAAAAAGACGGCAGGCTGGAAGTGACCAGCTGTTGGAAGCCTTCTGCTGAAGATTTGGAAGTTCTCAATGCTGGTGGATGTGTATGTCTCTGCGTGAGAGGTGGGCAACCGCCGGTTGCTCTCTGGGCGCAAAATGTAGAGATCGTCGAGTAGGAGGTCCCATGTATGAAGAAAATCGTATTCTAAGTAAAATTGAGCAGTGGGTAGATAAATTGCCCTACAAAACAGCGGAGATCCGCATAGAGATGGCGGATAAGACCTACACTCTTACGAAGGACAAAAAAGACCGATTGGTTTCGCAACCAGTCAAGTACCGGTCAAGTAAATACTGTTGACTGAAGCAACTATCCGGAATTCCCGGACAGTTGCTTTTTTCATACCTACTTTTGCCGTGGTGGGCGTAAAAACACCGACCGAAGGAGATGCAACCTCCGTGATCAAAGCGTATCGGAGAAAGGAAACCCTATGAAACGCGAATTTTTGCAGAATCTCAGGGTAGGCGAGGAGGCTCTTCCCAAGGAAGTCATTGATGCCATTATGGAGGAGAACGGCCGGGACATCACGAAGGCAAAAGCCGATGCTATCAAGCCGTATTCTGACTATGAAGACATCAAGAGAGAGCGCGACACGCTGAAGGAGCAGCAGGCAGAGGGCACTGTGGACGGCAAGACCGCCCAGCAGTGGAAGGAATCCTACGATGCTGCTGTGGAAGACCACCAGAAAGAGCTGGACGGCATCAAGTTCCAGGGCGTTCTGGACAGTGCCATTACAGCTGCTAAGGGCAAGAATGCCAAGGCTATCACTGCTCTGCTGGATGTGGAAGCCCTGAGAGGAAGCGAAGATCAGCAGAAAGCCATCAATGCCGCATTGGAGGACCTGAAGAAGGAAAGCGGCTACCTCTTCGATGAGGGCGGCACTCCTCCCCCTTATTCCCCGGGTGCGGGAACGCAAACACAGAATCCCACAAGCTCTGTTGGCTCTCTGGCAGATGCCTTGCGGGAAAAGTATTCCAACAAGTAAATGAAAGGATGAATTAAACTATGGCAATTACTTTGGCAGAAGCAAAGGTCGGTATGGCCGACAAGGTAGATCAGCAGATCGTTGATATGTTCCGGCGCAGCTCCCTGCTGCTGGACCGTATGGTGTTCGACAACTGCATTTCCCCCGGTACCGGTGGCAGCACTCTGGCTTACGGCTACATTCAGCTGAAGTCTCCCTCCACCGCAGCGGTGCGTACCATCAACAGTGAGTACACCCCCGGCGAGGCAAAGCGGGAGAAGAAGACCACCAACGCTGTTATTATGGGCGGCGCCTTCCAGCTGGACCGTGTCCTGCAGAACACCTCCGGTGCTACCGATGAGCTGGCCTTCCAGGCAGAACAGAAGATCAAGGCAACGGCAAACTATTTCCACAATGCTGTGATCAACGGCACCAAGAATACCACCTTTGATGGTCTGAAGGCTCTGCTTGCAGGTACTGCAAACGAGCTCACCTGCACCACCAGCCTGACCTCCTCCGCAGAGCTGGACGATAACTACAACGCCTTCCTGGATGAAATGGACGGTCTGATGGGTGCTCTGGACGGCACTCCCTCTATGTTGCTGATGAACCAGGCTATGCTGATCAAGCTGCGTAGCGTTGCCCGGCGTGCCGGCTACTACGAGCGCAGCAAGGATGATTTCGGCAGAACTGTGGAGACCTACAACGGCGTACCTATGGTGGATATGGGCAAGTACTACGACGGCGAGGCATCTGTGGATGTAGTCCCCACCACTGACGGCAAGACTGCGATCTATGCAGTATCCTTGGGCCTGGATGGCTTCCACGGTATTTCTCCCACCGGTGACGGTGTTATCCACTCCTATATGCCTGACCTGAACGCCCCCGGCGCTGTTAAGACCGGCGAAGTGGAGTTGGTGGCAGGTGTTGCCCTGAAGAACACCCTGAAGGCAGCTGTCCTGAAGGATATCGCCATTGCCCCTGCTGCGGAATAATCCACTAAGAAAGGAGCTCCTGTATGGTATCGTATGATTTTTATGTAAACACCTACCTCGGCAGCTCCATCTCCGCCAAAGCATTTCCGGCTTTGGCTGCCCGGGCGCAGGAGAAACTGAATGCCTATAAGCGCAAATATACCGTCACTGCCACCAGCGATGAGGCGGAGGCAATGGCGGTGTGCGCTATGGCAGAAGTGTTGGATTATTTCGATGCTGCTCAGAACGGCGCTGGCGCGGTTTCCTCGGCATCCATCGGGTCTGTATCTGTCAGTTATGGGAATACCGCAAATGCGGTGGATCTCAGCCTCAGGGGGCAGGAACGGCAATTGTACAACGCTGCCTGTGTGTATCTGGATATTTACCGGGGGGTGGGTTGATGCTGCGGCGGAATACCCATTGCCCGGTAGATTACTGGTTGTGCAATCAGACTGTTACCGTGTATCACAAGGACGACGATAAATATACTCGCAAAGTGTATACAAAGGCTTTCTTGGATCATAAGAAAACCCAATCTGTGGACAAAACCGGAAGTAAAGAGGCCAGCTCTTTTCTCTTGGTGATTCCAGGAAATAAGCAAACAGTTTTTATCGGCGACAGGGTAATGCTGGGTGAGGGACCGGAGATCACCACGCGAGAGAAGTGGGCCAATTTCATTCCGTCTAAGGTCGATGGGTTGGTAGTGGTCAGCTATGCAGATCCTAAATACTGGAATGGCCAAATCGTACATACGGAGGCAGGCGGATGAGAAACAAAACTGAACTTTTCCGCCTGCCAAACGGTACGATAGCCTATCTGGAAATGAATCCAGTGCATCAGATCCTGAAGGATAAGGGACTGGATGCCGGAGGAGATGCCCAGAAATTCCACACGGCGAATGTGCTACGGCGAATCAAGCGGTATATGCCGTTTGTTTCCGGTATGACCTACAAGGTCACTGTGGCGCAGACGGATATTTCCCGTCCGTACATCATCACTGACACGCCTTATGCAAAATATTTGTTTTATGGCAAGGTGATGGTGGATCCAAAGCTGAGGATTGCCGGCTTTATGACCCCTGAGGGGTGGAGATCCCGAAAGAATGTGCCAAAGGTACGGACTAACCGGGATCTGCAGTACAACAAGACAAAGAACCCCAATGCCGGTCCGAGATGGGACCGGGCTTTGTCTGCAGCTGAAGGTAAGGCGATGGCAGCTGATCTCCAGCGATATTTGAACAGGAGGTAGGATGATGTCTGCACTTACCAAAATCAAGGAATGGCTTGCAACCTTTCCGGGCAATAACCGTTTGGAATCTCTGCAAGTGGATTACATACCGGCAGAGCCGGGCAACGGCAGTATTGCCCCTTCCGGTCTGGTCGAGATAAGCCGCAAACCGGATATTTTAGGCAATATCACAGTGGAAAACCAGTACAATTTCGGCTTGTACTATGTCCTTGCAAAGTCGACTGATGATGATGAAGGCTCCACTGAGAACGCGGACTGGCTAATGGACCTGCAGGAATGGGTACAGGAGCAGAGCCTTACCGGCAAGGCTCCTAAGTTTGGTGATGATCCTCTTACGGAACAGATCCAAGCACAAAATGGCTCTATCTTTGGAGCTGACGAGGAGGGCACCGCCATCTATATGGTGCAGCTTTCCGTTAACTTTATTAAAAAATATGAGGTGACATAATGGCAAAAATTGAACGCAAGTATTTGGCCCATTTTATCAACACTGCGGCGAATGGCGTAGATCCTGCGGTGTATGAACGCCTTGGCAAGGACCTGGAGGAGTTTAGCCCTGAGCTTGCTGCTCAGGTTGACACCAAGAAGAACATTCTGGGTGAGACTTCTATCCTGATCTCCAGCTATGAGAAGACCGGCTCTATTGAGCCGTACTACGCCGAAAAGAATTCTGCACTGTTTACACGGCTGCAGGATATTATCGACAACCAGCTTGTGCTGGATGACCTGAAGACCGATGTGGTTGAGGTCAAACTGTGGGAGGAAGCTGAAGGCTCGGTTTATCCCGCGATCAAAGAGGAGGCCTATATCGAGGTCACTTCCTACGGTGGCGATACCACCGGCTATCAGATCCCCTTTACGCTGCACTTTACCGGTGTCCGCACCAAGGGTACCTTTGATGTGTCTACCAAGACATTTACTGCAGCAGAGTAACAGGAAAAACCCGCCCTGTAATTGGGGCGGGTAAACTATAGGAGGACATTATGGAAAAGATTCAATTTGACAGTGGTGTCAAGACTTATGAAATCAACGATAACGGGGTGCTGCGGTTTAACCCCAGCGACCCGAATGTATATGCTCGGTTTATGGAAGCCACAGAGAAGATCCAGACCGTAGAGAAGGATATGGAGACCCAAGGGAAGGCATTGACCGAAAATGATGGCGCAGGTGCGCTGAAGCTGTTGGCAAATGCCGATCAGAAGATTAAGGAAATCCTTAATTGGGTTTTCGGTGCAGGCAATGACTTCGATAAGATCCTGGGCGGTGTAAATCTGATGGCGGTAGCAACAAACGGAGAGCGTGTGATCACCAACTTCCTGCAGGCGCTGCTGCCCATAATCGAGGAAGGTGCCAATACCTGTGCTAATCAGCAGATCGGAGATGCCGTAGCGCAGGCTCAGCTGAACCGGGCTCAACGCCGGGCTAAGAAATGAACCCGTGGGCATTACCGGAAACCGCTGAAATAGGCGGTAAAACATATCCGCTCAATACGGATTATCGAGATGTCCTGGAAATAATGGGATATCTCAACGACCCGGATCGGCCGGAGTATTTACGGTGGAGGATTGCACTGGCGCTGTTCTATGAGGAGGAAATCCCGGCTGAACATCGGCAGGAAGCAATGGAGTATCTGGCGAGCTTTATTGCCTGCGGTGAAACAGACGCCCATCCTGGACCAAAACTCTTGGACTGGGAGCAGGATGCCAAGGCCATCATTGCTGATGTAAATAAAGTTGCTGGCACGGAGATCCGTGCACTTCCTTACCTGCACTGGTGGACATTCCTATCCTATTTCCAAGCAATTGGCGAAGGCCAGTTGTCCACATTGGTTTCCATACGCGACAAGCTGCGCCGCGGTAAGAAGTTGGAAAAATGGGAGAAGGATTTTTACCGGGAAAACAAGTCTCGTGTTGACTTTAAGAAGAAATACTCTGCCGAGGACCTGGCAGAGCAGGAGCGGCTGAAAAAGCTGCTCGGCGAATAACTGCCGGGAGGTGATCATTTGAGGAGTGACGGAAAAGTTACGCTCGATACTGGTTTAGATAATTCTGGCTTAAAAAAAGGCATCAATAGTATCTCTGGATCCTTAGGCGGCTTAAAGTCGGTCCTGGGAAAACTTGGTGGAGCGGTTGCCGCGGCTTTTTCTGTCAAAGCCATCATTGATTTTTCGAAGGCTGCCATCGATTTGGGATCTGACCTGGAAGAAGTACAGAATGTCGTAAATGTATCCTTCGGGTCAATGGTTAGTGCCGCAGAGGAATTTGCATCGACGGCAATAACTAAATTTGGCATGTCTGAATTGGCCGCAAAGCAGACAGCTTCCACATATATGGCAATGGCCAAGGGAATGGGTGTTGCTGAAAGTGCGGCCAGTGATATGTCTATTACATTGGCGGGCCTATCCGGTGATGTCGCTTCGTTCTACAATCTGGATCAAGAAGACGCAGCCAAAAAGCTGCAGGGTGTGTTCACCGGCGAATCTGAAGCACTGAAATCTTTGGGTGTCGTTATGACCCAAGCCAACCTGAAGCAATTCGCACTTGAGAAGGGTATGAATGCAAATATTGAGGCTATGTCTCAGGCGGAGCTGGTGGCTCTGCGCTACGCTTTTGTAACGGATGCCCTTTCTCTTGCTGCAGGTGACTTCAAGCGCACACAGGACAGCTGGGCCAACCAGACCCGTATCCTCAGTATGCAGTGGCAGCAGTTTATGGGTATCATCGGCCAGACACACACTACCGTACTGACGCCGGCAATCAAACTGCTCAATAGCCTGGTCACTGTGCTGATCAATGTGGCACAGAAAATTCAAACCGTAGTGGCCAACTTGTTCGGTAAGACCGTTACGCAGACCAACGCTGTCGCTGAATCGGCTGCTGCTGGCGCAGCTGCGCAGGAAGATCTCGCAGATGGCGTAACCAAAGCCGGCAAGGCTGCAAAGAAATCCTTGGCGGGCTTTGATCAGCTGAATATCCTTCAGTCTCCGGACAGCGGAAGTGATTCTGCAGGAGCTGGCACTGGCGCAGGTAGCATTCCGGGCATCTCTGGAGGTACAGTTACCGTTAGCAGTGAGGTACAGGACGATATCACGCCTAAGATCCAGGCATTGATCGAGAAGATCAAAGGCTTCGGTGAGGAAATCAAAACGGCGTTTATGCCCTCTATCTCTGCTTGGAGTGAAGCGTTCTCCGGACTTGGCCCGTCCATTGAAAGCGCCGGCAGCCGAATTGGTACTGCCTGGACTACTCTGAAGGATACGGCGCTGGTGCCTTTTGGTGAGTACATTACAACGGACTTCATTCCGTCCATTGTCAACGATTTCAGCACGACATTTGCACCGATCTTCGATGACGTCATGCCGGTGGCAATGGACATCTGGACAACTGATTTTGAAAACAGCTGCCTGCTGATCCAGGAATACTGCGGCATACTGCAGCTGGCCTATGAAGGCGTCAAAACCGTTTTCTCCGATATGTGCGAATCGATCTCTTCCAACTGGGACACCTATGGTGGAGACCTCCTGCAGGGCTTTACAGACTTCAAGGACGGACTGTGGGAAACCTGGTGGTACATCTACGACAATATCATCAACCCTGTGATTACTGCCTGCAGTGAGACTCTTACTTGGCTCTGGGATGAGCATCTGAAGCCTTTGTGGGACAGTATCGTGGAGTTTGTTCTTTCGGTCAGCGAAAACATCCTGGCACTGTGGAACGGCTTTATTAAGCCGGTGGTGGACTATTTGGTGGCATATCTCGCTCCCATTGTAACGAATGTGATAAATGGTATCTGGGATGCTATATGCATCGTGTTTGCGTGGATCTCCGATGTTATCAGCGGCTTACTGAAATATCTGGACGGATTAATCCAGTTCATTGTCGGTGTCTTTACACTGGACTGGGAGCGTGCTTGGGGTGGTATCAAAAAGATATTCGAAGGAATATGGATATCTATTAAGGGCACAGTTAAAGGCGTTGTGAATGCGATTATCTGGGTAATTAACCAGCTGATTGCAGGAATCTATTCTGGTATTGCCGGCATTGTGAATGGGTTGGGGAGCATTGTCAGTACTGTGGGAGATATGCTCGGTAAAGACTGGGGATTCAGCATTCCAACAACAGCACCCAAAATTCCCTATTTAGCTCAGGGTGCCGTCCTTCCCGCAAACAAGCCCTTCCTTGCTGTGGTCGGTGACCAGAAACACGGTACCAATGTGGAAGCACCGTTGGAGACCATCAAGCAGGCTTTGGCGGAAGTTATGGCCACACAGGGTGGCGGTGATATCACAATCAATTTCACCGGTGACCTTGCTCAGCTGGCGCGGGTGCTCAAGCCTGTCATTGATAAAGAAAACCGCCGTGTTGGCGGCAGTCTGGTAAGGAGTGCGTACTAATATGGCGGATAAGAATGTTTTTTTAATCGATGGCATTGCTTACAATGTCCATGTGACTGATCTTGTGCGGAAATTTTCCGTGTTAGATACGGACAAATCTGGCCGGACCCTGAACGGCGAAATGTATCGGGATCCGATCGGTACCTTTTACAATTACACAATGACGGTGGAGCCAAAGAATGGAGATACGAATGCATTAGACGCTTTCTGGGAGGCTATCTCACAGCCGGTCGCCAGCCATCTTTGCACATTCCCTTATGGGCAAACAATCCTTACGCAAAGAATGTACATCACATCCGGAGAACAGCCCATTATACGAATGGTCTCCGATAAGAATTACTGGGGCGCATTGAATGTTAATTTTATCGCTATGAGCCCGAAGGTGACGGTATGAGTATTGAGGTAAGATACATTGACGCACCGCCCGGTGCACAGAAGAATATGTCTGTTACTGCGACAGAATCAAATGCATTATCAAATGTTGATAGACTTGCCGTGGCAACCCAAGGAACAGCTTATGCGACGCTGGAACCATTCGGGTGGCCTCTTGATGGCTCCAGGAGCATAATGCCGGATACCCCGGCAGAAGGCTTTTGGAGCCAAAATGTATCCACATATGAAATCTTAGACCCTGTGCCTACCATTACACTTACATTTGCTGAAAAGTATTCAGCAACCGGCATAACCTTCACATTTTCCCCGGAGACCGATGAATGGTGCAGCAAGATCTATGTGCGCTGGTATAACGGAGTAGATTTGCTTGCCGTAGAGACAGCCTATCCGGATGCTCCGATGTGGACACTGGAGAAGGTGGTCGACGGCTTTGACAAAATCGAGATAGATCTACTGCAAACAAATATTCCTGGGCACTTTGCGAAAGTGCGGACAATTGAGGTGGGGCGGACGATCTTGTTTACAAGAGAGGAACTGAAGAAGGTACATCTGGTTAATGAGATTGATCC
This sequence comes from Faecousia sp., assembly GCA_045590135.1. Classification (GTDB taxonomy): domain Bacteria; phylum Bacillota; class Clostridia; order Oscillospirales; family Oscillospiraceae; genus Faecousia. The sequence goes on from JAZNQK010000001.1 coordinate 39,608, forward strand.
CACCTTAAGTGATCTGACAATCGATACGATGACAGTGGATATACAAGATCGTAACGGTAGGACTTTGCTTCCGCAGGAAAACCAGCGCATGGATCTATACCGGGACGGAGAATTAGTAGCTACGCAGTATATCACAGGAAGTACACGGCAGGAAAAACATCTATACAGCATTACCTGTCAGTCTGTTATTGGTCAGCTGGGAGATACATACTTAGGCGGCATATACAACAATGTTTCGGTGGAACAGGTTGTAGCAGATATTGTGGATGGGCGCGACTATGAAATAGATGCGCTTTTGATGGATGTTATGGTCTCCGGATACCTGCCGGTATGCACACGCCGGGAAGCTCTGCAGCAACTTGCATTTGTTGTTGGTGCAGTTGTGACAACACAGGGGACAGACGCAATATGTCTTAAAAAGCTGCCACAAGAGATGCAAGATGTTTTTTCTAAAAAGGATATTTTCTATGGAGGGAGCACAGAAACAAATCCTCGGTATTACAAAGTGGAAGTTTTGGCTCACCGATATGTTGCATCGAGTGAGGAAGAAGTGCTTGTAGACAATGAATATCTACCCGGAGAAACATTGCTCACATTTGATGCGCCACACCACGGTTATGTGATTACAGGCGGATCATTGGTCAGTGAGGGTGCAAACTGGGTCACTATTTCCAGCAATGGATATGTTACGCTTACCGGAAAGCAATATACGCACAGCACGACGAGACACGCCTTGTTGAATTCTGCTGCTACAGCGGCTGAGCGTCACAATGTGCAAACAGTCGAAAACGCTACACTTGTTCATAGTGGGAATGTTAACAAAGTACTGCATCGTCTGTTTAATATCTCTAAATATCGGCAGACATTGTCACAGGAAGTGGTAGTCACTACCCAGTATGCCGGACAAAGAGTTACATCAGAAGACCCGTTCGGAACGCAGATCCGCGGCTATATATCTTCTATGGAAAGTGATTTTACACAGACCGGGCATACTGCTGCGATTACCATATTAGGCGTTGAGGTAAAGCCTGAATATGCAGCGTTCTATGCCGGTGATTTGGTTGCCGGAGATATGGAGGGATTGCCTGTATGAATCTGATCACAGATCGAACTGCCAGTGATGTTCTGCTTGGCACAGCGAAGGGCAGATACGGCTACGAAGACCTAAACCGCGTGGAAGCGGCAGTAGCAGAGTTGTGCGGTTTGGCAGAAGAAGTTGGTATCCTGCTTAACTTGACAGTAAAAACGGATTGGGGAGAGCTTGGCGACTTCTCAGCCGATACTTGGCCAACGCAGCAACAAATGGACAGGTATTTGAATAATGTGAGGACTATGCGCGAGGCGTTAGGACTGCCTGATATCTTGCCAAGTTCTATGCGCAACCTGACTGAGGTGCAAGCAAATAATATAGAGCGGACACTGCAGATGGCCTATGAAAAGCTTATAAGTATGAAGGAGGAAGAATCGATATGACGGATAGAACACCCGGCGCACCGGGGCAGTATAAGGCGGTAATTAACGAGGATCAACTTGCAGCGATGCAAAGCGGAAAAGAGTTTGTTATTACCTTGGTTCGCGATGATCAGCCTGTTGTTGAAGGAACTCCATATAGTAAAGATGCGGTGCTTCCAGATTATCTGGCCACCGCCTTGTGCCCGGATATCGAAGATCCGACTCCTGCGCAGGCATTGGCGGCATTGAAGTCTTTGGCAGATAACCTGGAGACCAGCAAGATTACAGGCTTTAATGTCACTGCCCAAAATCTTGATTATGGCTATGCAGATGGTAGTCTCACGAAGGTATACATTGGCGGTGGTCCTGTTGTGAGCGCTGATGGACATAGTGAAGGAATTTTATCTTTTAATTTCCATTGGTTCCGTCTCCAGTTTAAGGTAGATGGTGGCAGTACCCTTCTTTGCCGTGCTAAATATGGAGATAATGCCTGGTCTGGATGGAGTCGGCTAATTTGATAACCTCTAAAGAAAGGAGCCGAAATGAAAAAACAATATATCGAATTTCAGGTTGAACATCAGAAGATCACTCGTACCGATGATTTCTATGTTGTCGGAGGCTCACAGAATTACCTGTATGCCCGGTTTGCTTTTTGTGAGGATTGGGAAGGAGAAACAATAACAGCAATTTTTACAGGCAATGGCCGGGCCTACACCTGCTTTATTAAAAACAATGAATGCCTTGTTCCGTGGGAAGTTTTGCTTTGCAAGAGATTTTTTGTAAGCTGTATTGCGGGTGCTTTAATTACTTCTAATGGTGCAGAGGTTGATGTGGATCAAAGTGGATCTACAGAAGGTGTTCCTGGAAGGGAGCCGACACCCTCCATCTATGAGGAAATGCTTCAAATTGCTGCGGAAACTAAGAATATTGCAGATAGTGTGCGCAAAGATGCAGATAACGGTGCGTTTGATGGTGAGCAAGGCCCTCAGGGTGAACGCGGCCCTCAAGGAGAACAAGGTCCGCAGGGAGAGCGTGGTCTCCAAGGTGAGCAGGGTATCCAAGGTGAGCGTGGTCCCCAAGGTGAGCAAGGACCACAAGGCGAACAAGGGCCCCAGGGCGAGCCGGGAAATGCGACAATCAACGACGATATTGTCGGAACATATGCCTGGTCGAGTCGGAATATTATCGACAGACTGTGCCCCATTTTTTCAGAAAACGGTTGGGCTGCGGTTTGTGAGCCTATGGCAGGATATCCTTTGCAGGTGGTTACACAATTGCCTGCATTAGATAATGGGTATACTGGCATCGAGATGCGTCACTTTGGAGAAAATTTACTGATTGGCACACCGCAGACGACCACTACTTCGGGTGTAACACTTACGGTCAATAACGATGGCAGTATTACGGCAGACGGCACAGCGGCGGATGACATCTTTTTTGATCTTGGCAAGGCACTCCTTGTTAAAGGGAAAAACTATACTGTGGTTGGCTGCCCTGATGATGGTGCTGCTACTACAAGGTATAACATTTATTTTTCCAACAACAGTATGGCTTTTTATGATACCGGAGACGGAATAACGATAACCGCAGGGGCAACACAAAACAACACAGTCCGCATACTGATCAGAAAAGGATTTTCTTGCAATAATTTGGTATTCCGCCCTGTGGTGTACGAAGCAAGCGCGGGCAAAACCTATTCTGTAGATTTTGGACTGACGGTCTATGGCGGCAGCTTCAATTGGAGCACCGGTGTGCTGACGGATGAAAACGGTGAAACAACGCAACTGGCACTGCAGGAAATCCCGGCGTTGCCTGGCGTTAATACCGTGTGGACCGATTACGGAGAAAATGCCGTAACCGGCAGGGCGGATCCGGTTGCGATAATCGAAAAGCTAACAAATGCAGTCCTTGCCCTTGGCGGCAATGTTTAAGGAGGAATTACAATGTTTTCACTGAACGGATTTATTAAAAAGGGTCTGCTGGATGCGGTCGGTAAGCTGGCAGACTATCAGATCATCCTTAACGCTGCCGGATGGCACGAGAAGGGTGTACTGTCGCAGGAAGATCTTGCTGAGATCAGCACGGCAATTGAGGCAAAAAACCAGACCAATGAAACAGAAAATGTGGAGGAGGCATAATCTATGGCAATTAAGACATATCAAAAGGGCGACAGCACCAAGCTGTCCGAAAACTTCTGCGCCCGGGAATTTGACTGCCCCGGCAGCGGTTGCTGCAGCACCACGCCCATCGATGAAAAGCTGGTTACATACCTGCAGCAAATCCGCACCCACTTTGGCAAACCCATCGAGATCCTGGCTTACCGTTGTCCCACCCACAATGCCAGGACGCCGAATGCCTCTCCGACTTCCCGGCACTGCAAGGGTATGGCGGCGGACTTCCACATTGACGGTGTCCCCTGTGCAGAGGTGGCCAAATTTGCTGAATCCATCGGCATCAAGGGCATTGGCCTGTACGATACAGACAAGGATGGACACTTTATCCACATTGACACCCGGGATAACAAATCCTTCTGGTTTGGCCACACGCAGGAATACCGCTCCACATTCGGTGGTGCAGCTCCTGCTGGCGAATACACGCTTGAGCAGTTTATCCGGGAGGTACAAGGTGCTACCGGCGCGGCGGTGGACGGCATTGCCGGTCCTGAGACACTGAGTAAGACCCCTACGGTTTCTCAGTTGATCAATGCTATGCACCCGGTGGTCGCACCCATCCAGCGGCGGCTTATGGCACTGGGTTACAAGGATGTTGGCGAGGCTGACGGCATTGCCGGTGTGAAGTTTACTGCGGCAGTGATTGAATTCCAGAAAGATAACCGTTGCTGGGTGGATGGAGAGATCACCAAACGCAACACCACTTGGAGGAAGCTCCTGGGGATGGAGGTGCAGACCGGTGAGTGAAGCAATTGTGGTGGCGCTTTTAGGCTTTGCCGGCACTCTG
>JAZNQK010000002.1:0-2784 GCA_045590135.1 Faecousia sp.
AAAATACCAACGGGTATTCCCTGCGAAGTTTTTCTTGTCTTAGCAAAAAGCGGCTCTTTCAAAACTGCACAGCACCCCACAGCAAGGATTTTTGCTTTGGATTTTTGCGCAGATGACGCAGCCTTGCTGACGCAAGGCAAGGAAAATAAGGAAAAATACAAACGAAAGGACTGTTGTGGGGCTGTCGGTGTTCGATTCCCCACTGCTTAACCCTTGCAATGTGCCGGGTCTTGTGTTATAGTGTATATGTATATAGTTAGCAGAAGAACAACTTTTTCTGAAAAGCAGGAAGAAAAGAACGAAAAAAGTGATTTTTTCTGTTTTTCGAAGTCATTACATTATATAAGGATATGAGGTGTCGTTATGCAGGAGAATCGCGATAGCATTGAGATCGACTTGAAGCGATTGGTACAGGTCCTTTTGAACAAGGCCTGGATCATTGTGCTGGTAGGTATTTTGTGTGCAGCGCTGCTTTTAAGCTATACATACTTTTTTGTTACGCCCCAATATTCTGCCAACATTAAGCTGTATGTTAATAACACATACGGCTCCAATAACCCCGGCTTTTCAGCATCCCAGTTACAGGCGGCGCAAAGCCTTGCCAATACCTATATGGTCATTTTGCGCAGCCGATCGGTTCTGAATGAAGTGGCGCAGACAACAGGTCTTCCCTACACACACAAGGAGCTGGAAAAAATGATCTCCACTGCCTCTGTGGAGGATACGGAGGTTTTCCAGGTCAGCGTTGTCTGTGAGAATAATGTGCACGCGGCGGCCATTGCCAATGCCATTGCAGACATCCTGCCTGCTAAGATTGCCGCAACCGTAGACGGCAGCTCCGTCCGGGTGGTGGATTATGCAGTTCCCTCGGAATCCCGGACCTCTCCCAGCTATACCAAGACGGCTGTTTTGGGTATGCTGGTGGGTATGCTGCTGAGCGCAGCGCTGTTTGTGGTGCTGGAGCTTTGTAATGATTCGATCTTCACAGAGGATTATTTGGCCCGCGCATACAGCGACATCCCGCTTCTGGCTGTAGTGCCGGATGCCCAGCCGGTAAAATCGGCCAGATATAAGTACTACCGGAGCAGCTATTACCGCGCCAATCAGAGGAAGGGGGGCAAGGAGCAATGAGCAGAAGCCATAAGCGCGCAGGAAGAAGTGCAGAATCCTGGAATCCCAAGACCATGTTCGGCCCCGGCATGAGCTTTGCAGCAGCAGAGGCGTATAAGCTGCTGCGTACCAACATTATGTTCTCCTTCTCCGATGCAAAGAGCTGCCATATTGTTGGAATTACCAGCTCCATACAGAACGAGGGCAAAAGCTCCTCCAGCTGTAACATTGCCTATGCCCTGGCAGAAACCGGTGCCCGGGTACTTTTGGTGGAGGCGGATCTGCGCAAGCCTACCACAGCCGTCAAGCTGGGCCTGTCCCAGACACCGGGTCTGACCAATCTTTTGATCTCCCGGGATGATTATAAATCCCACATCCAGCGTAGTGAGCTGGCACCAGCCATTGATATCATCACCAGCGGTGATATTCCGCCAAATCCCAGTGAGATGCTGGGCTCTGAGCGTATGAGCGCACTTTTGGAGCAGATCCGGGCAGATTATGATTATATCCTTGTGGACCTGCCCCCTGTTACTGCGGTGTCCGATGCGGTTACCATTTCTAAAAAGTTAGACGGCGTGATCGTTGTTGTCCGCAGCGGTGTTGCCCAGCGAAAAGCGCTGGCAGAGACAATGCGTCAGCTGAAGATGGTGGGCGCCCGGATCTTAGGCTTTGTTTACCGGGAGGATATGCAGGCTCACCGAGCTTATTACAAGCATCAGTATAACCGTTACAATAACTATGAAAAGACGGATTTAAAATGATCGATATTCACAGCCATATTCTACCGGGAGTAGATGATGGAAGCGCCAGCGTGGAGGAATCCTTGGAAATGCTGCGCCTTTCCCGGCAACAGGGGGTCACCCTTGTGTTCGCTACGCCCCACTTTTCGGCTGTTAGGGAAGCTCCCGCGACATTTCTTGCCCGGCGGCAAGCCGCAGCAGCGCAGCTTAAGCTTGACCCGGAAACCATGCCGCAGCTGCGTTTAGGCGCTGAGGTGGCATACTTTGGCGGTATGAGTCGCTGCCAGGAGCTGAAGGAGCTGTGCCTGGAGGGGACAAGCCTTCTGCTGCTGGAAATGCCCTTTGCGCCCTGGACGGACCGGATGATAGAAGAGGTCTGCACCATTCGCCAGCAGCTTGGTCTGCTGCCGGTGCTTGCCCATACCGAACGGTATGCCCGGAGCAGTCAGATGGGTCGCTACCGTGACCGGCTGCTGCAGGAATCCCTGTTTCAGAGTAATGCGGAGTATTTTCTGCACCTGCGGACAAAAAGAAAGGCGTTGCGGCAATTGCGCGACGGCCAGATCCATATGCTTGGCTCCGATGCCCACAATATGAGCAGCCGCCCACCGAAGTTGGGTGTTGCGGCCGGCATCATCCGTCAAAAGCTGGGAGAAGCATTTTTGGAAGAGCTGGATGAACCTATTCTGAAATACAAAAGATAAAGCCACGGCGCGCTTGGTAAACAAGCGCGCCGTGTAATTTTATTGCCGCAGTCAAATTTCAGTTTATCGAGCAGATACATCTGCATAATAAACTGAAATAATGTAGAATGGAGAATGAAGAATGTAGAATTATTGTGTTGCCTACGGCAACTATTTAAATTATTTCCGGAGGAAAAACCTTGATTCTCAATTCTCCATTCTCAATTCTCAATTTGCGCGACAGCGCGTCA
>JAZNQK010000003.1:0-17685 GCA_045590135.1 Faecousia sp.
TGAAAAACCGACTTGTCGAAACAAGTCGGTTTTTCTGGCAGAGGATGAGGGATTCGAACCCCCGCAAACGGAGTCAGAGTCCGGTGTGCTACCGTTACACTAATCCTCTATGTGCATTCGGCACGGATATTATTATACGCAAAGCCTTGAAAAAGTCAAGCACTTTTTTCCAAATCTTTGCATATTTTTCAAAGGTATTTTATCCTGTTTTTTTGTTTTTATTCCCAGGGAAAAGGCTTGCCCTGCAAAACCGATTTTTTCAGGTATGCAAAGGTCTTTTCCTCCCCGGTATCTCTGAGCATGGTCAGGATATATTCCAGTTCCTGCTTTGTCTTGGGGTGCATCAGCTCCCGCTCCCGGCTTCGCATAAAATACTCCAGCTCTGAACCGGGATGGTAATCCTTTCCCTGGTAGACCATACAGGCTGCGCGCCGGTCCATTACCATCTCCACCAGGTACTTCCGGGGCATCGGTACCGATTCATAGTTCCGGGTCTGACGGTTCATATCCGTCCAGTACTCATAGTGGTGGCGGTTGCGGCCTTTATGGTGCATCCACGCCTCGCTGTAGCCCTTATCCTCCCGCTCCGCGGTATTGGGGCTGCGTGTGCCCTGATAGTACCTCGCGCCGTTCAGAAACTCCGTAGGGGCATATTTACTCAAATCGTGGGTCAGACCCTGCCAATAAAGTCCCACCCGGAAGCATCCGCACATCACTAAAATGCGATGATAGGTTATGGTCTTGAAATGATGCCACAGCTTCATCTTCTCACACTCCTTGTTTTGCCTATTATAAATCACCGTATTGCCAAAAGCAACCGGATTTACATTTTTCTTTTGCCGTGATACAATGCCTATAAGAGGTGAAAGCGATGATGGAATCTATACTGCGCGATTATGTTATGCAATTTAACTCCGACGATAACGAAACCCATAAGCAAGCGATTTCCAATCAGGATGCCTTCGCTTTTTTATTGGAGCAGATCCCTGTGTTTTCGTGTCCCGACAAGGAATTGGAGAAGATCTACTATTTTCGTTGGTGGGTCTATCGAAAGCACATCAAGCAAACACCTGTGGGTCACATCATTACAGAGTTTCTTCCAAGCGTCTCCTGGGCTGGCCCTTACAATTCCATCAACTGCCCGGTGGGCTATCACATCCGGGAGGGCCGGTGGCTAAAGGACACGCAAAGCATTCTGAAGGAATACATCGATTTTTGGCTCAACGGTACAGGTAATGCCCAGTTTTACAGCAGCTGGCTATGCTGGGCGGTCTGGGAATACTGCTGTCTCAAAGACGATATGGCCTTTGCCATCGAAAGATTGCCGCAGCTGGTGCATTTTTTTGAGACCCGGGAGAAGGCACAGCTGCGCAGCAGCGGCCTTTACTGGTCCTCTGATAATTTGGACGGTATGGAGTACTCCATCAGCGGTCCGGGCCTGCGCCCCACCCTGAACAGCTACGCCTGGGCAGACGCTGTTGCCATCAGCCATATTGCTGCCGCGGCAGGAGATGCTGCACTATCCCGTGATTATGCGCAAAAAGCTGCTGCCATCAAAGAAAAAATGGACTGTCTTTTATGGGATGATGATTTTTACAAGACGATCCCGCAAATGAAAGATATGAACGAGCCCTGTCCGCAGCGTCCTCTGCCAGCGCAGGATGTAAAAGAGCTGGTCGGATTTCTCCCCTGGTATTTCTGCCTGCCGGACAAAGGCAAGGAACACATTTTTTCTATGCTGACGGACCCGGAGGAATTTTATGCCAGCGCGGGTCTGACCACCGCCCAGCAAAAGCATCCCCGGTTTTTGGAGCCGCAACCCAATGAATGCCACTGGAATGGCTTTGTGTGGCCCTTTGCCACCTCCTATGCCCTCACCGCCGCTGCCAATGTACTGCGCTATTATCCTGAATGCGGCTTTACCAAGGCTGACTTCTACCACTTGCTGCGGCAATATGCTTTGAGCCACCGGCTTATCCGGGAGGACGGAAAAGAGGTCGCGTGGATCGATGAAAATCTGCACCCCTATACCGGTGTGTGGGATGCCCGGGAAACCTTGAAAAACTGGGGCTGGCTGCCGGAAAAGGGCGGTATCGAACGGGGCAAAGATTATAACCACTCTTTATTTTGCGATCTTGTACTTTCCGGTCTGTTGGGTATTTCCGTGGAAAACGGCAGCTTTGTTTGTGACCCTCTGATCCCCGAGGACTGGGACTATTTCCGGGTGGAAAATCTATGGCTGAAGGGTCAGCGCTACTGCATCGTTTTTGATCGTGACGGCAAGCATTACGGTCAAGGTAAGGGATTGCAGATCCTGCAAAACTAATTCATTTTTGCCCACCTGACTGAACCGCTCTCTCTGGAGCATCTGTCAAAGGAATTTAATTACAGCAAAAATCATATTATCAATCTGTTCAAAGCACAGTGGGCAATGACCCCTATCGAATATATCAATCAGTTGAAGCTGCAAAAGGCAAAGTATTTACTGGAAGCAACCTCCGATCCTACAGAACAGATTGCCCTTGCATGTGGCTTTCAGAACTACTCACACTTTTACCGATTGTTTCTGCGGCACACAGGTTTTCCGCCCAGTAAGTGGAGAAAGCAATTCCATTGACATCTATTTTTTACATTTTTGTTTAATTTTCTTGACTTTTCTCACAAATACCCCTATAATTTTTGCGTTAAGAAATTCGCATATTTTTCTTAGGAGGAACATAAAATGAAAAAGCTTTTATCTGTACTGCTGGCACTGGTTATGGTGCTTGCACTTTGCGCCTGCGGCGGCCAGAACACAGATGTTACTGTGGGTGGCGATGCAGAAACTACCGCTCCTGGCGAGTCCACCGCCCATACCCATATTTTCTCTGAAGCCAACTGTGTGGAGCCTGCCACCTGTGATTGCGGTGAGACCGAGGGTGAGATTGGTGAACACCTGTTCTCCGATGCCACTTGTGAAGAGCCTATGACCTGCCAGGTCTGCGGCATTACCGAGGGTGCTGCCCTGGGTCATTCCTATTCTGATGCCACCTGTGTAGAGCCTGCCACCTGCTCTGAATGCGGCGATACGGATGCTTCTTTTGCGCCTCATGTCTATCAGGATGGCGCTTGCGTGACCTGTGGCGAAGTAGATCCGGATTATGTCTTCGAGTATGAAGAAGAGGAATAAGCAAAATAACAAAATATCAAGAAACGCTCCTGCATTCACAGATGCAGGAGCGTTCGTTTTTATGTATTTACACGCCGCCCACTGTAAAAATCCCGCACAGCTTCACTTCCCTTATTGGAATAAGTAGATCTTAACACGATTCGACATTACTTCAATGGTATTTCCTGCAAGGGTTTCCTTGTACACCGGCTTGACCTTTCTTTCTCAGAGGAGTATAATAGTGCTATTCCAACAGAAAGAAGTGTTCACTTTTGAACCGACAGAAAATATCTCTTACGGAAGGGCCCATTTGGAAAGGAATGCTCCTTTTTGCCCTTCCGGTATTTTTGGGCAATGTATTTCAACAGCTTTATAACACTTTCGATGCCTGGTGCGTAGGCAATTACATAGGTGACGATGCCTTGGCGGCAGTCAGCTCCTCCGGCAGTCTGATCTTTATGATGATCAGCTTTTTCAACGGTGTAGCTATGGGCGCCGGCGTGGTCATTGCCAGGCTGTACGGTGCAAAGCAGTATGCCGCTATGAAAAAAGCTATCCATACTGCCATTGCCTTTGGCTTGGTCACCGGTGTGCTGCTGACTATTGCCGGCGTTGCCTTTACCCCCACCATTTTGCGGTGGATGGGTACACCGGAGGAAGTGCTGCCCCAGTCTATCAGCTACTTCCGTTACTATTTCTGCGGTGCGATCTTCACGGTAATGTACAATATTTTCGTGGGTGTTTTGCATGCTGTGGGTGACAGCAAGCATCCGCTTTACTACCTGATCGCATCCACCTTTATCAATATTGCGCTGGATATGCTGTTTATTGCAGTGTTGCATATGGGGGTCGGCTCTGCCGCCGTTGCAACCACCATTGCCCAGGGCATCAGCGCATTTTTGTGCTGTATCCATTTGACCCGGATCAATGCGCCCTACCGGGTGAGCCTGAAGCAGGTCCGGTTTGACAAAAAGAGTCTTTCTGACATTGTCCGCTACGGTCTGCCCTCCGGTGTGCAAAACAGCGTCATCGCTTTGGCCAATGTGTTTGTGCAATCCAACATCAACAGCTTCGGCAAGTATGCTATGGCCGGCTGTGGCTCCTATTCCAAATTAGAAGGCTTTGCATTTTTGCCTGTCACCTGCTTTACCCAAGCGCTTTCCACCTTTGTGGGACAGAATTTAGGCGCCCACAAGCACGATCGCGTAAAGAAAGGTGTGGGCTTTGCCATCCTGTGCAGCTGCGTGATGGCAGGCGTGTTTGGCGCCATTGCTTATATATTCGCGCCTCAGCTCATTGGCTTTTTCAGTGAAACACAGGAAGCTATCCGCTTTGGCACGCAGCATATGCGCACCATCTGCCTGTTCTTCTTCCTGCTTGCTTTCTCCCACTGTATGGCAGGCATTATGCGCGGCGCAGGAAAAGCAACTGTTCCTATGTTTACTATGCTTGCCAGCTGGTGTGTGTTGCGGGTAAGCTACATCACCGTTGCGCTCAAATTTGTGAACAAGCTCACCACCGTGTCCTGGGCATATCCGCTTACATGGTTTGTGAGCAGTCTGATCCTTTTGATCTATTTTTTGAAAGCCGATTGGATCCACAATTTTGACCGTGCTGAGGCAAAAGCATCCGCGCGTAAGGGAGCCGAAGAATGAAGATTCAGCTTTCCGATCATTTTAACTACGGTAAACTTCTACATTTTACCCTGCCAAGTATCATAATGATGCTGTTTACCTCGGTTTACAGTGTGGTGGACGGATTCTTCATTTCCAACTTTGCAGGCATCACTCCCTTTGCCGCCATTAACCTGATTTTTCCCTTTACCATGCTTTTAGCAGCGTTCGGGTTTATGTTTGGCGCAGGCGGCAGTGCGCTGGTATCCGCCACGCTGGGTATGCGTCAAGCCGAACGGGCAAACCGGATCTTCTCTATGCTCACCTATATTGCGATTGCCATAGGTATCATTCTGGCGGCGCTGGGTATCGCGTTCATTGAACCCATTGCTGTCTGGATGGGCGCAGACAAGGATATGCTTCCCTACTGTGTGATCTATGGACGGATCTTACTGCTGGCACTGCCCGGCTTTATGCTGCAAAATATGTTCCAGAGCTTTCTCATTACTGCAGAGCGACCCAAGCTGGGACTTATCGTCACCATAGCTGCCGGTGCTACCAACATTGTTTTGGACGCGTTGTTTATTGCTGTCCTCCAATGGGGTGTTGTGGGTGCCGCGCTGGCAACGGCCCTTTCCCAGTATGTGGGCGGCATCATTCCGTTGGTCTTTTTTATCCGGAAGAACAGCAGCCTTTTAAAACTCGGAAAAACCAAAATCGACCTGAAAGCACTACTTACTACCTGCACCAATGGCGCATCAGAGTTAGTCACAAACATCTCCATGTCCGTGGTATCCATTTTGTATAACTTCCAGCTTATGCGCCTTGCGGGAGAAAACGGTGTGGCTGCCTACGGGGCTGTGATGTATATCGGCTTTGTGTATGCGGCAGTTTTTCTTGGTTATTCCATTGGTGTCGCGCCCATCATTGGCTTCCACTTTGGCGCAGGCGACCACGCAGAATTAAAAAATCTCTTCCGAAAAAGCAATTTGTTGGTGATCAGCTCCAGCATTGTCCTTGCTTTGATCGCGTTCCTGCTGGCAAAGCCATTTGCCAGAGCCTTTGTAAGTGAAAACTCCGTACTGCTGGATATGACAGTCACCGCCTTCCGGTTTTATGCCATATCCGTATTGTTCTCCGGTTACAGCATCTTTGGCTCCGCTTTCTTCACTGCCCTGAACAACGGTTTTGTATCCGCCACTATTTCCTTTCTGCGGACGCTGGTATTCCAGATCGCGGCCGTTTTGATCCTGCCTGTATTCTTCGATCTAAACGGCGTATGGTACAGTCTGTTCGTTGCGGAGATCCTTGCAAGCATCGTCACTTTCGCATTCTATCGCGGCAAGCGCGCCGCTTATCATTATTAATCCGCATTTTACACCACAATTTGGAGGTTTGGAAAATGAAGTATGATGTCATTATTATCGGTGCCGGTCCCGGCGGTATTTTTGCAGCCTATGAGCTGATGCAGAAAAAGCCCCAGCTGAAGGTTGCTGTTTTTGAAGCCGGACACGAACTGAGCAAGCGCCACTGCCCCATTGACGGCAAGAAGATCAAAAGCTGTATTGGCTGCAGTAGCTGCAGCATTATGAGCGGCTTTGGCGGTGCAGGCGCTTTCTCTGACGGCAAGTACAACATCACCAACGATTTCGGCGGCACATTGTATGAATACATCGGCAAGACACAGGCGCTGGAACTGATGCATTATGTGGACGAGATCAATCTGAAGTACGGCGGCGAGGGCACAAAGCTTTACACCACCGCCGGCTCTCGGTTCAAAACAGCGTGTATTCAGCACGATCTGCACCTGTTGGACGCCTCTGTCCGGCATTTGGGTACGGATATCAACTATGTGGTGCTGGAAAATCTCTACGCTTATCTGAAGGACAAGGTCACCTTCTTCTTTGATACGCCGGTCATATCTGTGGCCGCTCTGGAAAACGGCTACCAAATCAACTGCAAGTCCGGTGAATACACCTGTGGAGACTGCATTATCTCCGTGGGCCGCAGCGGCAGTAAGTGGATGGAATCCGTGTGCAAGGAGCTGGAGATCCCCACCAAGTCCAACCGGGTGGACATCGGTGTCCGTGTGGAACTGCCTGCGGAAGTCTTTGCCCACCTGACCGACGAGCTTTACGAGAGCAAGATCGTCTATCGCACCCCCAAATACGGCGATAAGGTGCGCACCTTCTGTATGAACCCCAAGGGCGCGGTGGTCAACGAAAACACCAACGGCATCATCACCGTCAACGGCCACAGCTATGAAGATCCCGCCAAGCAGACCCAAAACACCAACTTTGCCCTGCTGGTCGCCAAGCATTTTACAGAGCCTTTCAAGGATTCCAATGGCTACGGTGAGTCCATTGCCCGGTTGAGCAATATGCTGGGCGGCGGTGTCATCGTGCAACGCTTCGGCGATCTGATCCGTGGCCACCGCTCCACCGCCAAGCGCATTGAGGAGGCCTTTATTACCCCCACCTTGAATGCTGCCCCCGGCGATCTGAGCCTGGTGCTGCCCAAGCGTATTTTGGACGGTATTATCGAGATGATCTACGCTCTGGACAAGGTAGCTCCCGGTACTGCCAACGACGACACCCTGCTTTACGGTGTGGAAGTCAAGTTCTACAATATGGAAGTGGAAGTAAACGAAAAATTGGAATCCCGCTATCCCGGCTTATTTATCATCGGCGACGGCAGCGGTATCACCCATTCCCTCTCCCACGCATCTGCCAGCGGCGTGCATGTAGCGAGAACGATTTGCGAATAATAATAAAAAGGCTTGACCAATCGGTCAAGCCTTTTCTTCATTCAGGTATTTATGAAGGTAGTTTAATGTCTTCTTTTTGTCTGCCGACCACAGTGGGGCGATCAGGTCTTTTTTTGCGCCGTCACCGGTGATCCTGTGGACAACGATATCTTCCGGCAATATGTCGATACAGCTTTTCAATATCCGGGCATATTCCGCTAAGCTTAAGGCGCGCACCCTGCCCTGTTCATATTCCCGGGCAAGACGGGTATCTTTGAGAATATGCAACAGGTGGAATTTTACTCCGTCTGTTCCGCAATCGGCTGCAAAGCGTGTGGTGAACACCGGGTCATCGTTGGGAAGTCCGATTATGATGTGGGTAATGACCTCGATTCCCACATTTTTCAGCCGCTGCACCGCATCAGCATATACTTCCGTTTTGTAACCCCGGTTTATGTATTGTGCGACGCTGTCACTTGCGCTCTGCAATCCCAGCTCCACCGTCACCGGCTTGATGGCATTTAAATCTTTTAGCAGCTGCACTGTGCTGTCCGGCAGGCAGTCCGGTCGGGTGGCAATATTCAGCCCCACAATATATTCCGGTGCGATTGCTTCATAAAATAATTCCCTCAGCCGTAGAGTGGGCGCATAGGTGTTGGTAAAGGACTGAAAATAGGCAATATATTTTCCGTCCCTGATCTTATCCGCCACCCGCAGCTTTGCCTTTTCCAGCTGCTGGCGGATATCCCTCCCACTCTCTGCAAACTCTCCGCCGCCTAATGCCGAGCAAAAGATGCAGCCGCCGGTGGCGATGCTGCCGTCCCGGTTGGGGCAGGTAAAGCCGCCGTCTAAAGAAAGCTTATAGACCTTGCAGCCGAATTTTTCCTTATAGTAATCATTGGCAGTTTTGTACATAGCGTCATATCTCCCTTTGCCTGATCATTATAGTATCAAAGCCGGTAAAATGCAATAAGTCGCTATACTGTACGATATCGCCTTTGCGCCGACACCGGAAACATAGCCTTCTGCTTTCAGTCTGGGGACCGTGCGCTTTCATATTTACAATATAACTGCCGAATGCTATAATTATATGGTAAAGGATGGTGCATAAAATGAAGAAGCTTTACGAAAAAAACGAGGTGGCATTTGCCCTTGTGTGGATCGCCTTGTATGTGATCGTAATGAATATCGCATTGCAGTTTTGCGGAGGTTTTGATAACCTCGCGGCAAAAACCGTTCTGCAAGTGATAGTGCCGGTCATCTGCATTGCTGCGCTTGCGCTGGCTTCAACTTTATGGATCCTACATAACGGTCTGTCGGAAAAATACGGTTTGCGTTCCTTTAAGGGTAGTATCAAAGCGTTTCTTTGGTTTCTCCCTCTTGCAGTAATGTCCTGCATTAACCTGAAAAACGGACTTGCCCTTTCCGCGCCTTTCCTTGTTTCCGTGTTAATGGCTGTCAATTTGGCTGTAGGCGGCTATGTAGAGGAGATCATATTCCGGGGATTCTTATTCAGAGCTATGGCAAAAGATAACCTGCGGACCGCTATCATCGTTTCTGCGGTGACCTTCGGTGTGGGTCACATTGTAAATATCTTTAACACTACGGATGTTCTGAGTGTGCTGCTGCAGGTTGCGTATGCCATCGTGATCGGTTTTCTTTATACGCTCATCGCCTATAAGGGCGGTAGCCTATGGCCTTGCATCGCAAGCCATATGTTTGTAAATGCCAGCAGCGTTTTCGCGCCGGAGCAGGGCCCTTTTACAGACCTGTTAGGCGCGGTGTTCGGCTACAGCGACCCCGCCTTGGTCCAATCCTGCAGTGCAGTGGTGATCGTCATTATCTCCGGCGGCTATGCTCTTTGGCTTTGGAAGAAGGCTTAAACAAAAGGCCTGCCTTTGATCACTTTCATTTTATGTGCAATTTTCCCATATGAATTTTCTAAAATTCTATGTTATAATTGCAGCATCACATAGGAGGGGATCATATATGTTTCAGCGGAGAGAGCAGGTTTTATACGGGATGCACGGCGTATGTGAGATCGTCGATATCGAAACGAAAAAAATCAGCGGAAAAGCCACGGAATACTATGTGCTGCAGCCAGCTGAGCAATCCGGTTCCAAATACTATGTGCCCACACAAAATCAAAATGCCGTTGCAAAAATGCAGCCGATTCTTACGCGGGATGAATTAAATGATATGCTGCACTCTGCTGACATGCAAGGCGATGCCTGGATCGATGACGAAAACCAAAGAAAGCAGCACTATCGCAGCTTGATCACCAGCGGTGACCGGGTTGCTTTGGTCCGAATGGTCCATGCGATCCACAAGCACAAGGCCAAGCTGTCCGCCGCCGAGAAGAGATTGCATTTGTGCGATGAAAACTTTCTCCGGGATGCGGAAAAGCTGCTTGGCTCAGAGTTTTCGCTGGTGCTGAATATTGCATACGACGATGTGGGTAATTATGTAAAAGGCATCATAGATTCGAAATAAACAAGAATAACCCATTTTAAGGCTTGACCGATTTGGTCAAGCCTTTTTTTGCGGGACGATGTAGGCATCGTCCCCTACAATTTTTTCGATAATAACTGTAGGGGCGGTTATTAACCGCCCGTTACCATTTTGCAAATCCAATAAATCAATCCATACACTACCGAGACGGATACACCGTACACAATCACCGGTCCGGCGATGGTGATCATCTTTGCTCCAACGCCGAGAATGAAGCCTTCTGCTGCTGTCAATATAGGACACAGTGATTTAGCAAAAACATTTACATTAAATCGGCGGTGTGGTACAATAACCATATAGCATGACGGGAGCGTGATATCAGTGAATTTTGATAGATTCGTATTTCAACGTGTTTTTTCAAAGTCGATGTATAAAGACTTAAAATTACCACTGGCTGAAATGACCTTTACAAAAGATTTTATAAATGATGAACGTGGAGATCTGTACCCTGTAATTACAAAGGGTACCGGGTGTACCGAACAAATTGAAAACAATCGTTACCATGTGAAAAACGGCACGGTTGAACGTATGTTTACCCGATTTTTTCCTTACGCCACCTATCAGGTTTCGTTTTCCGATCTTAGCGGCGGATGTGGCTTTATTTTTCACATGTCCGACCAAAAAGCAGAATTGTTTTGCAGGAATAATAGCATTTGGTTTTCTGATGGAGAAAGTGAACAAGAAAAGGAACTGACTGAACAAATTTCTTGCGATACCATGGTGATCTCCTGTCGTCCAAAAGCCTTTGATGTATACTTTATGAAAAACGATAAGCCGTTTTATTTCCATACTTTTAGAACAGAAGTATTTTCCGAATCAAACGAAAAGAAGCGGTTTGCTCGAGGCTATGTCGCAGTTGTTATTCAAGGGGAAGCTATAATAGATTCGGTATCCTCTTACATAGATTGTGGAATCTCCCAGGCCGATATTCGGGCGGTTTGCTATGAAAACGGAGAACCGATATTTGAAAACGGGAAAATTTATTTCACCTCATCTATCCGTATGCAAGAAGGCGGATTTCAAGGCGTCTTTTCATGGACACCGTCTACCAGCAACATTGAATTGACCGGAGCATTGTTTTTTGATTGCGGTGATGGTTTTTGGCGCAATTACTTAGCAAGTTCCCTATTATATAATCGCGAAACAAAGGAATGGTATATCTGGACATCTTCTTTTGAACATAAGCACATTTTGTGCTATGCTTCGTTTACCGGCGAACCACTTTTTGGAGTAAACGTAATTGATGTTTCGATGATGGAGCCTGCCGGCGCAAACGATGTCACTGCTTTCCTGGGTTTCCAAGGCGACGAGGATCCGGATTTTTACTATAACGAGCAGGAAAAAATGTGGTATATGGCAATTTGCCGCATCTCACCCACTACTAAAAAATACCGCTATATGTTTTTTAAATCCAAAAATCCATTCTCCGATTACACATACATCGGTCAAGGACATGAAGGTGCAGAAACCGGTGGTTCCTTTGTGAACATAGACGGGGAAACATCTTTTGTTTGTGGAAATGATTTTAATAAAAGAGCCAATTATCGAATTTACACCAAAGGCGGTATGCAGGAGGCAAAATTCGACTTTGATGATGGCGGTTTTCGTGGTTGGGGAACCATTATACCTGTGGTGATGGGAAGCCGTAAGCGCTATTTTTGGCTCACCTTTGACCGCCACAACGGAAGTTCCTATAATTGGAGTTACGGCAATATCTATTGCTTCGAAGCAGAAATATAACGATAAAGGCTTGACCGATTTGGTCAAGCCTTTTTTTCGGCGGGAGCAAGCCCCCGCCCTACGATGCACGGGACGGGTTTCCCGTCCCGCGGGAGGCGAAACGCCTCCCCTACATTCAAAATAATGTGGTTATCCAATAAACGAAGCCATATATCACAGATGCTGAAACACCGTACACGATCACCGGTCCGGCGATGGTGAACATCTTGGCGGCGGTGCCGAGGATAAAGCCCTCGGTTTTGAATTCCACTGCCGGGGCGGCGATAGCGTTGGCAAAGCCGGTTATGGGCACCAAGGTGCCTGCGCCGGCGTGTTTGGCGATATTGTCATATAAACTCAGGCCGGTCAGCAAGGCAGACAGGGCGACCAAGGTCATAGACACGGCTGTACCGGCGTCCTGCTTTTCCAGTCCCAGTGCCATATAACCCTTTTGGATCAGCTGACCCAGGGCGCAGATGGTGCCGCCAATGAGGAAGGCTTTCAGACAGTCCTTCCACATAGGAGACTTAGGCATCATATCCTTTACTAATCGGGCGTATTCGCGTTCTGTCATAAAAATCCCTCCGGACTTAGTTTGTCCGGAGGGAGCTGTTTTATTTATCGCAGGAAGGGGAAATTGGCATCGGTGAGGAAATTGCCGATACTGTAGCAAACCAGAATGTCTGTAAAGCCTTCACTCGCCACCAACTCCGAAACCGGGCTTCTATAGTAGCGCAGGTCTACCAAAGTGACGGATTCATAGGAGTTGGCAAGAAATGTCCCCAGGCAGTTGGCATAGGAATCCCGGATCACCAAAAGCTTTCCCTTGCCGGCAGCTGCCGGATTTTCGATACGCACCAGGGAGTGATTTCCGTCAAGAAATACTGTGTATTTATCCAGCTCCTGCAGGCGCTCCTCATAGAAAACACCGGAATGGGGCACATCGCTCTCTCCATTGGTAACGGTGAATTGCGCGCCGCTGTCCCAAAGCTCCACGCTCTCACTCCCGGTCAGCCAAAGACCGCTGCGAGAATATGTTGAGCCCAGGAAACCGCCGTGAGAAGTGATAGTAAAGTCTTCCGCCGCAGGGTATTCTCTTCCCAGAAGCTCCATATATGCCTTGTAGGCTGCGTAAGCGCCCCGGCTGGTCCAGTGGTGGTCGGTGCGGTAATACAGCGCGCCGGGATCCCCCACATCCGTAAATGCCGGGATCAGATCGATTCCATTTACCTGCTCCCCTGCCATGGCATAGATGTCGCGGATGATCTGGGTATCGGTATAGGGATCTTTCAGGCCCTGCACCGTTTCCTCTAAGCAGAAGCCTGCCGAGGGGACGATCATCAGATCCACTTTTTGCTGTGCGGTTTCAGCAAAGCGGTTGATGGCATTCATATTCCTGTTTGCTGCCGCTTCATCCCAGGCAACCGGCGCTTCCACGATCCGGTCGCCCTGGGCGGTATACACATCCTTGGTCACCTGTCTGCCGCTATACAGGTCATAGTAAGAAGCCAATCCCACAAAGAGATCTCTGCCGGGGATATGGTCCGCAAGGTAGGTCTCCACCTCCTCGCCAAAATTTCCGCTGGAAATATTCTCCCAGGTCACCTCCGGGAAGTCTGCCAGGTAGCGTTTTTCCTTTTCGGAAAAGTCCTGGTCAGGCAACACCAGGAACATTATAAGCATCGCGCCCAAAAAGCTGCAGAAGAGGACTGTTGTTATGATATCGGATATCTTTCTTTTCATAGCCGCCCTCCTCAAAACCGGAAATAGATAAAGGGGTTATAGCTGGAACTTGCCAGCGCTGCCACGCACAGCAAAAGCAGCACACCGGCAATGCCGATGCCAGCCCATGCCATACCCTTCTTTTCCCGCAGCTTTTTCCAGCAGACTGCGCCCAAGGGGGTCGCTGCCAGCACACTGACTAAAAACAAAGGCAGATAGCCAAGGACCGTATTGATCTCGGTAGCAGCAGAGCCGTTAAGGGTGAATGCTCTTGTAAAGAATGCGCCAAGGGCGGTCATATCCTCAAAATAGAACAGCGCCCAGCCCAGCAGCACGATGAACATCGTATAAATATGGCGCAGCGCATTGGGCACTTTCTCCAGCACCTTCAACAGCACCACTTTTTCTATGATCAACAAAATGCCGTAGTAAACGCCCCACAGCAGGAAGTTCCAGCTGGCGCCGTGCCACAGACCAGTCAGACCCCAAACGATCAGCAAGTTTACGATCTGGCGCTTGATGCCCTTCCGGTTACCGCCAAGGGGAATATACACATACTCCCGGAACCAGGTGGAAAGGGAAATGTGCCAGCGACGCCAGAATTCTGTAATGCTTTTGGAAATGTACGGATAGTTGAAGTTTTCCAAAAACTCAAAGCCCAGCATTCTGCCAAGACCCCGCGCCATATCGGAATAGCCGGAGAAATCAAAGTACAGCTGCAGAGAATAGGCTGCGATACCCACCCAGGCAGTAAATGTGCCGTTCTGGGTCTGCAATGTGTCCCACATAGCGCCCATCTGATTGGCAAGCAGGACCTTTTTGGAAAGACCCACGATAAACAGCCGGACACCGGATGCAAAATCCTTCACATTCTCCCGGCGGCTGACAAGCTGCTGAGCGACATCTGCATAACGCACGATAGGGCCGGCGATCAGCTGGGGAAACAGTGTCACATAGGTGCCGAAGGTAATGGGATCTTTCTGCACAGGAGCATCGTCGCGATACACATCGATGATATAGCTCATAGACTGGAATACATAAAAGGAGATGCCGATGGGCAGAGAGATCTGCGGAATTTTTATTGATCCCATAAAGGGCAGCACGCTTTGCAGGCTTTCCAGCAGAAAGCCGGTGTACTTGAAGAAGCCTAAGATCAGCAAATTGGCTGCCACACCGAAAGCCAGTACTCCTTTTGCATTTTTCTGTTTTGCCTTTCGATTATGAATCCACGCACCAAAGACATAGTTTAGCAAAATGGTGGCTGCCATCAAAAGCACATACACCGGCTCGCCCCAGCCGTAGAAGAAAAGGCTCACCAAAAACAGCGTCAAGTTGCGCAGCTTTCTGGGAGACAGGTAATACAGCACCAGAACGATGGGAATATAAAAATATAAGAACACATTGCTGGAAAACAGCATTGCAGTTTCTCCCTTTCTTGCAGGAAACAGGGTGGAGTACTGCAAAAGCCTTTCGAGATTGCCACACCAGTGACATCGGTCACTGGTTCGCAATGACAACGAACTTTCGGCTTTGCACAATCTCCGCCCTGTCTTCCGTTTAGTTTACTTTTTCAAATGTGGTGCCGGTGATGGTTTCCAGTGCAGATGCCATATCCGCAACATTCGGAGCTACCAGCAAGATCACATAACTGCCATTTTGCAGCAGCTGTGCCTTCTCCACCACCGCATATTGCTCAGGAGAATAGGTGATGCTCTCCTCCCCTTTTTTGGTCAGCCGCTTTTTGGCAAGCTCCCCGATCCGCTTTGCAGCATCTTCGTCGGCAGCCTCCACCACCCATACTTCATCGGTAAGCAGGCTGTCTTCGCAGATGGCTACCACCGCCTGCTTAACATCCTCCGCGCGGATACCGCACAGATCCAGCATCAAGCCTTCATTTAAGGTCAGCATCGGGCTCTGGATAGCTTTTTCTTCCAGCTGGGTATAAACCTCCTGCGCCTGGAGCTGTACCGGTGCAGGTGTTTCCTCACCGCCGCAGGCAGCAAGGCTGAATACGAGTGCCAGCAGTACAAACAATACCAAAGATTTTTTCATATTTTTTCCTTTCCTATCAGCCTGCGTAGGCAAGCAGCAGATCTACCCACAGTTTGCAGGCGGCGTCCGTAAAGTGGACATAGCTATCAGAGCAGTAGCGCTCTGCCAAGCCGTTGGAGGAGTCCTTCATGGGCGTTGCAATGTCGATATAGTAGCAGCCGTTGCTCTCGGCAAAGGCTTTCAGCGCCACATTGTACTGATCCATACGGTTGTTGTTCAAACCGCCTACCTGTCCGGCAGTATAAATGGGTGTGCCGGACTGGATGTAGATCTGAATATCCGGGTTCTTGCTGCGGATATTGGCGATCATAGTCGCCCAGTTATCCATCGCCACATTGATGCTGTTTTCGCCAAACAGAGCAATGTCGTTCATACCCAGCAATATAAACACTTTCTTTGCGCCACAGGCTGCCAGGGCATCCTGGGGTGTCATATCCTGCCCCTGATAGCTTAAATAAAGCTGATTGGTAACTGCATTGTTTACCGAGTAGCTGCCCACACACAGGAAGGTGGCATTGCCGCAAGCGCCGGTGCTCATATGGTAGTTACGCAGCTTCAGCGTCACGGAGTCACCGATAAAGGCAGCGCCGTCAAAGAAGCTCAGGTCTGCGCCGCCCTGGGGCGTAAACTCGTCCTTATAGCTCAAGCCGCAGCGGGTACAGGTATATTCCGTATAACCCTGGCTGCCGTCAGCGGGTGTATGGACCTTGGCAACATAGCTGTGGCCCAACGCCGTAAGCTGCTCTGTGTAGGATACCCCGCACTGGCAGGTGTATGTGGCGGTGCCGGCATTAATGCAGTCCGGCTCAGTGAGCGTTTTTTCATAACTGTGGGTATGCTCTGTCTCTTCCGGCTGCGTTTCCGTAGTTTCCGGTACAGTGGTGGTTTCTTCCGGAACGGTGGTCGTTTCCTCCGGCACAGTAGTCGTTTCAACCGGCGCTGTGGTGGTTTCCTCCGGCGCTTTCGCGCCGCTGCAGCCGCATATCATAGCGATCAACGCCAAGCACAGCACAGCTGCGAGGCATCGCTTTATCATTGTTTTCATATTCCATACCTCCACGGTCAACTGCCTATTATTATATTACCACAACCGACATATTTCAACCGTTTTCTTCACAGTTTTCACCTTTTGGACAAAAAACACCGACCCGATAAATTCGGGTCGGTGAAAATTTACCGTCTCTTATACGGCACCTTTACCGGAAAGCACTGCCTTGACAGTCATAAGGATGATCTTGATATCTGTGCGCATACTGCGCTCCCGGATATAACGCAGATCCTGCTCCACCCACTCATCAAAGCTCTGGACATCGCTGCGGCCCATACATTCATGGTAACAGGCAAGTCCCGTCTTTACATCCAGCCGGTGCATCTGATAATCATCATACTGTTCCACTTCCTCCGGCAGAGGCGGGCGGGGACCGATAATACTCATATCGCCAATAATAATATTGACCAGCTGCGGCAACTCATCAATGCTTGTCCTGCGAATAAAGCGACCTACCTTGGTGATCCGGGGATCATCCGCGATCTTGAACACAGGACCTTCCATTTCATTCAGCTCCAGCAGATCCTTCAGCTTTTTCTCAGCATCCATACACATAGAACGGAACTTGTACATCTTAAAGGGTTTGCCGTTCTTTGTCATACGCGTCTGAGAAAAAATAACAGGGCCTTTATCCTCAGCATAGATCGCGATTGCTGTTACTAAAAAAATCGGGCTGAGTACGAGTAGTGCAAGGCTCGACATTACGATATCAAATATTCGCTTACATATATCATACACAGGCTTGGGCGCCGGTGTTTCAAAAACTCTGCGTTGGGCTTCGTCGGGCAGTACCGCGCTGCATTTTTCCTGTACAGTCTGCATAATGCCAACTCTCCTTCAATGAAGTAATGTCATTATACTTGAAGAAACACGAATTTGCAAGCATTTTGACGAAAGTGGCAAAGATTTAACATTCCGGACAAAATACTACCGTTTTTCCCCGGATCTGTCAAATTCCGGATTGATGCGCTGACGCGCAAATTGAGAATTGAGAATGGAGAATTGAGAATTAAGGTATTTCCTCCGGAAATGATTTAAATAGTTGCCGTAGGCAACACAATAATTCTACATTCTCCATTCTACATTCTACATTATTTCAGTTTGTCGAGCAGATACATCTGCTCGA
>JAZNQK010000004.1:0-7564 GCA_045590135.1 Faecousia sp.
CACTGCAACCTACCTCCCTCCTTGAGGGAGGTGGCACGGCGTAAGCCGTGACGGAGGGAGTGTCCTACAACTGCAACGACACTCCCCCAGTCAGCTTCGCTGACAGCCCCCTCAGAGAGGGGGCCAAGAATCGGCGCAGCGCAATTTTAACCTGCCCGACAAACCGGAATTTGTACAGCAAATTTTCTCTTTCCTATTGTGTATTTCAAGGCTTTTTGTTATAATATAAGGAAAATGTTATAATTGGATGTGTTATGCTTTGAAGTACGGAATTTGGAATGTGGCGCAGCCCGGGGCAGAGGCGGTAAATGAACTGGTAAGGGGCGGTTATCCCCCACTGGCGGCGATGGTCCTGGCTGCAAGAGGAATGAAAGATGCCCGGCAGGCAAACAGCTATCTCAGCTGCGATGCGCCGATGATAGATCCCTTCCGGATGAAGGATATGGATCTGGCGGCAGGCAGAGTGGGTGTGGCAATGGCTACCGGCGAAAAGATCGCGGTTTTCGGCGACTATGATGTGGACGGCGTTACCGCTACCTGCCTGCTGACGGACTTTATCCGCAGCCATGGCGGCAACTGTGTGCCCTATATCCCCGGCAGACTGGAGGAAGGCTATGGTCTGAATCCGATTGCCATCCGGCAGCTGCACAAGGAGGGTGTCAAGCTCATCGTTACGGTGGACTGCGGCATCACTGCTGTGGAGGAGGCCGAGCTGTGCCGGGAGCTGGGGATCGACCTGGTGATCACCGACCATCACGAATGTAAGCAGGTGCTGCCCCGGGCAGTGGCTGTGGTAGACCCTCATCGCCCGGACTGTACATATCCCCACAAGGAGCTGTCCGGTGTGGGTGTAGCCTTTAAGCTGGCAGGAGCCTTGTGCGGCAGTCAGCAGGAGGTTTTGGATAACTATGCGGATATGGTCTGCCTTGGTACAGTGGCAGATGTAATGCTGCTGCAGGGAGAAAACCGGGTCTTTGTGGACCGGGGCTTACAGTCTCTGCGCAACACCAAGCGGGTAGGCCTGCAGGCGCTGATGAAGCTCAGCGGCTGTGAACCGGCTGCAGTGGGCGCGTCCGGTGTGGGCTATGTTTTGTCGCCCCGGATCAATGCTGCCGGACGGATGGGCAGGATCGATGTGGCGGTGGAGCTGATGTTGACATCCGATCCTGACAGGGGTGAGGCCCTTGCCCAGGAGCTGTGCGATATGAACCGCCAGCGGCAGGAAGTGGAATCGAAGATCTATGCCCAGGCGGTGCAGATGCTGCCGGAAAAGACACCGGATGCCATCGTCCTTGCAGATGAGACCTGGCATCAGGGCGTGGTGGGCATCGTTGCCAGCCGCATCGCAGAGGAATACTGCTGCCCCACATTTTTGATCTGCCTGGACGGAGATCATGGCAAGGCAAGCTCCCGCAGCTACGGTGGCTTCAATTTGTTCTCTGCCCTGACAGAGCTGTCAGACTTGCTGGAGAGCTACGGCGGTCACGAGCTGGCTGCAGGCTTTACCATTCGCCGGGAGCAGATCGGAGCTTTCCGGGAGAAGATCTGTGCCTTGGCACGGGATTTCTATGAGGAGGATGCGCCCCGGACGGTGCTGGAGGCGGACTGCGCCATCCCGCCGGAGATGCTGACCCTTCATAATGTGGATTCTCTGGAACGGCTGGAGCCCTGTGGCAACGGCTGTCCCAAGCCGACGCTGGTGATGGAGCAGATGCAGATCGAAAAGATCCAGCAGGTGGGCAGCGGCAGACATATGCGTCTGCGTTTGCGTCGAGGCCGCCACAGCGTGAATGCTATTTATTTTTCTGCGGATGCCCAGTCTGCCTCTATCTGCCAGGGAGATCTGGTGGATGTGGCATTTTTGCCCCAGGTCAACGAATTCCGGGGTGAACGCACCGTACAGATGAACATTCAGGACATCCGTCCCAGCTGCAAGGCTTCCTGCAGTGGTGACACTTCCTTGTATAAGGCGCTGATCTCCAGGCAGATCACATCATTGCAGGCGCAGGAACTGCTGCCGGACCGGGCGACCTTGGGATTGGTGTGGCGGTATTTGTCCTGTGCAGGCGGCCAGCTTCACGAAACGCCTATATGCCTGTGCCGCAAGATCGTCCGCTGGTCGGAAACGCCTTTGAGTGTGAGTAAGCTCCTGACTTGTCTGGATGTGTTTGCGGATGTGGGTCTGCTGGAAAAGACCCGGGTGCATAAGTATATTACCCTTCGCCTGATCCCCCGGCAGGACAAGGCGGATCTAAGTCAAAGCCGGACACTGCAGCTGCTGCAGCGTGTGAAAGAGAGCTGATAAAATGGAAACCTTTAACGAACATTACGATAGTCTGTGTGCTACCGTGCGTGAGCATATGCCCGGCGCAGATATGGTGCTTATCCAGCGAGCAGTGGATTTTGCCCAGGAAAAGCATAAAGAGCAAAAGCGCAAGGACGGGTCTCCTTATATCATCCACCCTCTGGCAGTGGCGGAGATCGTGGTGGAGATGGGTTTGGATATGGATGCCATTTTAGGCGCGCTGCTCCACGACTGCATCGAGGATACAGATACCTCCCACGACGATATTGCCAGGCTTTTCGGTGATCCTGTGGCAGAGATGGTGGAGGGTGTTACCAAGCTGACCCGTGCCAACTTCTCCAGCTCCGAGGAGCAGCAGATGGAGAATCTGCGCAAAATGTTTATGGCTATGTCCAAGGATATCCGGGTGGTGCTCATCAAGATCGCTGACCGGTTGCACAATATGCGCACCATGCAGTATCAGAGCCCTGCTAAACAGGTGAGCAAGTGCCGGGAGACGATGGATATTTACGCGCCTCTGGCACACCGGCTTGGTATGCAAAAGATCAAATGGGAGCTGGAGGATATCGCGCTGCGGTACCTGGAACCGGTGACCTATGAGAGCATAATGTCCTATCTGAATGCCCACAAGGAGCAGGATGAAGCATTTATGCACACCATTCAGGATAAGATATCCAGCCGACTTTCCGATATGGGTATCGGCAACACCGCCTATGGCCGGATCAAGCATGTATATTCCATTTACCGGAAAATGAAGGCACAGGGAAAGACCCTGGATGAGCTGTATGATATCTATGCCTTCCGGGTCATCGTAGACAGCATTCCGGACTGTTATAATGTCCTGGGTCATATCCACGATCTGTTCAATCTGGTGCCGGGACGGTTTAAGGACTATATCTCTACCCCCAAGCCCAATATGTATCAGAGTCTGCATACCACCGTTATCGGCACACAGGGTATCCCCTTTGAGGTGCAGATCCGCACCTGGGAAATGCACGAAACGGCGGAATACGGTATCGCAGCCCACTGGAAGTATAAGCAGAACGCAGGCGAGGGCAACGAAAAGGATTTTGAATGGGTGCGCCGGCTTCTGGAAAGTCAGCAGGACACCGATGCGGAAGATTATGTTAACTCCCTCAAGATCGATATGTTCGATGATGAGGTGTTCGTCTTTACCCCCAAGGGCAAGATCGTATCCCTGCCTGCCGGTTCTACCCCCATTGACTTTGCCTATGCCATCCACTCCGGCGTTGGCAATGCCCTGATAGGCGCCAAGGTAAACAACCGGATCGTGGGCATCGATACGCCTTTGGAAAACGGTGATATCGTAGAGATCATCACCTCCAAGTCCGCCAAGGGTCCCAGCCGTGACTGGCTCAGCATTTGTAAGTCTAACCAGGCGCGGACCAAGATCAAGCAATGGTTCAAAAAAGAAAAGCGGGAAGAAAATGTCATCCACGGCAGAAACTCCTTTGAATCGGAGATGCGCCGCAGCGCCCTGCCGCTTTCCATCACGGTGGACCCGGAGATCGGCCCGCAGCTGCTGAAAAAGCTGTCCTTCGACAACTGGGAGGATATGTATGCCGCCATCGGCTACGGCGGTCTGACTGCCACCAAGGCGGTGGGCCGTATCCGGGACGACATCAACCGGGCGCTGAAAGCCCAGATCAACGACAAGGTGCTGCAGCAGCAGGGTCCCCTGCGTATTGATCCGGACAGCAGCGCAAAGACCAACCGTCACGCAGTTAACGGCGTGATCGTGGAGGACATAGGGTCTTGTATGATCAAATTCGCCAAGTGCTGCACACCGGTGCCCGGGGATAAGATCATCGGATTTATTACCAAGGGCTTTGGTGTTTCCGTTCACCGGGACGATTGTCCCAACACACTTAACCGGTGCGAGGCCCATCAGGCTGCCCGCTGGGTGAAGGTGCGCTGGGCAAATCAGGACGAGCAGCCCTTCGAGACCACCCTGGAGCTGGACTGCATCACCAGAGACGGCTTGCTTCTGGATATCGCTACGGCTATGACCACTGCCCGGGTCCGGGTGAAGGAGCTGTCCGGCAAGGATGTACCCGGCGGACACAGTATGTTCACCATCCGCTTCGAGGTGCGAAATGTCTCGGAGCTGGAGGCCATCCGCAACCGGCTGCAGAACATCCGGGATGTGATCGGCTCCAGAAGAGGACAAAATTGATATAAATTCCGGTTTATGGGGCAGTACAATCTAACCTGTCATTGCGAGCCAGTGCTCACACTGGCGTGGCAATCTACAGAAATAACTGCACGCTTTAGATTGCCACAACCAGTCTGCGGACTGGTTTCGCAATGACAACGGGGGTTAAACCGCTCGTCAAACTGAAATTTGAAAGGAACATTCTATGCGCGCTGTTTTAACAAGAGTAAAGTCTGCATCGGTTACCATTGACGGCGAAACGGTTGGCAGCATCGGCAAGGGCTTTCTGATCCTTTTGGGCGTTGGCCCGGAGGATACCCGGGAGGAGAGCCGGTATTTGGCGGAAAAGGCGCTGGGTCTTCGCGTTTTTGAAGACGAAAACGGAAAAATGAACTTAGGTCTTGCAGATGTAGCAGGACAGGTGCTGGTGGTGAGCCAGTTTACCCTGTACGGCAACTGCCGCAAGGGCCGGCGTCCCAGCTTCACGGAGGCGGCAGGTCCTGAACTGGGCAACGCTTTGTATGAGCAGTTTCTCAAGGACTGTGAGATGCTGGGATATCCTCCCCAGCACGGCCGTTTTGGTGCGGATATGCAGGTGCAGTCCGTTAATGACGGCCCGGTGACTTTGATTTTGGATACCGAACAGCTGCTGGGTGAGCCCAGAAGAAAGTGAGATTTTATGCTGAAGATCGATATTCTGCCCTTGGGCGACTATCAGACCAACTGCTATATTGTCCGGGAAGCGGGCAGCCAAAGCTGCGCTGTCATCGATCCGGGCTTTACGCCGGAACGGGTGCTGCGGTTTTTGCAGGAGAAGAATCTGACGGTGGATGCGGTGCTGCTGACCCACGGGCATTTTGACCATGTGGGCGGAGTGGAAGCTATCGTAAAAGCTACCGGCTGCGCCCTTTGGATGAGCCAGTCAGACTGGTCTCAGTTTAAGACACCGGAAAATTTATTTTTCTATCCCTTGGCGAACTGTGACTTTACCGAAGTTTCTTTCTGTGAAGAAGCAGAGCGCATCACTGCCGGCGGTGTGACCTTTGCGGTGATGGAGACTCCGGGTCACACCCGGGGCTCGGTGTGTTATGCGTGTGAGGACGCGCTTTTCTCCGGGGATACCCTGTTTGCCGGCTCCTGTGGAAGAACAGACCTGCCCGGCGGCGACTGGAGCACGATCCGGCAGTCTCTTGCCCGGCTCACCCAGCTGGAGGGAGACTATACGGTGTACCCCGGCCACGGAGAGAGCACGACCCTGGAACGGGAACGGATGTATAATCCGTATATGAAATAAAATTTAGTTCACTGGATTGTTGTGGTATCTAAGGTAGGGCGGGGCCTTGGTCCCGCCGCAATAAAACACCGATGTGACAGGCACGGCGGGAGCAAGCCCCCGCCCTACCTTATTCGAATGAACGATCCAATGTTAAAAGGAAGGATGTCTATGGAGCTGCAGTTGGTTGGGCATTCAGACCGCTATGCGGTGGAACAATTACAAATGGCGCTGTTTTCCACCCGGACTGACGCCAGAGCAGTCAGTGTGCTCCATTGGGGCAAGAAGTGGCTCACAGCGGTGACCGCCATCACAGCCGGTGATGTTACCACGAAAGGTGTCCGCCGATGCTTAGCACAGAAAGAAACGGTGCGGCTGCGGCGGCAGATCCTGCAGCAAAGCTATTACGCGGCAGCGCTTCCCCATTTGCCGGCAATACCTGCCTGGGGTGCTTTGGCAGGCGTGCGCCCTACAAAGCTCAGCACCAAGCATCTTTTGGAGGGCGGAAGCCCTTCTTCGGCAAAAAAATTGCTGGAAAAGACTTATTATGTAACACCGGAGCGAAGCTCTCTGGCGGTGGATTGCTCGGTGGCTACCGCAGCGGCAACACAAAAGCTGCGCAAAGACGATATTTCCCTTTACATCGGCATTCCCTTTTGCCCCACCCGCTGCGCCTATTGCAGCTTTGTCAGCCGGACGGTGGGAAAGCACACCCAGCTGCTGCAGCCGTATTTAGAGGCGCTGCTGCAGGAGATCGCCCACACTGCCCGCTTGATGAAAGAAAACAATAAGCGCCTGCGCACAGTATATATTGGCGGCGGTACGCCTACTACCTTGTCTGCAAAGCAGCTACAGCAGCTGCTCACGGCGGTAAATACCCATTTCGATTTATCGGACTGCTTAGAATTTACCGTGGAGGCAGGAAGGCCCGATACACTGGACGAAGAAAAGCTGCGGCTTTTACGGCAGCTTGGTGCTGACCGCGTCAGCATCAATCCCCAAACCTTAGAAGATGAAGTGCTTCGCGCCTGCGGCAGACCCCACAGCGCACGAGATGTGCTCAGAAGCTTTGACCTTGCAAGGCGCGCAGGCTTTGAAAATATCAATATGGATCTCATTGCCGGTCTGCCCCGGGACAGCTTTGACGGCTTTTGCCGCAGCCTGGATGCGGTGGTGCAGCTAAGTCCGGAGAATATCACCGTGCATACGCTGGCATTGAAAAAAGGCGCAGATCTGTTTGAGCGCCGGGAGATGCTCCCTTCCTTAGAGGAAGTGAAAAGAATGGTGGATTATGCCAATAAAACACTTTCCGCCGAGGGATATAAGCCGTATTACCTGTACCGACAGAAATATATGTCCGGCAGCTTTGAAAATGTAGGCTGGAGCAGGAATGGCCGGGACTGCCTGTATAATATCTATATGATGGAGGAAGTGCACAGCATCCTCTCTTTAGGCGGCGGCGGAATGACCAAGGTCAATTACGAGGACGGCACGCTGGAGCGTTTCCATAACCCAAAATTTCCGGAACAGTACTTGCAGCAGCTGGAGGATGTGCTGAAGCAGAAAGAGGAAATATTCCGACTGTTGTAAATTCCGGTTTGACGCGCTGTCGCGCAAATTGAGAATTGAGAATGGAGAATTGAGAATCAAGGTATTTCCTCCGGAAATGATTTAAATAGTTGCCGTAGGCAACACAATAATTCTACATTCTACATTCTCCATTCTACATTATTTCAGTTTGTCGAGCAGATACATCTGCTCGACAAACTGGAATTTGGCATACACAAGGCTTTTAGAAAGGAAGTAAGCA
>JAZNQK010000005.1:0-6660 GCA_045590135.1 Faecousia sp.
CAGCAGAGTGTCGAGAAGCTTGACATACTGCTTAGAGCCTTCTGTCAGCGCATCGTAAGCGGCTCTTGCTGCCTCGATAGCCTTACCGGAGGAGCGCTTGACTTCGCCGATGGCTTCGATGAGCGCATCCACTTCCTCAGCTGCCGCCTTTTGCAGCTTCTTCAGCGCCTTCTCGGCTGCGTTCAGGGTGATGTAATCCACCTGATTGCGCTCATCCAGGGTCAGCCAGTCGAAGATCTCCACGGCCTCCATGATCACCGCTTCGTCCTCCAATGTGACCTCACCGATGGATGCGATCAGCTTTTTCAGGTACTCGACCTTCTCCTGACGCAGTGCCTGGATCTTTGCCTCTGCCTCCAGAAGCAGAGTCGCATCCACCAGGGCTCTTTGCTCCATACTCAGCGCATTATAGGCCTCTCTGATCTCCTTAATGGCAGCCTCATCTTCCAGGGTGATCTCACCCATATCGGCAATGCCGTCGATCATTTTCTGTACCTTTTCTGCTTCTATTGCGTCCAAAATACCCTTCAGTTCCTGGGCAGCAGGTACATAGACATCCATATAATTCTTAACGAAGCTCCTGTTCTTGGCGGACAGCTGCTTATACGCTGCCGCGATCATTTCCATCAGCGTCTGATCCTCCAGGGCAACTTCGCCGATGGAATCGATCCAGGCTTCGATCAGATCGATTTCTGCCTCTTCCAGCTTATCCAGGTGCTGCACCAGTGCCTTTTGTGTCCAGCTCAGGGATTCATAAGCTGCACGGATATCCCGGATCTTTTCCGCAGAATCCACACTCACCGGGCCAATGGCAAGGATCTTCTGATCCAGCTCGTCTGCCGCAGCCCAATCAGAATCTGCAATGTTCAGCGGGTACATCCACAGATGTGCAGTATTGATGCTGTAATAGATATTGCCGTCGTCTGCCACTGTGAAGTAATAAGGGTCTGCCACAGGGATGCGGGTATTATCGGACAGATCACTGAGGTTGATCTTCCGGACACCGCCCACTGTGCCAAAGGCTGCGTACAAATAGCCGTCCAGGATCTGCATACCGGTGGGCAGCCAGCCATCGCCAGCAGCACTTGCGTCATAGCACAGTTCCTGGGTAACGGATGCCTTGCCAGTTTCCTTGTCAAACACCAGCTTGATCAGCCGGGCACCACACTGCACCCACAAAATGCCGTTTTCCGCAACATTGGGATCTGCCAGAATGCTGTCGATACTCTTGAGATAACCAGGCATTCCTCCGATATACTGCCGCAGGTCGATTTCCGCGACTTTACTCTGTGTGGCAACATCGTACACCGCGATCATTGCAGACAGGTCCGTGCGGTCGGCGCTACCGGTACCGCCGGTGGTACAGCTGCCGGCGAAGATCAAGCCATCGTTATAACAAAGCGATACGATGGATTGATCCTGAACTGCATTGCGGATAACCACGCGCTCCAGCGTTTTGACATCCACCCAACCTAAGCAGCCACCGTATTTGTACATATCCGGCACGGAACCAAAGAACACCTTGCCACCGCCGCCGGAAATGGCGTGGATGCGGCTTTGTTCATACTGATCCTTCAGGCTCACTAAGATAACATTTCGCTCTTCATCCTGCAAATTGATCTGGGTCAGACAGCCGGCATTGTAGTTACCGGCATAGAGGTTGCCCTCGTAGATGTACATACAGTCGGTCTGGGCAGAGCTTGCTTCATAGCGGTGGGTGACCTCGCCAGCCACCGTATTATACACAGAGCAGTTGTTCGTATTATATGCGCCCAAGTAGATCTCATTTTCACCGGCACCCTTGATCATTGCACGGATCGTCTGGGCAGAACCGTACTCCTCCAAAACCAGGCCGTCCAATGTGAGCATTTTGCCGGACTCAATATTATAGATCACCGGCAACTGCAAGGCGCTTCTGTAAGAGAAGATAGATTCACCGGGGAATAAGGGGTTATTCTCGATCGTGACAAAGCTATTCTCATTGCAGCGCATACCTACGCCGGCATCCTTGAGACCTGCCACCGGCGTTGCTTTGCGGGTCGCACCGTCAAATTCATAGATGCCCTTTCCGGATGCTACAAAATAGACCTTTCCGTCTTTTTCTTCTGTTGTGCCGTAGTTGATGAAGCCTGCGATACCCAGATCTACCAGCTGCATCGTTTCGGCATCCACTGCCAGGGCCTTCTTGATATCATTATTTTCACCGCCGATGAACAGCACACCACCGCAAATGCCCATGCCCCGGAGCATAACCTCCTTCTGGCTGACATGCTCTGTGATGTTCAGAATGGCTATCTGCTCACCGGTAATTGCATCTACCTTTACCAGTTCAAAGGTCTTGGTACCGTCAGCGTTTTTATCACCAGCCAGAGTGCAATATACATAGCCGTCTTCATAGACGGGACAGCTGGCAAAAGCACCGGAATCGTCGCCATAGGAACCCAGGTCGGTAAATTCACCGGTCTTGATATCATACTTTGCAATATGGGCATTGTCATAAACGCCAAAGTACAGGCATCCGTCACTGCCCAAGGTCAGGTCACTGGCAGAAGAGGAGCCGTAGATCTTGCTCCTGTCACCGTTATTGACCTGGTTCTTGTAATAGTAAACGCTCTGGGCTACATCCAGGAACGGATCATAGCGGAAAATGTAGGAGTTGTCGCCCACCATCCACACGATGCCGTCTTCATCCACCACGATACCGCGGCAGGTGGTGAAGGGCGTATCCACATGGGTGACAAAGCTCATAGCATCAATGTCATAGACCGCCATCTTCTTGCCTTCCAAAGGCAGGTAGAAGTAGTCGTGGCCATTGACTACACCGGTTGCCTGGTAAAGAGTTGCCTCTGTGACGGTGACTGTACTGTTATCCACGATCATAGGGCTGACGGACTTCTTTGCGGTATAATTTGCGGTCTTATCCCCTCTCTCTGCCACCAGCTGAGAAAGATACAAATAGCTCTGCGCGCAATAAGGGGACTTGGCAAAGGCTTCCACCACCAGGATGTATTCCTTAGCTGCGCCAAATTCCCAAGTGCCCACCAGGGAGGTATAGCCGTCCTCCGGAGTCATATCGCCGGTGGTGTTATACATTTTCACCTTACCCACCCGGTTATGCGTATCGATCGCCTTTTGGATATCGGTGGTATCCGCCGGCAGAATGTATACCGACGCAATGCCGCCTCTGCCGGAGATGGCGTGGTTCAGTGACAGAGTATACAGGCCTTGTCCGGGAGACTGAATCCGGAACACAAAATAGGCATCCGGGTCAGAATAGCTCAGAAGTCCGTTGCCGGAATTGAATCTGCCGGCTACGGCACCGACACCGTCTACGCACTTCCAATTGATCTCACCCAGGCTGTACAGACGGCTGATATCACCGCTTTTATCAGAAAGCTCTGTGTTATTGCCATAAATGCCGTTTTCTCTGTCCGCCAGGTCAAAATCATAGATCACCTTGGAGTTATCCGGTGCAGGTTTGACATAATTGGGTTCATGGGTAAAGGAAAGCTGATCCAGGTACAGGTTCAATGTAGACAGACCGTCAGCATTTTTGCCTGCATTATATGTCTTCTTGGTTTGGCGCAGGATCAGAATATATTCCTTGCCCTCTTCAAAAGTATAATAACCGATATCTGCGCTGGGAGCCGCTGTCGTGGGAGCAAACTGACCTACCAGGTTTCGCTTAAGCATAGCGTCAGCTATGGTGGTCTCGCCCTTATCAAGCAGTGCAGCATCGACGATGTACGCATCCGTCCAAACAGAATGCTTTTTCACCGGATTACCGTTTTCATCCTTGGCATCGGCAAGATAGGTGTCCAGCGTGATCTTATGCGGACCGCTGCCGGGAGATTTGATGCGCAGTGCATACCACCAATCATAGCCGGCTGTATAAACCTGGATACCATTGCCCTTCAGGAAGGCATTTCTACCGATCTCGCCGGTGCCGTTAATGACGGTGCCGGTGCCTTCCAGTTTCCAGCCCAGATAACCGCCGGCAAACAGCTTGTCGATCTTATCCGCTTGCTCAGGAACGGACATATCGCCACCGGTAAAGTCATCGGGATAAATGGTAATCAGGTCAAAATCATACCCGCCGTTGACCGGTGCCGGAGGCTGCGCCTCCTTAAAGGTCAAGCCAGCCAAATACAGATTTTGTGTTCGGGTGCCAGCGGGTGCTGCTGCATAGGTATCCTTCGTCATTCGCAGGACAATGATATACTCCTTGCCTGCTTCAAAAGCAAAGTTACCGATATAAGCGCCTGTATTTTCAGAGGTAGGCGCAAACATCTTGCCCTTGTTGGCATCGGTGAGCAGAT
Source organism: Faecousia sp. (assembly GCA_045590135.1). Lineage (GTDB taxonomy): Bacteria > Bacillota > Clostridia > Oscillospirales > Oscillospiraceae > Faecousia. The sequence continues at coordinate 4,320 of JAZNQK010000005.1, forward strand.
CGCCGATCTTTGCGCCGGCATCCACCGCCGCTGCATCCAGCATATAGCTCTCCGTCCAGACACTGTGCTTTTTAACGGTGCCGGATGTAATCGTGTTGGTATCAATGGTTACATCGTAAGTTCCGCTCCCCGGCGCACGCACCCGGAGTGCGTAATACCAGTTATAGCCGTACGGAATGTTGATCTGTATACCGTCAGCCACAAATGTATTTTTGGTAAAGCTGTTTGCTTCACCACCGGTGCCGTCTGCCTTGACAGTACCGTTCATCTTTCCAGCAACTGTCCAGTCGATAAGACCTGCTGCATAGAAGCTGTTCAGTAAATCTACCTGCTCATCTACAGCCTTATCTGTAGAATTGAAGTAACCGGGATAGTTTTTTCTGACATCAAAAGCATAGCCAGTCGCATTATCCGGCAGCTGCGCAGGCAGGGTCTGCTCAGGAGCCGTAGTCTGCTCCGGTGCTGTGGTTTCCTCAGGCACAGTCGTTTCCTGGGAAGGTTCCCCCGTATAGTCCATGGTCAAGCCTGCAAGGCTCAAATGCAGCGTTCTGCCGCCGTCGTTACCTGCAACATACAACGGCTGGGACTGCTTCAGCACCAGGATATACTCCCGGTCACCCGCAAAGGCAAATTCACCGATATTTACATTGTGGTCGCTTACCACGGGGGTAAAATCTCCCATACGGTTTTCCTGTGTCAACAGGTCTGCGATGCCCACGCTGCTGTTGAGCCGGGAGGCATCAAACAAATAGGTTTCTGTCCAGATACTGTGCTTGGTATTGCCATTTTCGGGAGGATAGGTAGCATTTACTGTTACATCGTATGTACCTGTACCTGGCGCCTTGATCCGGATGGCATACCACCAGCCGTTGCCGCCATTGCTGTTTTTCAAATAGATGCCGAAGTTCTTATAAAACTTATTAGCGGTGGGCGCAACTACGCTACCGGAGCCATCCACCTTGGAATTGCCGTCAATTCTTCCCTCATAGGTCCAGTTGATGGTTCCGGCTTTATAAAGCGCATCAATTTTATCTTTCTGACCTTCCACGGAAAAACTGCCGGTGTCCGTAATCTCGCTGGGTTGGTTGGTCAGCAAATCAAAGTCATAGCCCACCTGCTGCGGCTGCTCACTCACCTGCCGTGTAGCGGTAAGACCTGCGAGGCTCAGGTGCAGTGTGCGACCGCCGTCATTGCCGGCGACATACAGTGCTTGGGTCTGCCGGAAAACAAGGATATATTCCTTATCCGCAGTAAAGTTAACTTCTCCAATGTCCACATCGTGGTCGCCTGCCACCGGTGTAAAATCACCCATTTTGTTTTCCTGTGTCAGCAGATCCGCAATGCCAACACTATCACTGAGCAACGATGCATCAAACAGATAGGTTTCTGTCCAGATGCAGTGCTTGGTATCTCCGTTTTCAGGCGGGTAGGTAGCATTCACAGTCAAATCATATATACCTGTACCAGGTGCCTTGATCCGGATGGCATACCACCAGCCGTTACCTCCGTTGCCGTTTTTCAGGTAAATACCGAAGTCCTTCCAGAACTTATTCGCTGTGGGGGCAACCGGGTTACCGGAACCGTCAGTTTTGGAATTTCCATCGATTCTGCCTTCAAAAGTCCAGTTGATGGTACCGGCTTTATAAAGCGCATCGATTTCATCTTTCTGACCTTCCACGGAAAAACTGCCGGTGTCCGTGATCACGCCGGGTTGGTTGGTCAGTAAATCGAAGTCATAGCCCACCTGTATCGGCTGAGCTTGCCCGCTCTGCTCCACTGCCAGAACTGAGGGCGGCAGCAAGGATACACACATACAAAGTGTCAGTAGCGCCGCCACGATCCGCTTCAGATTCTCCTTCATAATATACCTCCTCATAAATTGCCAAAACACAGCATTTTGATGCTCTATTGTGTTCATTATACCATATCTTTTCTGTGATTTATGGACAATTCATGCAAGCAGTCAGACAATTTATGCATGTTATCAGACATTTTATTCCCTATCATATGAAAACCACGCTTTTATAGAAAAGCACCGGAGCGCGGAAGCGCTCCGGTGTTCTGCTGTGCATTGAAAGGTCATTTCTCTTTGGCAGCAGCTTTTGCTTTTTTCTTAAACCATTCCGGCTTTTTCAGCACGACCAATGTCACACCGATGCCGCCGGCTGCCAATACTGCAACCACAACAGCAATCGTGCCCACAACACCCAAGCCGCCAAATTCAGCATAGGCTGCTTCAGCCGCCAGCAGAGTGTCGAGAAGCTTGACATACTGCTTAGAGCCTTCTGTCAGCGCATCGTAAGCGGCTCTTGCTGCCTCGATAGCCTTACCGGAGGAGCGC
>JAZNQK010000006.1:0-52096 GCA_045590135.1 Faecousia sp.
CTCGAACCGTCGACCTCCAGCGTGACAGGCTGGCGTGCTAACCGACTGCACCACCGGGCCAAATATGGTGGGAACAACAGGGCTCGAACCTGTGACCCCATGCTTGTAAGGCATGTGCTCTCCCAGCTGAGCTATGCTCCCCTACCTTACCCCAAGACGCTTACGCATCTCAGCGACGGGTATCATTATACACAGGGAAGCTAAGTTTGTCAAGGGTTTTTTTCGATTTTTTTGGAAGAATTTTAGCACCCAAAAACCCTTGGAAAACCCCACCATTTACCCGTTTATCAAACACTTTTCAGGATATCGGAAATATCCTCAGGGGTGAAGGAATAGACTGCATCGCAAAACTGGCATTCCACAGGGAAGGTCTTATTTTCCTGCATAATGGCAGTGAGCTCCTCACGGCCCAGGCTGATGAGTGCATCTGTAACACGCTGGCGGTCACAGTAGCACTTATAGCTGACCTCGGTGGCCTCCATAAATACCACACCTAAATCACCGCAGACCTGTCCCAAGATATCCTCCGGAGTCAAGCCGTTATCCAGCATTGCTGTGACTGCGCCGGCGCGCTTGATTCCCTCCTCCAGCTTGTCGATAACCTCCTCCGGTGCCCCGGGGAGCAGCTGGATCAGATAGCCGCCTGCCACCTTGACGCTGCAGTCACGGTCCACCAGGACACCCAGCGCACAGGCAGTCGGTGTCTGCTCGCTCTGGGCAAAGTAAGCTGTCACATCGTCACCGATCTCTCCGGAGATCAGTTCCACAGAACCCACATACGGCTCTTTCATCTGCAGATCACGGATCACTGTGAGCGTGCCGTTTTTGCCGACAGTGGCACTCACATCCAGCTTTCCGGGATGCTTTTCCACCAGCGGCACCTGGGGTTCATACACATAGCCGCGGACATTTCCCTCAGGGTCACTGACGCACACGATACTGCCGATGGGACCGTCGCCCTTGATCTGCAAAGTCATGGAACCGTTTTCCACCTTTTGCATATTACCCATCATAGACGCAGCCGTCAACGCTCTGCCAAAGGCAGCTGTTGCGTTGGGGGTGGTCTTATGAATGGCAGCGCCGCGCCGCACGATCTCTGTAGAACGGATGGCTACAACTTTTACAAAACCGTCCATTGTCATACCGCGAACTAAATAGTCATTCATTTGATCTTTCCCTTTCTTGCTTTGATATAAATGCGCTGCTCACCCGGCTGCGGTGGATCAAAGGTACGCTCACCGTAGACCCGGATATGCGTAAAGCCTGCTTCTTTCAGATAGCCTACCAGCTGCTGGGCGGAATAGGCATATTCACAATGCTCCTCAAAGCTGCGCTGCCACATATTTCCCTCTCGCTGGAACAGATCCATTCCATAAGTGCAGATGTTGCTGCTCTCATCAAATTCGCCCCGCCAGACGCAGTAAACATCCTCGTCCTCATCCAAAAAGACCTGGCCGTCCATTGCGCGAAGCTTTTCCGGGGTGTTCACATCAAAAATAAAGCAACCGCCTGGATTCAGCACGCGGTAGACTCTGCTTATCGCCTCCCGGCAATCCTTTGGATCTGTAATATAGTCCAGGCTGTCCAACGCGCATACTGCAAGATCCACGCCCTTAGGAAGGGCTAGTTCCTGCAGCTTTTGACGCACAAAGGTGGGACGGTTTTGCGCGCTGAGCGCTTTGTCAGCTGCGGCACAGAGCATATCTGCAGACATATCCACCGCAGTTACGGTCAGTCCCTTTTCTGCTAAAAGCAGCGCCACAGCGCCTGTCCCACAGGCAAGATCCACTGCTGTCTCCGGCTGCAAACCTTCCCGGGCAAGGATCTGCCAATAGAAGTCTACAACTGCTTTATAAGGCACATCATTGGTCAGACGGTCATAACTGCGGGCCAAATTGTGATAAGCGTTCATAAGCATTCCTCACGAAAAAAGCATCCCGGACTTACTTGCCCGGGATGCTGCGTATCTTTCGAATCAGCGGTTGAAGATGCTGAAGATATCCTCGATATCATCAGCGACCTTGCTGCTCTTTTCAGAAACAGCGCCGGACTCCTCAGCTTCGGTCTTCTGCTCAAAGCCGGTAGCGATAACGGTGACGCGGATCGCATCCTCAAAGTCCTCGGAGGAAGTCGCACCGAAGATAATGTTCGCATCGGGATTTGCAGCTTCCTGCACGATGCCGGCAGCAGTCTCAACATCATCCAGCGTCAGCTCTGCAGAGCCGGTAACATTCACCAGAACGCCGGTAGCGCCGTTGATAGAGGTCTCCAGCAGGGGGCTGGCAACAGCAGCCAGAGCAGCCTGCTCAGCCTTCTCGCGGCCGGAAGCAATGCCAACACCCATATGTGCGCGGCCGGCATCCTTCATAACAGCGGAAACATCAGCAAAGTCCAGGTTGATGATCACATTGGTGGAGAAACCGACCAGCTCAGAGATGGAGGTAACAGCCTGCTTCAGAACATCGTCTGCAATGCCGAATGCGTTGGCAAAGGTGATCTTCTGATCGGTGACATACTTCAGCCGATCGTTGGGGATGATGATCAGAGAATCCACCTTGTCAGACAAAGCAGCAATGCCGCTCTCAGCCTGACGCATACGGTTAGCGCCCTCAAACTTGAAGGGCTTGGTAACAACGCCCACGGTCAGGATACCCTGCTCCCGTGCCAGGTCAGCAACGATGGGTGCTGCGCCGGTACCGGTACCGCCGCCCATACCTGCGGTGATGAATACCATATCGGTATTCTCCAAAACCTTAGCGATCTGTGCTCTGGATTCCTCAGCGGACTTCTGGCCGATCTCAGGCTTGGAGCCTGCACCCATACCGCCGGTGAGCTTCTCACCGATCTGCACCTTGTTTTCGCAGATGGACTTATTCAGATCCTGCTTATCGGTGTTGATCACGACGAAATCCACGCCGGACACACCTGCCTCGATCATACGGTTGATAACATTGTTGCCGGCACCGCCAATGCCGATGACCTTGATCTTAACTACGCGATCCTGGAACTTTTCTATCATTTTACTGTCCTCCTATGTATCCTTGCGAAAACTTTGACGCATTTTCGCATTATTTACAATTGCACTTCTATATTCTATCCAAAAAAACGCTTTTGGTCAATAGAAAATCTCATTTTTTACGGAAATATTTTATATTTTTTAGCTAAAGGGATTATAGCCAACTTCATCCGGCCAGGTAGTGAAGCTTACATCCAGCACACCGGTCTGATAAGAGGTCATCTGATCGATGGCGGTCTTCATACTTTGCACCTTATATTTCAGCTGGGTGCTGTCGCCAAGCTTCACCTGATAGCGCTCACCGTACCACAATTCTATCTGAGAAAGATCCTCCACATTGACGCTGGCAGCCTCTCCGATCACGCCGACCTCCTCCAAAAACTGGAAAATGGTCAGCGCCGCAGAAAGCTTTTCACTGCTTTTGACTGTGGCAGGAAGTGTGATGACGGTCTCTTCTGAGGCTTGTGTCTCATCCGGTACCGGCTCCGCTGCTATGCAGGACTGTCCTACAGCAGGTGTCTGGAGCTGCACGCCCAAAAGCTGCGTGTGTTTTCCGGACTCAGAAGCGGTAGTACTGTCCACGACTGTGCCATCGGAAGAGATCAGCCACCAGGCGCCGCCGGTATCCTGGGCAGCATACACCACATCCAGCTCCACGACCTCGATTAAGACCGTGTCCGGCAGGCGGATCCCTACTCGGACCTTATCCACATAGGGCAGCGCCGTCTTCACTTTTGTGCCGATCCGGGGCGCATTGATGCCCAGCAGATTTTCACCCTCGCGGATACCGGATGCTTCCCGGATATCCCAGGCGGTATATTTATTAATGCCGGAGACCTCTACTACACTGACCTTAAAGAAGATCGCCATGCCGAAAACCAGCGCCAAAACCACCGCCACCACCGTCGCAAGGCGCAAAAGAAAGCGGCCACGGTTAAATGTTTCGGGTTGGGTATAGACAACCTCCGGCGTTGGTCTTTTGATCTGTTTGGTGCGTCTTACCGGTCTTTTGGGCTGCGCTGTCGGTCGGCGCGCAGCATTATGGGCGGCAGTGCCGCGTTTTTGTGCAGGGCGCGCAGCCGTGCCCGTCGGTCTTTTGCCGGGTGTCCGGGTCTGTGTTCTTCTCTGCCCGGTATTCCGGTTTGTAGTCTTGGTTTCCATAGTTTATCTCCTTTGTGGATCAGCCTTTTTTCATTCCCAGATCTGTTATCACATCACAGAGCTTTTGGGCGCTGTCCAGCACTACCATATTTTGCAGCGCTTTGCGCATTTGCGCTCTGCGTGGCTGATCGGCAAGCAATGCTGCAACTTCATCATACAGCCGCTTACCTGTGCATTCACTTTCCAGCAGTAAAACCGCGCCGCCCTGAGATGCCAGCGCTCTTGCGTTCTTCTCCTGATGGTTGTCTGTTACATTGGGTGACGGGATCAAAATGCACGGTATCCCTGAAGCTGCGATCTCATTGCAGCTGGATGCGCCCGCCCTGCTGATGATCACATCAGCCGCCGCCATCACGGTTGGCATATTGTATAGGTATTCGTACATACGGATACCCTTGTTTTCAGTAATTTCCACACCCTTTTCCTTTACAAGGCCGGGCATCCAGCTCCATCCGTAGCTACCAACAGCGTGGATATGCTGGAAAGGATACCCGTCCTGTTGCTCCAAGGCAAACATATCGGCGATCACTTCATTCATAGCCTTTGCGCCCTGACTGCCGAAGGCAGAGACCACAAGAGGTCTTGTGTCCAGCTGCAGTTCCTCACGGGAGCGTTCCTTATCCGTGTAGATAAATTCCCGGCGCACCGGCATTCCCACCACCTCCACCTTTTCCGGGTGGCGGTAATATTTTGCGCTTTCCGGGAAGCAGACCAGCACCCGGTCTACCCGGTCTGCGATCAGGCGGGTAGTCAGTCCCGGCATTGCATTTGCCTCGTGCACACAGGTAGGGATCTTCATCAGACTTGCTGCCATCAGCGCCGGGAAGCTGGCATAGCCGCCTGTTCCCACCACCACATCTGCGCCGAAGTCCTTCAGCAGCCGCTTACAGGCATTTACGGAACGAACCACCTGCATCACTGTCTGGACATTATGCTTTATAGCGGAAAGGCTTTTCCCCCGGGACATTCCCGATGCAGGAAAAGTCACAAGTTCATATCCGGCTTTGGGAACAAGCTCTTCTTCCATATTCCCCACACCGCCGATAAACAGGATCTTACTGTCCGGGTGACGCTCTTTCCAAATATTGGCAACGGCAATTGCCGGATTGATATGTCCGGCTGTTCCGCCACAGGTAAATACCACATTCATTTCAGTTCCTCCTGCGTCGCCGCCCGGTCTCTCTGCCGGGATATGCTTAATAAGATCCCCATTTCACCCAGATTCACCGCCAGCGCCGTGCCGCCGTAGGAAAAGAACGGCAATGCCACACCGGTAGAGGGTAAAAGATTCGTAACAACGCCTAAATTCAGTGCTGTCTGTACTGCGATCAGCGCTGTCAGACCTGCCGCCAGCACGGCAGAAAACCGATCGTTTGCGTGCAGGGCGATCCAAAAGCCCCGCAATATCAGCGCTGCAAACAGCGCAATGATCAGCGCCGCTCCCACAAAGCCTAACTCCTCGCAGATCACTGCGAAAATATAATCGTTATATTGAAAGGGCAAATATAAATACTTTTGTCTGCTCTTGCCTAATCCCAGTCCAAAAACGCCTCCGGAGCCGATGGCATACAGTGACTGCAATATCTGATACCCGGTATCTCCCGGGTCAGCCTCAGGATCCAGCCAGGCGGTGATCCGGTCCCCGGCATAGCCCATCAAACTGACATAAATGACTACAAACAACACAGCCGCCCCGGCGCCTGCCAGCAGCCACTTTGGATGGGTGCCAGCAATGTACATCATCACCACAGCGACCATACCCATCAGCATAATGGCAGACAGGTGTTTCTCCAGCGCCAACGGGATCAAGATCCCAAGCAGCGCCGCGCCGAAGCCAAGCACACCATAGCGAAATTCCCGGGCCGAACTGCCAAAGCCTTTTGTCAGCCGGGCAAACAATACAATCAAAGTAAATTTTGCGATCTCGGAGGGCTGAAACTGTACCCCCGCGATGTTGATCCACCGACGGGCACCGTTGACAGACTCTCCAAAAAGCAGCACGCTCAACAGCAGTGCGATGCTGATGCCGTAAAGCGGCCACGCCATTTTATACCAAAAGCTTGCCGGTATCCGGCTGAGCGCTGCCATTGCCACAAGACCGATCACCGCGCACACCGCCTGCTTTTGCAGGTATCTTACAGATACGGTATAACCGGTATCGTACTGACTTTGGGCATAGCTTGCTGAGTAGAGCATAATCAGCCCCACCGCCAAAAGCAGCAGCAATATTATCAAAAATGGAATATCCACCCGTTCCCCCACCCGGCTCTTTACCGGGCGGCGGTCATCTTTGGCAAACGCATAGCGCTCTGCCATAAGATGCTCCTTTCAATCAGGCAATACCAAACCACGCGATCACGCACATTACGATAGTGATCGCCGTAAAGATCAGAACGATCTTCTCTTCCTTCCAGCCGCACATTTCAAAATGGTGATGGATCGGTGCCATTTTAAAAATACGCTTTCCGTGAGTCAGCTTAAAATATCCCACCTGCATGATCACGGACAAAGTCTCCACCATATACACAAGACCCACCAGGATCAACACCAGCGGCATATCCAGCGCAAAAGCCAGTCCGCATACCACGCCGCCCAAAAACAGCGAGCCGGTATCCCCCATAAACACCTTTGCCGGGTGCCAGTTATAGAAAAGATACGCAGCCAGTCCACCTGTCAGACAGGCAGGCAGCAATGCCAGATCCAGCTTCTGCCGCAAAACAGCTGCTGCGGTAAAGAAGATCATCACAGGAATGGTAACGCTGCCGCATAAGCCATCAACGCCATCGGTGATATTCACCGCATTGACACAGCCTACCATAACAAACATTGCAAAGAAAATATAGATCAGCGGATGTACCTCTATCGTTACATTCACAAAGGGAATGTAAAGATCACAACTCATTACCCCCTGCCTGTATAAAAGATACAGGTAAAGGGCCGAGACCGCCAACTGCAGCATTGCCTTTTGGGCAGAGGTAAGACCTAAGTTGCGCTTATATTTCAGCTTGAAGAAATCATCCAAAAAACCAACAGAGCCAAAGCACAATGCCAGGGCAAGGGTATAGATGAGCGTATGATCCGTTATGGAAAGCAAGCTGAACAGCACACATACGACGCTGCTGATAATAAACATCAGTCCGCCCATCATAGGTGTGCCAGACTTGTAGTTATGCCAGATCGGACCCACTTCAAGAATGGATTGACCTGCCTTTAACGCTCTGAGTACCGGCAGCAGGAAATAACCGATCGCACCTGTCAGCGCGGCGCTTACCAGCGCCATTATAAGGATCCTCGTCATTGCTTTTCCTCCGTCTTCTCATGGCACTGCAAAAAATGCTCCAGGACCAGCTCCATATGCATTCCGTGACTGCCCTTAAAGAGCATCACATCACCGGGTTTTGCTATTTGATGCAGGTAAGCAGCCATTTTATCCCTGTCGGTAAAGGCGCGAGTGCAGTTTTCCGGCATACCGCCGGTAAGTGCGCCATGAAGGACCCGGGTGGCGTTGGGACCAAAGGCAAGGAGTATGTCGCATTTTTCCGCGGCGATCCTGCCCACCTTGTAGTGCTCTGCCGTTGCGCAGGCACCCAACTCCAGCATATCGCCCAGCACTGCGATCCTTCTGCCCGTGCGGTTGCCCAGCACAGTCAGAGCAGCCTTCATAGATTCCGGACCTGCATTGTAGCAGTCCCGGATGATCGTATAGCCGTTTATATGCAGCACTTCCTGTCTGCCCTGCATATTCTGAAAATGCAGCAGCTGCCGGCGGATCTGATCCGGATCAACCCCCAGTTCCAGTCCCACACTGATAGCAGCCAGCGCATCAGAAACATAGTGATCGCCCTCCAAATGCAGCTCCACCGGGAATTCTTTGCCGGCATAGTGCACCTGCATACAGATCATTTCCGTCTGCGTACATACCTCGGCAGCGCGAACAGCACATTGGGGATTGCGCACAGCGAAATAGGTGCTGTTGATCGTATGGTCGGTATGCAAATTCCAAAGCAGATTGTCGTCGCCGTTGAGTAGCAGCTTTCCACCCGGCTGCATTCCCTCCAACATCTCTAACTTTGCCTGCAGGATGCCTTCCATAGAGCCAAGGTGCTCAATGTGCATGGTGCCGATATTGATGATCACCGCCAGATCCGGACGGGCAATTCCGGAAAGATAGGCGATCTCCCGGAAATGATTCATACCCATCTCCAGCACTGCGATCTGGGTATCCTCGGGCATAGATAGGATCGCCATAGGCATACCGATGTCATTATTGTGATTCACCGGTGTTTTACAAACCTTATACTTGCCCTCCAGAACACACGCCACCATTTCTTTTGTGGTGCTTTTGCCCACAGAGCCGGTGACGCCTACCACCTTCATACCGATCCGTTGGCGTTCACCTCTGGCAATATCCCCCAGCGCAATGCGGGTATCCGGCACAACGATAGCAGGATAATCCCCATCGCAGTGATCACACAGTACCGCCGCTGCGCCCTTTTCCAAGGCAGCAGGAATAAAATCGTGTCCGTCTCTTGCTCCGTGCAAGGCAACAAACAGCTGTCCCGGCTGCAACACCCGGGTGTCATTGTTTGCACCAAGGAACACGACATCTTTATATTTTGGGTCCACCTGTCCACCGCACCACAGTGCGGCTTGCTGCAAGGTTATTGTGCCCATTTTAAGTCCTCATTTCCTCCAGGTACGCAGCGACGACTTCCCGCTCATCCAAATGATGCTTCACGCCCCGGATCTCCTGATATGTTTCGTGACCTTTTCCGGCCAAGACAATTATATCATCTTTTTGGGCAATGTCCATAGCTGTGTGAATAGCAGATGGACGATTTTCCACCACAACAAAGTTTGTTTTTTGTGGATCAACGCCACGAAGGATATCTTCGATGATGGCCATCGGCTCTTCCGACCGGGGATTATCCGATGTAATAACAGCAAAATCTGCTGTATCCACGCCGATTTTTCCCATTATGGGCCGCTTGATGGGATCCCGGTCACCGCCGCAGCCAAAGACAGCGATCAGCCGACCCTTGCAAAAATCCTTTACAGATGTGAGAACATTTTCCAGTCCGTCCGGTGTGTGGGCGTAGTCAATGAGGACTGTATAAGGCTTGCCGGGAGTGGGAACCACCTCCACTCTGCCCTTAACGCCCTGCGCTGTTTTCAGCGCAGCAGCTGCCTCTTGCAGCGGGATACCCAGCTGCAAAGCCATACCCAACACGCTTAAGGTATTATAAACCGTGAATCTGCCGGGAATAGGCAGCTGTACCTGCACGGTTTCTGCGCCGTATACGGCATTGAACCGAATACCGTCAGAAAGCAAATGAATATCTTCTGCCTGCAAGGGCGCTTCCTCTTTTACAGAAGTATAAAGCACATCGCACTGCGCCCCGGCGCCGATCCTGCCGCTCCAGGGGTCATCTGCATTGATAACTGCCTTTTTGCAGCGGGTAAAAAGCTGCGCCTTGGTATCGCAATAAGCTTCCATCGTTTTGTGGAAATCCAGATGATCCTCTGTCAAATTGGTAAAGGCCGCCACATCAAACGCCACACCGCCTATCCGCTCCAGCGCGATAGCGTGAGAGGATACTTCCATAATGACATACTGGCAGCCGGCATCGCGCATTTGCGCAAAAAGACATTGCAGCTCCAAGCTTTCCGGTGTAGTCCGTTCGGCAGGAACAGTTTCCTTGCCGATCATATTTGCCATCGTACCGATCAGGCCTACCTTTGCGCCCTGCACAGTTTCCAAAATGTGCTTGAGCAGCAAGGTAGAAGATGTCTTTCCGTTGGTGCCGGTAATACCGATCAGGCACATATCCTTTGCAGGGTCACCGTAGAAATTCCTGGCGATGATCGCCAAAGCCAGCCGGTCAGAGCTGACCAGCACATAAGGAATATCCTTTTCCGGCTCAACTGCCGTGACCACCACTGCGGCGCCCTTTTCCATAGCCATGGGAATAAATCGGTTTCCGTCGGAAACAAATCCGGTGATCGCCACAAAGAGGCTACCCGGAGCCACCTTTCTGGAATCGTAAGCAATATTTTCGATCTGCGTATTCAGATCTGCGTTACACTTTTTCACTTCAACGCCCTTAAGTAAGGTTTCCAGTTTCATAGCTTTATCCTTTCAGTCTGCTGCTGCAGTATCTGTAAATTCCAATCGTATCGTTGTGCCCACATTCACCTGTGTGCCGGCCTGCACCGATTGCGCCGTTACGGATACATTGGGATCTGCAGAAGGGTTTCCTGCTGTTAAAATGTAGATCCCAAGTCTTCCTGCCGCGTCAATTGCCTGCTGGCGGTTCATTCCCGTAAAATCCGGTACTTCTACCTGCCGGATCTCGGCTTCCTGGCCAAAATACACGATCATTTCGCTATCGCCGGGAATATGCTGCCCGGCTGCCGGGATCTGGGCGGTAGCCGTCTCCTGGGACCCGATCAGCTGCGCTGTCAAGCCCCGGTCCTTCAGCCATTTTTCAGCATCCTGCCGGGTGTAGCCTGTCAGATCCTCCACTAAAACAGATCTTCCTGCGGCTTCTTCCTGGGAAAAGGTTTTTTCCACACCCAGATAGGGTAAAATGTCATCCATAACTGCGCCCACCGTAGGCGCTGCCATCACACCGCCTGAAATATAGATGCCGGTCTGCCGGGACGGGGTATCCAGCGCCACAAGTACAATATACTCCGGTTTCTCCATCGGCGCAACCCCTACAAAGGAAACGATCTTATCCTGAACCCGGTTGCCGCTTTCATCAAACACATCGATCTTTTCACTGTTACCGGTCTTTCCGCCGATGGAATAGCCGGCAACTGCAGCATTCTTAGCTGTGCCCTCTTCCACCACAGAGCGGATGAGCGCACACATGGTATCGGATGTTTCCTTCTTGATAACCTGCCGCAGCACTGTGGGTTCCTGCTTCAGTACTGTTTTGCCATCTGCATCCAGCACTTCAGACACGATATACGGTTCCAAAAGATATCCGCCGTTGACCACCGCTGCGATCCCCCGCACCAGCTGTATGGGGGTGAGCTTGAAGGTCTGTCCGAAAGAGCCGGAGGTCAGCGATGCTGTGCCCCATTTATCCGTATCCGTCACCAATTCCTTGCTGAAGAAAACGCCCTTGCTCTCTCCTGAAAGGTCAATGCCGGTCTTTTCTGTAACGCCGAAGCGCTGGATGTATTCGTAAAACCGCTCGCCGCCTAATTTCAGGGCAATATGCGCAAAAGCAAGGTTACAGGAATTCTGCAGTGCCTGGGGCGTTTTCTGAGAGCCGTGCCCGGTAGAGCGCCAGCAATGCAGCCGCTGGGCTCTGCCCGGGATCTGCTCTGCGCCGGAACAGTGAAAGCCGGTGTTCAGATCAATGGCACCACAGTCCAATGCAGCCGCCATAGTCATCACCTTAAAGGTAGATCCTGGCTCGTAGCCGTCGCTGATACAGCGGTTTCTCCACTGCTTCAGCTGCGCCGCCGTCAATGTCTCCTGCCAAAGCTTTTTACCGGCGATATGATCCTCCGTCCCCTCGGGATAGCGCAGATAGGACAGCTTCAGCTGCTCCAGGGTCTGCTGCACCTTAGGGTCAGCGATCTGTGAATAATCATTGGGATCATAGCTGCCCAATGTGGCCATTGCCAGTATTTCCCCGGTATTTACATTCATCACCATACCAAAGGCACCGTTTTGCACATCATAGCGGTCGATGGCATTTTGCATTTGCTTTTCCAGGCACGCCTGTACCGTTGCATCCAGAGTCAATATCACGCTGCAGCCTTCCCGGGAGGTGATGTAGTCCTCATATGAAAAGGGCATATCCATATCGTTATTGCCTTTAGTGGTGATCACAGCACCTGCCGTGCCGGCAAGATATTTATTATATGCCGCCTCGATCCCCTCAGAGCCTTCATTGGAAGCATTGGTAAAACCGATGACCTGTGCCGCCAGAGTGCCAAAGGGGTATGACCGCTCAGAGCTTGGCTCCAGATGGATGCCTTTAATATTGTTTTCGTTGATATAGCTGCGGATGGCAGATGCGGTTTGCTGATCGATATTGGCTGCCACCTGTTTATAGCGTTTTGTGATATCCTCTGCCTGTTTTCGGATCCACTGAGGATCCTCATCCAGGATCCGGGAAAGACTGGCACTGATCTCATCCAGATCCATTTTAGACTGCTTCAGCTCGTGAGGGTCCAAATAGACATTTTCCACCGTCACCGAGCAGGCAAGGATGTTCATATTAGTATCGTAGATCACACCACGGTTGGCAGTAACTGCGGTGGTGCGGGTCTGGTTACGCAGAGCCTTTGCGCTGTAGTGGTCATACTGCGCCACCATCAGGTAATACAGGCGCACCAGAACAGGCATAAACACCAGGATCCCAAGCGCCATTGCCGTTGCCAGTATCCTGCGCATCTGACGGCTGTCGCCCCGGACTCGGACAATTTCCCGTTTTCTTCGCGACTTTTTCAAGCGATCCCGACCTTTCCGTTAGCCATAGGCTTTCAGTGGGCAGCAAGGGAATCCCTCGCCGCCCACTGCAGCTGTTATTCTAACTTATTGGCCAGGGCAGTCTTTATGCCAGCGAGCCTGTTAAGAATGCGTAAATTCTCTGCCAGAAGCTCAGTTGCTCCTCAGGCTGCTCCTGCGCTACATAAATAGGGATCTGCTGTGCCTGATCCTTAGGGATCATACCGATGGCCAGCGCCATACGCTCTACCTCTTCCAGGTCGTAGCCATCCTGATAGGTCTGCTGCAGGATCTCATTGTCTGCACGCAGAGAGGTAACATAGTGCTGCATTGCAACAGTCTGCTCCCGTGCTGTGTTTAATCGGGAAACGCCGGTAAGGATCAGTACAGACATAACAACTGCCATCACGATGCTCGCGATCGCAACAGGGTCCAGGCGCAGGATCAGGCGCATCTGTTTTTTTACCTTGGGAAGACGAATCGTCTTCATTGGCGCAGGTGCAGCTACCTTGCGTGCCGCACTGCCGTCGGTATAAAAGCGGATATACTGAATGTCCATCTGCCGTGGCATCTATACCATTCCTTTCCATGTGGATTCAGATCTTTTCACAGATCCGCAGCTTGGCGCTGCGGGAACGCGGGTTCACTTCCAGCTCCGCATCCGATGCGGTGATCGGCTTGCGGGTGATGATTTTGACCAACGGCTTCTTGCCGCAAACACATACTGGGAAATTGGGAGGACAGGTACAGCCCTTGGCTGCGTCAGCCATTGCCGTTTTTACGATCCGGTCTTCCAAGGAGTGGAAGGTGATCACAGCCAGCCGTCCACCGGGTTTCAGTAAAGTAATCGCGTCGCGCATCACTTTTTCCACAGCGCCTAATTCATCATTGACTGCGATCCGGATCGCCTGAAAGCTGCGCTTTGCCGGATGCTGCTTTTCCCGCAGGGCCGCCGGTGGCATTGCGCTGCGAATAATATCCACCAATTCCAAGGTGGTTTCTATGGGAGCATTTTCCCGGCGACGGCAGATAGCTGCCGCGATCTGGGGCGCATACCGTTCCTCACCGTAGGTATATAGGATCCGGCGCAGTTCCTCCTGTGACCAGGTATTGACCACTGTATGGGCGGTAACAGGATCCTGTCTGTTCATCCGCATATCCAATGGCGCATCCACCATATAGGAAAAACCCCGCTCTCCGTCATCCAGCTGTGGCGAGGAAACGCCTAAGTCCAGCAAGATACCGTCCGCGCCGGTAAGCTTCAGATCTGCAAACACCTTTGCGATCTCGCTGAAATTGGAATGGACCAGCGTCACCCGGTCCGCGTAGGGTGCTAAGCGCTCTGTTGCCGCCTGCAGCGCCACTGTATCCCGGTCAATGCCGATAAGCCTTCCGGTATTCAGTCGCTTGGCGATCTGAGAAGAATGGCCTGCACCGCCCAATGTGCCGTCTGCGTAAATGCCGTCCGGCTTAATCGCCAAACCGTCGATGCACTCTTGCAGCAACACGGAAATGTGAAAAAAATCCGTCATAGGCCGATGGCCTCCAAAGATGCCAGCAGCTTTTCCGGTGTCAGGTTCTCTGCCTCGAAGGCGTTGAACTCATCGCTTGCCCAGATCTCTGCCTGCCCTGCTCTGCCCACGATCATCACATCTCTGCCGATACCGGCATAGTCCAGCAGAAACTGGCTCAGAGAAAACCGGAACTGCTTATCCGGGCTGCACTGGTTCGCATTCATAAAGATCAGACTGGTTGCTGCACTGCGCTGGGAGATGGGCAGTGCGTTATAGTTCTGACCTAACACTTCCCAATCCTGTGCTGTATATACTGTGAGGCAGCGACGACCGCAGTTGACACCCAATGTCACATAAAAGTCCTCGCCCAGCTCCGCTCTCAGCTTTGCAGGCACAAACAAACGGTTTTTATCGTCTAATTTTGCAGGATATTTACCGATCATCGCACTCACCTCTGTTCCATTTTGCTCCACTTTGCTACCACTTTGCTCCATTTAATGACAGTATAAAACATTGTTTTTGAAAAATCAATACTTTTTATCGCAAAATTTAAGGAAATTTCAGTATTTTTCGTACATTCTTCTTATTTTTGCACATCTGTTCGAATATAAATGCATTTTTTATAAAAAAACGGGTCGAAAGCAGTCACTTCCGACCCGTTATCCCCTACTGAAAATGCACGCTGCCATCTTCCCAAATCAGGCGCACCTTGCTGCAGCGTTTTCCGCTTCTCAAAAGGTACGCTGCCAGCGGACCTTCCACCTGGTCCTGCACGAGCGTGCGCAGTTTTCTTGCGCCACCGTGCTGCGCCTTCTCTCCACCCAGCCGTGCAGCCAGATCCTCCGGCAGCTGCAAGGTGATACCGGCAGCACTTGCCCTGTTTTGCAGTTGCGTCAAATACTTTCCTACGATCTGTTCCATGGCAGACTGCTCCAATGGAGCAAAATGGATCACCTTATCGATCCGTCCGACGAATTCCGGTGTAAAGTGTCTGCGCAGCTCCTCCTGGGTCTGCGCGTTGTTGCCTGCTGGACGGAAGCCTATGCCGTCACCCCGGTTTTGCCCGCCGATATTGGAGGTCATTACAATGATGGCATTTTTAAAGCTTACCGTCCGCCCGGTGGAATCTGTCAGCACACCCTCCTCCATAATTTGCAGCAGAATACCTGCCACATCCGGGTGCGCCTTTTCCAGTTCATCCAAAAGCACCAGACAGTAAGGTCTTCGCCGCACTGCCTCCGTAAGCTTTCCGCCTTCTTCGTAGCCAACATAGCCCGGCGGCGCGCCGATCAGCCGCGCTACAGACTGCTTTTCCATAAATTCCGTCATATCCAGCCGGATCATTGCATCCTTATTTCCAAACAACTCTGCTGCCAGTACCCGGCACATCTCCGTTTTTCCAACACCGGTAGGACCGGTAAAAAGCATACTCGCCACCGGGCGATTGCTGTCACGAATACCGGACAGACCCCGTCGCACCGTCTCCGCCACAGCGCTGACTGCCGCATCCTGGCCCAGGATCTGCGCGCTCAATGTTTTTTCCAAGTCCAGTAGTCTCTGCCGTTCATCTGCCGTAAGTCGCCCCACCGGGATCCGTGTTCTTGCGGAGACTGCCCATGCCACATCATTACCGGTGACACAGCGGCTGCGCCGTGTTTCCGGGCTGCGCGCGCCCAGTCTTTGCATTTTATCCCGAAGCTGGGCAGCTTTTTCATAACGGCACTCCCGCACTGCCTCGTGGAGCTCTTCCTCCAGCTCCCGGCGCAAGCCTCTGCCCTGCTGCAGTTCCTCCATCCGGGCGTGGGCCGCACCTTCGTCCAAAAGGTCGATCGCCTTATCCGGCAGATACAGATCCGGTAAATACCGAACAGAAAGGGCAATGGCATCCTTCATTGCCTCATCTGTGATCCGCAGTCTGTGGTGGCGCTCCAGTCCCGGGCGCAGACCCCGTAATATAGCAAGGGTCGCGTCTGTATCCGGCTCTTCCACCACCACAGGACGAAACCGGCGCTCCAGAGCAGGATCCTTTTCGATATATTTTCGGTACTCCTGCATAGTGGTAGCGCCTAATATCTGCAGCTCCCCTCTGCCGAGAGCAGGCTTGAAAATATTTGCCGCATCGATGGCACCCTCTGCCGCGCCTGCGCCGACGATGGTATGCATTTCATCCACAAACAGGATCACATCCCCACTCCTGCGAATCTCCGCCAGGACATCCCGCAGCCGTTCTTCAAACTCGCCCCGGTATTTGGTACCTGCCACAAGGTTTGCCATATTCAGGCTCACCAAGCGCATTTCCTTCAGCTGAGGCGGCACATTCCCCGCTGCCATCCGCTGAGCAAGGCCCTCTGCAATAGCTGTTTTTCCCACGCCGGGCTCTCCCACCAGTGCCGGATTATTTTTATTTTTTCTGCTCAGGATCCCAATGACGGTATCGATCTCCTTTTCTCTGCCGATCACCGGTTCCATCGTTACCGCCTTTTGGATCAGATCCTCACTAAATTGCTCCAACAGCTTCGTATTGACCGCCTCCTTTTTAGAATCGTTTTTCACCGCGCTTTGTCCGCGCATACAGTCTACCGTGAGGGTGAACAGCTCCTGTGGATCCACCCCCAATAGCATCAGCAGTTGGGCGGCCGCCGTTTTTTCTCTGCGCAGCAGCGCCAGCAAAATATGTGTCGGTGTCACTTCTTTTGCGTTTAACTGCCGCGCCTGCGTACCCGCAGAACGCAGTATTTTTTTTGCATCCGGGGAGAAACCTTGCGGCAGCGGAAGACTTGGCGTTCCCACGCCTAACACCACTGCTGCTGCATCCCTTGCCAGGTCTGTCTCAAAGCCACAGGCGCGTAGCAGCTGTGATCCCAGACCGTCACTTTTTGCCAGCGCCAGCAGCAGATGGGTGCTGCCCACATAGCTGTGCCCCAGATCCCTTGCTGTGGCTGCTGCCGACCGGATCAGAAGTTTTGTATCCGCCGCGTACTGCACATTCTCCCCTCCTTTAATCAAACAGTTTCGACGCATCAGGGAAAAAATATACGCCTGTTTACAAAAAAAGAATTGCATTTTCCAAAAAGCGTGTTAGAATAGAGGTGCATAGTCATTCTATTGCACTATCACATCATACATTTGGAGGGAAAATCATGGCTTACAATATTACTGATGCTTGTGTCAAGTGCGGCAGCTGTGCCGATAACTGCCCTGTAGAGGCTATCTCTGAAGGCGAAGACAAGTACGTAATCGACGCTGATGTTTGCGTCAGCTGCGGCAGCTGCATGGACAACTGCCCCGTCGAAGCAATCGAGGAAGGCTGATTCTCCGATTTTGCGATCCGCCTGCGCAGCCGGTCACCCGGTGCGCAGGCAGATTTTTTATAGAGGTTTGTATGGAACATCTGCATAACGGTTTTACTTTGGAGCTATCTTCCGGGGCTTTTCCTTTAAGCACCGACTCCGTTGCCCTTGCCCACTTTGCTGCCGGGAGCCGCTGTGAGCGTTTCCTGGATCTTGGCTCCGGCTGCGGCACATTGGGTCTTTTGCTTTGCGCCCGACGGACGGATTGCTTTGTTACCGGTATCGAGCTGGACGGTGACGCTCACAATATGGCGCTGCACAACGCTGCTGCCAACGGCATCTGCCACCGTCTTACCAGTATATGCGCCGATATGAATAACATCCGGGATCTGATCCCACCAGGAAGCTTTCCCTGCTGCATATCAAATCCGCCCTACTTTTCCGCCGGACCTGCCAGCAAAACTGCTGCCAACGCCCGTCGACGGGACTGCTGCAATACCGAGCAGCTCTTTGCCGTCGCTGCCTGGGCAGTGAAATACGGCGGCGATTTTTATCTTGTGCACCGCCCGGAATACCTGGCGGAGGTGTTTATCTGCGCAGGAAAGCACGGTTTTGAGCCGAAGCGACTGCGGCTGCTCCGGCACAGGCAGGAGGGGCCCCTTTCCCTGGTACTGGTGCAATGCCGCAAGGGTGGAAAACCCGGCCTTAAATGGGATGAGTTTTCTTTATTCGATCCTGTCGGTGCGCCAACCGAGTATTACCGTGCGTTATATCATTGTCAGGAGGCAGGCTTATGAGCGGAATGTTATATCTGGTGCCCACTCCCATCGGCAACTTGGGGGATATCTCCCAGCGCTGCCGTCAAACCTTAGAAGAGGTGGACTTCATTGCAGCTGAGGATACCCGGGTCACATTAAAGCTTTTGAATCATTTGGGAATCCGTAAGAATCTCGTCAGCTACTACGAACATAATAAGGCGCAAAAGGGTGATGTGATCCTGGAGCGTATCCTTGCCGGAGAGACTTGCGCGCTGGTTTCCGATGCCGGCAGTCCTGCTATCTCTGACCCCGGGGAAGAACTGGTAAAGCAGTGTGCGCAGGCAGGGATCACCGTATGTGCCATCCCGGGCCCGTGCGCAGTGATCACCGCGCTAAGCATCTCCGGTCAGTCCACAGGCCGTTTCTGCTTTGAGGGTTTTCTCTCCACTGCAAAGAAAAGCCGCCGGGAGCATCTGGAATCTCTGATCGATGAGACCCGGACAATGATTTTTTATGAAGCACCTCACAAGCTGGTAAACACTTTAGAGAGTATGGCACAGGTTTTCGGCCCGGACAGGCCCATCAGTCTGTGCCGGGAGCTGACCAAGCTCCACGAAGAAGTGATTCGCACCACTTTAGCCGGAGCATTGGAGCTATATGCCCAGCAGCCGCCCAAGGGGGAATTTGTACTGGTGGTGGCAGGCGCAGCGCCTGCAGTTAAGGAAGCTGCCACAGCAGAAGATGCCGCTGCACGCGTAAAGGCATTAATGGCAGAAGGTTTAAGCCGCAAGGACGCTGTCAAACAGACAGCAAAAGAACTGGATCTGCCGAAAAATGTTGTATACGACGCCGCTCTTGAAAACAGTTAAGGAAACGCCGCAGAAATCTGCGGCGTTTTTTATGCAAATTTTCACTGTCTGTCCATAGAATTTCCATGGAGGGATGGATATGGTTATGAGCTATATTTGGGCGGCATTTTTGGTATTGTCACTGGTTTGCGCAGTGCTTTCCGGCAATGTCAGCGCTTTGGCCGCAGCTGTGCCAAAAGGTGCGCAGGCAGGACTGGAACTGGTAATTGCCATTGGAGGCTCTGTCTGCCTGTGGACCGGTGTAGGCAAGCTGATGGAAAAAGTCGGTCTTACAGATTTTTTAGGAAAGCTGTTTTCCCCCATCCTTAGCAGGATATTCCCCTCCAGCCGGAAAGATGTGCAGCTTCGCCGCTATTTGACCGCCAATGTGTGCGCCAATTTCTTAGGGCTGGGAAACGCCGCCACCCCCATGGGTATTCAGGCTGCCTGCACGCTTGCGCAGCATACAAAAAGGGGTATTGCCTCCAACGAGCTTTGTGCCCTTGTGGTGATGAACACCGCATCCATTCAACTGATCCCGGCAAATGTGGCTGCACTCCGCGCATCCTTAGGCTGTAGCACAGCCTTTGACATTTTGCCGGCGGTATGGGTCACCAGCATTTGCTCTGTGTCGGTAGGTCTGCTCAGCGCGTGGCTGTTGGGAAAGGTATGGCGCAATGGCTGATTATATCGTTCCGCTGCTGTTGACCTGCATTTCTTTGGTTGCCTTACGGAAGAAGGAAAATGCGTATGATATTCTTTTAAGTGGCACAGCAGACGGCTTAAAGCTGCTGCTGACACTGACGCCGGCACTGATTTTACTGCTTACCGGTGTGCATATGCTCCGCGCGTCCGGCGCGGTGGAGATCCTGAGCAGCTTTTTATCACCTGTATTTTCCTTCTTTGGTATCCCACCGGAGACAGCTATGCTTGTGCTGATCCGTCCCATCAGCGGCAGCGCTGCACTGGCGGTAGGCGCGGATCTGATGACGCAATACGGCGTAGATTCTGTCATCGGAAGAACAGCAGCTGTTATGCTTGGCTCTACGGAGACAACCTTTTATACCATCAGCGTCTACTTTGGCGCAGCTGGCATCAAAAAGACCCGCTATACGCTCATTGCCGCCCTGCTTGCCGATCTGACAGGGTTCATAATGGCATCACTGACAGCAAAACTGTTTTATTGAACAAAAATCCGGGGTTGCTTTTTCTGGAGGCAACCCTGGTTTTATGTAAACTGTCAATAGATTTTTGTCTGTTTTTGTAGTATAATTGGAAATCATTTATTCCAAGGAGAACCCTGCCATGAAAAAAATAAACAGAAAATGGCTGATTGCGTTGATCATTTTGCTAAGCATCGGTATCGCAGGCATTGCCGCTGTTTTTGGTGTGAACGGCTATGTGAAAGCTGTTGGCGGTAAAACGATTCTATCAGAATCCGACGCCGCTGCTTTACAGGACATTGACTGCATTATCATATTGGGTTGTCAGGTCAAAGATGACGGAACACCCAGCCATATGCTTCAGGACCGCTTAGAGCGTGGGATTGCCCTTTACAAGCTGGGCGCAGCGCCTAAGATCATTATGAGTGGCGATCACGGTCAGGACGAATATGACGAAGTGAACACCATGAAGCAATACGCCATTAACGCCGGTGTCCCCTCCTCGGATATCTTTATGGATCACGCAGGCTTTTCTACATATGAAACCGTGGTCAGAGCGAAGCAGATTTTCGGTGCTGAGAGAATTATTATCGTCACACAGGAATATCATCTTTACAGAGCCTTATATATTGCAAAGCAGTTTGATTTGGAAGCCTGGGGTGTAGGTGCGGATTACCGCACTTATTATGGGCAAACGAGCCGGGATATTCGGGAGATCTTAGCCCGGTGTAAAGACTTTGCAACCACCATACTAAAACCCGATCCTACTTATTTAGGCGAGACCATTCCGGTATTCGGCGATGGCGATCTTACAAATGATTGATCAGATTTCCAGGAGATTGTCACACCAGTGACAAACGGGACGGGAGACTCGTCCCCTACGCGCCTTCGCAATGTCATATGGAGATTGTAGGGCGGTGGCTTGCTGCCGCTGGTAAGAATGTCCGGTTTATGCGGCGGGACCAAGACCCCGCCCTACGGTGTGGTTCATTATATCACAGGAACCACGAATTGCCACACCAGTGACATCGGTCACTGGTTCGCAATGACCGGGAGGTGCGGTTTCGCAATGACATTAAAGTTCAAACAAATAGAAAAATCCCGCAGACGAAAGTCTGCGGGATTTTTGAGCAATATTAAGAAAGGGGGAGAAAATTAATAGAACTTTCTCTTATTCTTACGGGCAGCTTCAGACTTCTGCTTACGCTTCAGGCTGGGGCTGACATAATGCTCGCGCTTCTTGACTTCGGCAATAACGCCCTCCTTGGCACAGCTGCGCTTGAAACGACGCAGAGCGCTCTCCAGAGATTCGTTCTCCTTCACGCGAATTTCAGACATGGTTTTCCCTCCCTCCGATGGCATCCGGCTATATCCTGGATGCTTTCAGGGCTTGCTTTTTGCAAGCTATAACATTATAAGCGGATTTATGGTAATTGTCAAGCGGGATTTCCGGATTTTTCATCCCTTTATGCAAAATTCAATCACTTTACGATAAGATTGACCAGCTTATTCTTGACTACAATGGTCTTGACGATGCTGCCGCCCTGCTTTTCCAGGAACTTGGCGATCTTATCATCCGCCAAAACATTGGCGATCACGGTATCGTTATCCAGATCCGCAGCCATCATAACTGTGCCGCGCATCTTGCCGTTCACCTGCACAGCAATGGTAACCTCGTTATCCTTGCACTTTTCCTCGTCATAGGTAGGCCAGGGCTCATAAGCGATGGTATGATCGTGACCCATCTGCTGCCACAGCTCTTCGCCCACATGGGGGATAATGCAGGAGATCATCTTGATAAAGCCCTCTGCATATTCTCTGGGACAGGTGCCTGCCTTATAGACCTCATTGACAAAGACCATCATCTGGGCAATAGCGGTGTTGAAGCCCAGCACCTCATAGTCAGCGGTGACCTTCTTAACAGTCTGATGGTAGATCTTTGTCAGCTTACCGTCATCGGTATCCGTCAGGTTGCTGCTCTCAGAGAAGAAGTTCCACACACGGTTGATAAACTTCTTTGCGCCTGCCACAGCGGTGGTGGACCAGGGCTTGGACACCTCCAGCGGACCCATAAACATCTCATATAGACGCAAGGTATCCGCGCCGTACTCCCGGACGATATCACTGGGGTTTACAACAAATTCCGGGAAACGCTTGCCCATCTTGATGCCGTTTTCGCCCAGGATCATACCCTGGTGGACCAGCTTCTTGAAGGGCTCTTTTACAGGAGACAGGCCGTTATCGTACAGGAATCTGTTCCAGATACGGGAATACATCAAATGACCCACAGCGTGCTCCGGGCCGCCGATGTACAGATCCACAGGCATCCAGTGTTCCAAAAGCTTCTGGTCACAGAATTCCTTATCGTTCTTGGGGTCGATATAGCGCATGTAGTACCAGGAAGAACCTGCACTGCCGGGCATTGTGGAGGTCTCACGCACACCCTTGATGCCGTTGCAGTCATACTGCTTCCACTCGGTTGCATTTTCCAGAGGCGCCTTGCCGCCCTTACCCTTATAATCCTCCAGCACCGGCAGGATCAGGGGCAGCTCCTCATCCGGCAGGAAGTGGGTCTTGCCATCCTGGGTGTAGACACAGGGAACAGGCTCACCCCAATAGCGCTGACGGGCAAAGATCCACTCACGGAAATGGTAGTTGTTCTTTCTTCTTGCAACACCCTGCTTTTCCAGCTTGCAGGTGATGGCTTCCTTGGCTTCCTCTACGGTCAGACCGGTAAACTCCTCAGAATTGCAGAGTTTACAGCCCTTACCCAGATAATCCTGCTTTTCAAAGGCGCACTCGGAAACATCCCGACCTTCAATGACCTGGATCATAGGAATATTGTGGGCAACGGCATACTCAAAGTCACGCTGGTCGTGGCTGGGAACAGCCATAACTGCGCCGGTGCCGTAATTGCCCAGCACAAAGTCACCAATGAACACAGGAACTTCCTTGCCGTTGACCGGGTTAATGGCATAAACGCCCTTCAGGGGGCAGCCGGTCTTGGTCTTGGTAGCATCGGTACGGTCGATATCGCTCTTCTTTGCGGCTTCTGCGATGTAGGCCTCTACTTCTTCCTTGTTCTGCACACGATCCATAAGGCCCTGGACGATCTTGCCGTCAGGCGCCAGCACCATAAAGGTGATGCCGTAGATGGTTTCGATACAGGTGGTATAGATGGAGAACTCGCCGCCGCCTACCAACTTAAAGTCAACCTCTACGCCGGTGGACTTGCCGATCCAGTTGCGTTGGATCTCCTTGGTGGATTCGGGCCAGTCGATCTCATCCAGACCCTCCAGCAGCTTTTCCGCAAAGGCAGGCTGGTCGATGACCCACTGCATCATATTTTTCTTTACAACGGGATAACCGCCGCGCTCGGACTTACCGTCGATGACCTCATCGTTGGCAAGAACTGTACCCAGCTCTTCACACCAGTTTACAGGCATTTCAATACGCTTGGCATAGCCTGCCTCCCACAGCTTCTTGAAGATCCACTGGGTCCATTTATAAAAATCAGGTTCGGAAGTCGCAATACACTTAGACCAGTCATAGTCAAAGCCAAGCTCCTTCAGCTGATTGGAGAAGGTCTTGATGTTCTCCTGGGTAAAGCCGTTGGGGTGGTTGCCGGTGGAAACCGCATACTGCTCCGCAGGCAGGCCGAAGGAGTCATAACCCATGGGGTGCAGCACATTATAACCCTGCATCCGCTTCATACGGGACATTATGTCCGTAGCGGTGTAGCCTTCGGGGTGACCTGCGTGCAGACCTACACCGGAAGGATACGGGAACATATCCAGAACATAGTACTTCGGCTTAGAGAAATCCCACACATCGGTATAGAAAGTGTTATTCTCCTGCCAGTATTTTTGCCATTTCTTCTCAACAGCGGAATGCTCGTATTGCATAATAAGTCAACCTTCTTTCACTCTATCACGATAATATCACTCAGATCGATCTGCTCAGCATCCGCCCACAGACGCTCTAAAGCATAAAACTCTCTGGCTTCTTCGGTAAACACATGGACCACAATAGAACCGTAATCCAAAAGCTCCCAGGAATTGCCCCGGTGGCCTTCTCTGCCCAGCAGCGGCTCGCCCAGCTGCTCCAGGGTGTATTCTGCGTGATCACAGAGGGTCTTGACATGGGTGTTGGAGGTGCCGGTACAGATCAGAAAATAATCCGCAAGACTGCTGATGTCACTGATGCGCAGCAGCTTGATATCCATACCCTTCTTCATATCCAACGCTTTTGTCACCTCATAGGCGACTTCCTTTGCAGTTAACATAACTTCTCTTCCTTTCTATGGTCAAACACCGCACTTTTCCAAATAAGCAAGTGCCTCCTGAGATCCGGGAGATACCTGCCGATTCTGCCGCTGCAGCAGCTGCAGTGTCATTTCCAGACCCAGCTTCAGTGCTTTATCGATATCGCTATAGGCAAGACTGCGAAGCGCATCTACCCCAGGAAAATCCCGGTTTGGTTCCATATAGTCTGCCACATAAATGATCTTTTCAAGCATAGTCATATCGGCTTTTCCCGTAGTATGCCAGCGGATAGCCTCAACTACATTTTTGTTTTCCCCAAATATCCGCGCAGCCACCAAACTTCCGGTAAGGGCGTGGAGCGTCTTGGGATTCTCCCGGGAAAAAGCATCCAAAACTATACCATATTCCCGGCACAAAGTCAATTGCAGCATGGGCGGCAGCGCCTTGGTGATATCGTGCAGCAGCGCTGCTCTTGCGGCATCTTCCTCGTCTGTGCCCCAGCGCCTTGCCAGCTCCACCGCCGTATCCCGGCAGCCAAGCACATGGGCAATACGGCTGGGCTTTAACAGATCCGTTACCCGCTGCTGCAGTTCCTTTTCCGGTAAATTCCGGTCGGTGCCTGCTGCGCTGTACAGCTTATTGTCCCGAATGTAATCGCCAACACCTGCCGGCAGATATTCTTCTGCACAGTCAAATGCCAATAACCGCCGCAGGTCTGTGGAGGAAATATCCGTCACCGGATTGTTCACAAGGTAGACCTTTGCGCCTTTGCTTTCCATCTCTTTCTGCTGCAGGAGGATCTTTTCTTCCTCTTCCGGTTCACCCCGGTAGAAAACACCTATGGATGCTGCAGACAGGATCTGATCCGGCTCCCGCCAATTCAGCAGTGACAAGAACATATCTGTTCCCATCAGCAAAACGAGTTCACTATCCGGGTGCTGTGCCTTCAGTTGCTGCAGGGTCTGGTAGGTATAGCTTGTGCCACCGCGCTGCAGCTCTATATCTGAGACCTGTGCAGCAGGAATATCCTTTGCAGCGATCTGCAGCATTTCCAGCCGCTGCTGCGGTGAAGGTGAGCCTGCCGGCAGTATCTTATGGGGCGAAATATTGGAGGGGATCAGCAGCAGCTTATTCAGGGCAAGACGCTCTGCCGCACAGCGTGCGGCGCGCATATGTCCTGTGTGGGGCGGATTAAATGTACCGCCGTATATGCCGATCCTTTCCATATACTGCTCCCCTTTTGTGTCTTACTTTTCCTGGCGCAGCTGCTTTTCACGCTCCCGCTCAATTGCCTTATCGATGGCCTGTTGGCGGAAATATTCATTACGCTGCTCCCGGACCTTTCTTGCTGCCTGCCGGCGTGCCTGTGCGCCTTTGCGTACAGGGTTTACTTTTTCTGGCTTGCGCTTTGCTCTGCCGGTCTGGTTACGCTCTTGCTGGCACTTCTCGCTAAAGCGGTAGATGACAAACTTCGTGCCGATCACGCTGACACCGTCTGCGCCGGTAGCCTCACACAGCTCGTCGCAAACCTCCCGGGGAGTCATCATTGCGCCCTCCAAAACCTTGCCTTTCACCAGTTCTCTGGCATCCAGCTGGGTCTCGGCCTCAGCGATCACCGCTTCTGTCACACCACCCTTACCTACCATCAGCGTGGTATCCAGGGTGTTTGCCTGAGAGCGCAGCTCGGCGCGTTCCTTACTTGTCAGCATAACCTGCCTCCTTCATTTTCTCGTAAAACAGTTTCAGTGCGTTTGCCCGGTGGGACACCTGATTTTTCTCCTCCGGTGACAGCTCTGCCGTGGTCTTTCCCAAAGGCGGGTAGAAAAAGATGGGATCGTAGCCAAAGCCGTTTTCACCTGCCGGCTCCCGAGTCAACTCGCCATGGATCTCGCCTCGGGCCTGGATCACAGCACCCTCCGGGGTAACAAAGGAGATAACGCACACAAACTGCGCCTGGCGCTGTCCGTCAGGTACATTTTCCGTATTTTTCAGCAGCAGCTGCAGTCTTCCCCAGTCGTCCAGGGTATCGTCAAATCCGTAACGGGCAGAATACACACCCGGCGCACCGTTCAGTGCATCCACCGCGATACCGGAATCGTCTGCCAATGCAGGGAGACCCGTTGCCTTCATAACCGCCTCCGCCTTCAATAGAGAGTTCTCTTCAAAGGTAGTACCGGTCTCCTCCACATCGATATCCACACCCAATTCGGACTGAAGCACTAATTCAAACCCGAATTTTTCGGTGATCTGACTGATCTCTACAAGCTTGTGCTTGTTTTTACTTGCTAAAACAACTTTCATTTGTTTTCCTCATTTATACACTTTTCGTAAGATTGCCACACCAGTGTGCACACTGGTTCGCAATGACAGATAATTATAGCAATGCCTCCACGAACTGCTTGGCATCAAAGGGCATCAGATCCTCTGCGCCCTCGCCTACGCCCACGAATTTCACCGGGAGGCGCAAGCTATCCGCCACAGCGATGACAATACCGCCCTTGGCAGTGCCGTCCAGCTTGGTAAGGGCAATGGCGGTAACGCCGGCGATCTCCTTAAACTGCTTTGCCTGCATAAGACCGTTCTGTCCGGTTGTGCCGTCCAGCACCAGCAGCACTTCCCGGGATGCACCGGGCAGTTCCCGCTCCACAATACGGCTGATCTTATTCAGCTCATTCATCAGATTCTGCTTATTATGCAAACGGCCTGCAGTATCGATGAGGATCACATCTGCGCCCTTTGCCTTGGCAGACTGGATACCGTCATACACTACAGATGCAGGATCTGCGCCCTCGCTTTGACGGACAATGGCTGCGCCGGAGCGTTCTGCCCAAATCTGCAGCTGATCCGCTGCTGCTGCACGGAAGGTATCTCCTGCTACCATAAGCACATTTTTTCCTTCCCGGATAAGGGAGGTGGCCAGCTTGCCGATGGTGGTGGTCTTTCCCACACCGTTGACACCGATCACAAGAACAACTGCCGGCTTCGTCTGCAGATCCAGCGCGGTGCTGCCAACATCGAGCATTTCCACAAGAATCTCCTTCAGCGCCTGCTTTGCTTCGTCGGTAGTCTTCAGGTGCTGCTCTTTAACTGCCTTGCGCAGCTTATCCGTAGCTTTCAGGGCAGTGTCCACACCCAAATCAGCAAGGATCAGGCTCTCCTCCAGCTCATCGAAAAAATCATCGTCCAATTCCGAAAAGCCGGAAAACACATTACCAAGGGTCTGCCCCAAGGCATCCCGGGTCTTGCTGAGACCTGCCTTGATCTTGTCAAAAAATCCCATTTGGGGTACTCCTTTTACTCCATAATACCTAAGTATTGCTCCATCTGATTCAGATCCAGCCGCAACAGCTTGCTGACGCCCTGCTCCTGCATCGTTACACCATAGAGCACATCGGATGCTACCATTGTACCGCGGCGGTGGGTAATGACGATAAACTGGGTCTTTTTACTTAAGTTGTGCAAATACGATGCAAACCGCTCCACATTTCGGTCATCCAATGCAGCATCGATCTCGTCGAGCATACAGAACGGCGTAGGCCGCACCTTCAAAATGGCGAAATACAGTGCAATAGCCACAAATGCCTTTTCACCGCCGGACAGCAGCGTGATGGTCTTCAGCTGCTTTCCGGGAGGCTGCACCCGGATCTCGATGCCGCAGGTCAGCGGCTGCTCCGGATCCTCCAGCACCAGCTGTCCCTTACCGCCGCCGAACATTTCCTCAAAGGTGATGCCGAAGTAATGGTCGATCTTCTTGAATTCCTCCACGAAGATGGCGGTCATCTCCTGGGTGATATTGCGGATAATGGTCTCCAGCTCCCGCTTGGAGTTGAGCACATCATCGCGCTGGGTCACCAGGTAGCTGTAGCGCTCATTGACACGGGCGTATTCCTCGATAGCGCCTAAGTTAGGTGTGCCCAAAGCACCGATCTTGCGCTTCAGCTCGCCAATACGGCGGTTACCGGCGGTGACAGATTCGATCTGACCGCGCTTTTCCACAGCGGTACCGGGGGTCAGCTCGTAAGAATCCCACAGCTTGTCGATGATCTGCTTTTCTTCCATTGCCGTGGTGACTTTTTTCTGCTCCAAAAGCGCGCAGGCGCGTTCCATACTCAGAATGTCCTTGTTTTTTTCCTGCGCATCCCGCTCGGAACGGGTCTTGGTGGCTTCTGCCTCACTTCGCTGATGCATAACCTGGTTCATATTCTGCCGCATCTGCGCAGTGGCAGCATCATTCTCTGCTTGCTGCGCTTCCAGTGCGCGGATCTGCTCTTCCTGTCTTACAGAGTCATCGCGGATAGAATCAATGAGGGCAAGCTTCTTCTCCCGGTCGCCTGCCATAGCGCTGCGCAGCTGCTCCATATCCGCAATGTGGATATGGGCGGTATTGCGCTCGGCATCCAAAGCCGCCTCCTCTGTCTTCAGCAGGGTCATACGCTCTGTAATATCTGCAATAGACTGGGCAGCTTCTGCCTGCGTACCCTCCAAGGCAGTCAGGCTGACGCGAGTCTTTTCCAGCTCCGTAGTAAAGATTTGAATCTTCGCCTGATGGGCAGCATAGCGCTCCCGGTCAGAAGCAATTCTTGCCTGCAGGGAATCCCGTTCCCGGCGGGCAGCACTTTCTGCATCACAGATGGCATCCAGCAAAATCTGATGCTGTTTTTCCTCACCGGCAAGGCGCAGGCTCTGATCCTCTGCCTCACGAAGCTGATCTCTGGCGGCGCTCAGTTCAAACTCCACCTGATCCACGCTGCGCTGGACTTCCTGGAGCTCTGTCTCGCACTTGCGCAATTTTTCAGTCAGTTCTTTTTCCTGCACAGAAAGCTTTTCCAGCTCATTGGCCCGGGACAGGATACCGGACTCTTTATTGATAGCACCGCCGGTCATAGAGCCGCCGGCATTGATCACCTGACCGTCTAAGGTGACGATCTTGAATCGCTTGGAGAATTTTTTGGACATAGCGATGGCTGCATCCACATTTTCCGCGATCACCGTTCTTCCCAGCAGGTACTCCACGATCTGCCGGTATTTCTCGTCACAGCTGATAAGCGCAGATGCAACGCTCACAAAGCCGTGACAGCTATTAAGGCCCGGCTCTTTCAGCGGATTTCCCCGCATGGTGGAGATAGGCAGGAAGGTTGCCCGGCCAACACCGGTACGCTTCAAAAACGCCATACCCGCCTTGCCGTCTGCATCGGTATCCACAACGATATTCTGCATAGCGCCGCCCAAGGCGATCTCAATGGCTACTGTATACGCATCCTCGGTACGGATCAGTCGGGAGACCGGTCCGTGAACATTGCGAAGTCCCCCCCGGTCTGCCTCCTGGAGCACAGTGCGTACAGATTTCTGAAAGCTTTCGTAATCCCGCTCCATTGCCCGGAACACCCGCAGCTTTGCCTGCACACCGTCCAATTTGGCGGTGAGGTCTCTATGCTGCTGATCAAGCTCATCTCTGCGCTTGACCCGGGTAGACTGACGCAGGGTGTAGCCTGCGATGGTATTATTGGCTGCCGTCACATCCTCCTGGGCGCGGCGCAGCTGTTTCTGACAATTTTGCAAGTTCTGCCTTGCTTCCTGCTCCCGGGCATCTCCCGAGGAAAGGTCACAGAGCAGCTGATCCATTCGCTCCTGGGTCTGCGCGATGCTCTCCTCCAAACCGCGGATATCCGCCTCTGCGCCGGCAAGGTCGGCAGTCAATGTGCCTTCCTTGGCACGCAGCTCCAAAAACTGCCGGTTGTTACCCTCAGCGCTGGCACTCAAAGCCGCCAGCTCCTGCTGTAGCCGGGATAGCTGATTTCTCTTTTCCTCCAGCATCTCTTCGATCTGCGCAATTCGCTGACGGGTCTGCTCCAGCTGGCTGCCGATACCGCCGCTGCGGTCTTCCTGACCCTGCAGTTCTTCTTCAATACGGGCAATGTTGGCATCGTTATTGGTGATGTTACTGCGCAGGACTGCCATCTGACCGTCCAGCTGCTGATGGTTTGCCTCCAGCATACTCACCTGCACACGGACATTTTCCAGCTCTTCATCCCGGCTGCGCAGCTGCGCGCCCATTTCCTCTGCCTTGGCATACAGTGCATCCAGATCGTGGTGGGCCTGCTGCAGCACAAAGGACGAAGAATTATAGTCCTCCTCTGCTTTTTTCGCAGCAGCAGACAGCTTGTCCAGAGTATCCAGCCACACAGCAACCTCAACGCCCTGCAGCTCTTCCTTGAACTCCAGATACTTTTTCGCCTTTTCAGACTGCTCCTTCAGCGGCTCCAGCTGCAGCTCCAGCTCAGAGACCTTATCGCCGATACGCAGCAGATTATCTTCCGTGTGAGCAAGCTTACGCTCTGTTTCTTCCTTGCGGTGGCGGTATTTGGAGATGCCCGCCGCCTCCTCAAAGATCTCACGGCGGTCCGCGCTTTTCAGAGACAAGATCTCATCGATCCTGCCCTGACCGATATTGGAATAACCCTCTCTGCCCAAGCCGGTGTCCATAAACATCTCGTTGATATCACGAAGGCGGGCAGACTGGCGGTTGATATAGTATTCGCTGTCACCGCTGCGGTAATACCGGCGGGTGATCATCACCACATCTGCGTCATAGGCAAGGGCGCGATCAGTATTGTCCAGGGTCAGTGTAGCCTCGGCAAAGCCTACCGCGCTGCGCTTCTGCGTGCCGCCAAAGATCACATCTTCCATCTTAGCGCCGCGAAGGGTCTTGCTGCTCTGCTCTCCCATTACCCACAGTATCGCGTCGGAGATATTCGATTTTCCGGAGCCGTTAGGGCCAACAATGGCGGTAATATCGTCGCCAAAGCGGATCAAGGTCTTATCCGGGAAGGACTTAAAGCCCTGCACTTCCAAGCTTTTTAAGTACACAGTATAACCTCACATCGCAATCAAAAATTTATCAGCTTATTATACCCCCAAATGTCAAAAAAAGCAAGTCCTGTGCTATGTTTTCCTGAAATTTATAACTCTGCGTTCTCATTGACAAAACATACCTGCGAACATATAATGAAAACAGTACTTTCAGCAAGGAGCGTAGCGCTATGAAGCTTGTTTTATTAACTGCCCTGGGTGTGGGCGGCGCCACGATATTCGGTGCCGTTTTAGGCTTTATTTTCAAAAAAATATCACACCGTTTCAGCGATATCGTGCTTTCTCTCGCTGCCGGCGTGATGATGTGCGCAGCGATCTTAGGACTGATCCTGCCATCGCTGGAATATGAGGGTCCTGCCCCGCTGCTTGTGACCATTGCCGGTGTCTTCTGCGGTGCGCTGTGTCTGAATATTTTGGATAAGCTTGTTCCCCATCTGCACCGCCTTGCAGGTGTGGATCAGGAAAGCCATCCGGACAACGCCGCAAAGCTCAATAAGATATTACTGTTTGTTATGGCAATCGCGATCCACAACCTGCCGGAGGGCATTGCCGCCGGTGTCAGCTTTGGCGGTGGTGACGATGCCCACGCACTGACCATTGCCGCGGGTATTGCCCTGCAGAACATACCGGAGGGCATGGTGATCATCGCCCCTATGCAGGCTGCCGGAATGTCTCCGGGACGCCCTTTGGTATGCGCCCTTGCCACCGGACTCATTGAAGTAGTGGGAACACTGCTTGGTTACTTCGCCGTCAGTATCTCTGCTGCCGTACTCCCCTTCGCGTTAGCTTTTGCCGGTGGTACAATGCTCTATGTGATCAGCGATGAGATGATCCCGGAGACCCATGCCCACGGCTCGGAGCGCGGCGCTACCTATGCACTGCTCGCAGGTTTTTGCATTATGCTGGCGATGGATTATTTTTTAGGCTGAGATATTTCGGTTTATCAATGAGATAACAGCTGTAATAAAACCCTCCCCTTTGGGAAAGGTGCCAACATACAGAAAGTGGGTCATCCCAAACAGGATGACCCACTTAACTTATTAATTTATCTTACATAGTCCAAACTGATCCAGCCGGTTTTGATCCTGCCCCAGGTGGTATTGCCTACCACAGCAGTTTGCAAAATCTCCACCTTTGCGCCGGTGTACAGGTAACCGACGATGCTGTGTCCTGTGCCCGCATCGCTGCGCACCCGGAGACAGTCAGCAATAACCGTCTTGGTCTGTACGGTGG
The DNA here is from genome assembly GCA_045590135.1 of Faecousia sp. Taxonomy (GTDB): domain Bacteria; phylum Bacillota; class Clostridia; order Oscillospirales; family Oscillospiraceae; genus Faecousia. Next base: position 32,592 of record JAZNQK010000006.1, read on the forward strand.
GCTGAGGCGCACTTGCTGCGCCGTCAAGGATCACATAATCCAGGCTGATCCAGCCCTTATCGATCCTGCCCCAGGTGGTGCTGCCGACACTCTGCTGCTCCAAGATCTGTACCCGGTCCTTAGGTCCTAAGTAGCCGGCAACGGCATAGGAGGTGCTGGGTCCTCTGCGGATACGCAGAAACTCATTGACATTGACTGTGCCCCACACGGTCTGTGCAGAGGAGCCACCGGTAGTGTCCATCACTACATAATCCAGGCTGACCCAACCCTTATCGGTCTTGCCCCAGACGGTATTTCCTACAGTCTGCTTTTCCGTGATGGTAACTCGCTGGTTGGGATACAGATATCCGGCAACAGCATAGGTCGTGCCCGGGCCGCTGCGCACCCGCAGGCAGTCATTGACTCGAACTGTGCCTGTGGAGGCTGTGGGCTGGGATACCGGAGGCGCCGGTTCTGTGGGTGCAGGCTCCGTAGGCGCAGGCTCTGTAGGAGCAGGCGCAGAAGGCTCGGGAGCTTGCTGCTGTGCATCCAGCACCACATAATCCATACTGATCCAACCCTTATCGATCCTGCCCCAAGTCATATAGCCAACGATCTTTTGCTCCAGGATCTGTACTCTGGCACCGTTATACAGGTAACCGACCACATCGTGTCCGGTGCTGGAGCCGCTGCGGATCCGCAGGCAGTCAGACACTTTTACAGTACCCATCACTGCTGCATTCTCCGGCTGAGAGGGTGTCTCAGGCTGAGGCGGTGTTTCCGGTTGGGTCGGTGTGTTATCAGAAGGCACATAATCCGTCAGATCCAGGCAGATCCAGCCGTTACTGTATTTACCCCAGGTGTAGCCATCCGCCTGGGCGATCTCGGTGATATAAAATACATCGCCGGTATACGCCATACCGATGACTTTACTGGAGGTGGTGGGACCTTCCCGCAGGTTCACACCGTTGCAGGATACCGTTACACGCAAGGTATTAGGATCGTCCACCAGTTCATTGCCCTGGGCATCCTTCCAACGGGCATACAGCCGGGTGTTGCGGGTGGATGCATCCAGCACTGTTACCTGTGTGCCGCCCTCCCGGGCAGTATACCAACCGGCAAATTCATATCCGGCATAGGTAGGCACCGGGATGATGCTGGCAGTCAGATCGATGCTGTAACCCTGCACATTGGGGTTGGATGTACCGCCGTTGGCATCGTAAAGCACATAGCCGAAATTATCCGGCACTTGTCTGGAATAAACGGCATTTAAGTACAGATTTGCTTCCGCCAAGCGGCGCTTGATCAAAAACACCTTGATCTGCCCACCGGCATTACACCAGCGGGTGAAGCGATCAATGACCTCATTGCCGGTAGCGCCGGAAATGATCGCGCGGCGCAGGTTATCACTGTCGTTATAGATCCAACCGGTGCCGCAGTTATAAGAAAACATGATCAGCGCATCAAACTGATGCTGGCTCAGGGTCAGACCGAACTTGTCGATCAGATCCACATTGATATCCTCTTCGAAGCGGTCCAGGAACTGACGCAGCAGCGCATCTGCTTCTTCATAAGAAATGCCGTGTGCGCTGTAATGGTCAAACAACTCGTCCGGGCACTTGGTACCGTAGCCGATGCTGTACTGGGCATAGTCCCACACAGGATAGGCAATAAAACCCTCCTCCTGCTTGATCATCTCAACACACGCCTCGCTGGTTTCCAACGCAGACGCCGCGCTTACTGTATGTACTCCACCGATGGCAATGCTCAGCGTAAGAGCGGCAGCCAAGAGTAGACTGATTATTCTTTTCTTCACGCACAGAAGCCCCTTTCACAATCTTTTCGCGGTTATTATACCAAAGCAGGCAGCATATTGCAACCCCCTTTTATAAAATAATTACACTTTGTTACACTTTATTTCTTCTAATTGTTCCAAAAATTTCCATTTTAACGGGTATGTCCTTAATTTTCATCAACTTTTGTCATCTGTTTACATAAAATGCAAGCTTGTAACTGATATATTTTGCTGATTTTTAGTTTTTTTATTGCCTGTTGTTTTCAACTGTGGTATAGTATCGCCAGAGAATTGAGGTGACCGTATGGAAAAATATTTAAGCTGCATAATGGACATAGGAGAACAGATGTTGCTGTCCGGTGCAGAAATACATCGGGCAGAAGAAAGTGTTCAGCGAATGTGCGCGGCTTACGGTGCAGCACGCACAGATGTATTTATTATCACCAGCAGTATGGTGGTCACTGTCACTGATGGCGCAGGGAATGTCTATACCCAAACGCGGCGGATCTTCTCAACCTCCACAAATTACGAAGCACTGCACAAGCTCAATGATCTTTGCAGAAGGATCTGCGCAAATAAGCTCTCAGACGATCAGATCCGTCAGGAGCTCGCTAAAGCATGTCATGTCAGAACCTATCCGCTTTGGCTGGAGTTGATTAGCTACGGCTTGATCGCAGGCGCATTTACCCTTTTCTTCGGTGGAAGCCTTGTAGAAATGATGGTGTCTCTTACTGTCGGTCTAATCGTAAGAGGGATGATATATCTGTCGGATATGGTGATCCCCAACCGGATCTTTTCTAAATTTATCTCCACTGCGATTGCTACCGCGTTGGCACTATGTGCCGTTTCTCTCGGTTGGATCGAGGGCATCGACAAGATCGTCATTGGTAATATTATGTCCCTGATCCCCGGTATCGGTCTTACCAACGCCCTGCGGGATCTGTTCACCGGTGATTCTATTGCAGGTCTTTTCCGCTCCATTGAGGCAGCACTGACTGCTTTGGCCATTGCAGCAGGATATTTCCTTGTTTCTGTATTGGAGGGATTGCTGTGAATTCAACGGAACTCATACAGATCCTCGCCGGTTTTGTCGGCACGATGGGTTTTGCCATTCTATTTAACATTCGCGGAAAGCGGTTCCTTTTTGCAGGTCTGGGCGGTCTGCTTTCCTGGCTCTTATTTGTACTGCTCAGCCGTGTAATTACCAATGAGCCTGTCTGCTATTTCTTAGTGGCAATATCGATCTCGGCATATGCAGAGCTGATGGCAAGGCTGCTGAAAACACCAACCACCACTTTTATTACAACATCGCTTGTCCCGTTGATCCCCGGTGGTTCTTTGTATTACACCATGGCTTATGCTTTTGAAAGCGATATGGAGCATTTTCTTGAAAAGGGCGTTTACACTCTTGAACTGGCATCTGCTTTGGCTTTGGGCATTATCATCGCCGCCACTGCCACACGGATACTCACTAAATTGAAAGCGAAATGATGAAATGATGAAAAAAGCACTGATCGCTATGAGCGGCGGCGTGGACAGCTCTGTTGCAGCTCATCTGATACAGCAGCGCGGTTACGATTGCGTGGGCGCGACGATGCAGCTTTGCAGCAGCGCTCTGCTGGGGCATAACGCGCCTAATCCGGCAGCAGATGCCCGCAGTGTTGCCCAGCGGTTAGGGATAGATTTTTATGTGTTCGATGCCGAGGCTCTTTTTCAGGAGCAGGTAGTCGACCGGTTTATCCGCTGCTACGAACAAGGCGGCACTCCCAACCCCTGCGTAGAGTGCAACAAGCACATTAAATTTGATTATCTGCTGCAGCAGGCAAAGGCATTGGGCTGTGACCACATTGTAACCGGTCACTATGCCCGGATCACCAAGGACGAAGAAAACGGCAGATATCTTTTGCACAAAGCGGCAGACAAGGCCAAGGATCAAAGCTATTTTCTTGCCTGCTTAACGCAGGAGCAGCTAAGCTGCGCCCTTTTCCCCTTGGGAGAACTGACCAAAGAGCAGGTACGCAAAATTGCCGCTGAGCAAGGTTTTATCACCGCTCGGAAAAAGGATTCCCAGGACATCTGCTTCATTCCTGATGGGGATTATGTGTCTTTTATGCGCCGCTACACCCAAAAGGATTATCCGGCGGGTAACTATTTAGACCTGAGCGGAAATGTGGTGGGCAAGCACCAAGGTGCAGTCAGCTATACCATCGGTCAGCGCAAGGGTCTGGGCATTGCTTTAGGCGAGCCGGTGTATGTGTGCAGCAAGGATATGGAAAATAATACTGTCACGGTAGGGCCGGACAGTGCTCTGTTTACCGACACCTTACTGGCAGGCAACTGGAACTGGATCTCGATCCCTGCCCTGACGGAGTCGATCCGGGTCAAAGCGCGGATCCGCTACCGGCACACAGAGCAGCCGGCAACAGTCTATCCGGAGGAAAACGGCATTGCCCGGGTGGTTTTTGACGAGCCACAGCGAGCCATTACTGCCGGACAGGCGGTGGTGCTTTATGACGGAGATACGGTGGTGGGCAGCGGCACGATCTTATAAAACAGCAACCCGGCGGGAAACATCCCGCCGGGTTTTCGCACATTACCTTGTAGGGCGACGGCTTGCTGCCGCCGTTAAAAATGTCCTGTTTACGCAGCGGGACCAAGGTCCCCCCTACGGTGTAGTTTATGATGACACAGGAACATAGATTGCCACACCAGCGTGCGCGCTGATTCGCAATGACAATAAAAAGCTTATGCGAAGTATTCCTTTACAAAGTCCACATTTTCCACCTGGAAGGTCTTGCCGTTTAAGTTTTCCAAGCTGCCGGCTTCGGTGGTGAAGCAGAAGGTCAGCTTATAGGAATACAGCGCCTGGTAGGTGCGGTCATACTTTTTGCTGAGCTTGCCGTATTTGCCGTCACCCAGCAGGGGGTGTCCTGCGTGGGCAAACTGGGCGCGGATCTGGTGGGTGCGGCCTGTGATCAGCTCACATTCCACCAAAGAAAGGCCGTTTTTACTTGCCAGCACCACATAATTGGTTTGACAGGTCTTGGCGCCGGGTTGGGGCTTATCAGAAACAAACACCCGGTTTTTCTTTTCGTCCTTAAAAAGATAACCCTTCAGGCTGCCTTTGGATGGCTTAGGTGTGCCCTCCACGATTGCCAAATACCGTTTATCCAGCTCCCGGTCCTTGATCTTCTGATTCATTACCCGCAGGGCTTCCGCCGTCTTGGCGGCGATGACAATACCACCGGTATTGCGGTCAATGCGGTTACACAGTGCAGGCGTAAAGGCATTCTCCCCTCTTGGAGACCACTCCCGCTTTTGATATAAATATGCCTGAATGTGGTCGATAAGGGTCCTTCCGTACTCTGCACCGTCGTGGGGATGAACAGCAACACCCGGACGCTTGTCCACAAGAAGGATATTATCATCCTCGTATACGATATTCAGCTTGGGAGCAGCCACCGTCAGGTAGGCATTGTCCTCCCGGGGTTTATCAAAAAACTCATCGTTGATGTAAAGCTGCAGCACATCACCCTCTTTCAGGCGAGTGTCCCGCTCCGCTCTGGCACCGTTACATTTTATGCGCTTGATGCGGATATACTTTTGTGCTAACGACGCCGGAAGCAGCGGTACGGCTTTCGCCAAAAAGCGGTCCAGGCGCTGCCCCGCGTCATTGGCACCGATGGTAAATTCCTTCATATTACTCCTTCGCCTGCTCAAAATGGCGGTCGATCTGCTGGGTAAACTCCAGAGCGGCATTGTAACCCATTTTCCGCTGACGGTTATTCATAGCTGCCACCTCCAGGATCACAGCCAGATTTCTGCCCGGGGTGATGGGAATGGTGATCATAGGGATCTGCACACCCAAAATGTCCATATACTGCTCCTGCAGACCTACTCTGTCGTATGCGTGCTGCTTATTCCAGTGGACAAGATTGACCACCAGGTCAATCTCATTTTCTTCCTTGACTGCGCCCATACCGAACAGCTTTGCTACATTAACAATGCCAATGCCCCGCAGCTCAATGTAGTTACGCACCAATTCCGGCGCAGTACCCACCAGCAAGCTGCTGGAAACCTTGCGGATCTCAACAGCATCATCAGCGATCAGCCGGTGACCGCGCTTCAAAAGCTCCACAGCCGCCTCACTTTTACCGATACCGCTGTCACCGATGAGCAGCAGACCTTCACCGTAGACCTCCACCAAAACGCCGTGGCGGGTAATGCGCGGTGCCAGGGCTGCCTTCAGATATGCGATCAAAGCAGACACCATCGTACTGGTGACCTCACGGCTGCGCAGAATGGTAATATTGTGTTTCTTCGCCATTTCCAGGCACTCTTTATCCGGCTCAATATTCCGGGCGATCAGCAGCGCCGGAAATTTATAGGAAAACAGGCGGTCAAAGGTGGTAGCCCGCTCAGCCGGCTCCAGCTTCTGCAGATAACTGGATTCCACATTACCCAGCACCTGCAACCGCATAGGCTCAAAGTGGTCAAAATAACCTGCCAGCTGCAGTCCCGGACGGGCAACATCCTCCACCGTCAAGCGGATGGATTCATAGTCTGTGGCGGCATACGCCACCTCCAGATGAAATTCCTCTACTAAAGTTGTCAGCGGCAAACTGTGCATTTCTTCATTCATTACAGTCTCCCCTTTCTCTTTTCTGCCTTTTATTATACTTGTCCAAAGGCCCGATATCAATATTATTTTGAAAAAACAAAAAATTTTCCAAAAAACACTTGCATTTTTCACCAATGTCTGTTATCATATCAAGGCGCGTTTGAAACGCAAAGATTTTCAGCCATCATTTGGACGATAGGAGGTGCAGTGAATGGCGAAGTGTGATTATTGTGGCAAGGGCGTTACCTTCGGTATCAAGGTTTCCCACTCCCACAGACGTTCTAACCGTACCTGGAAGCCCAATGTGAAGCGTGTCAAGGCCATTGTCAACGGAACTCCGTGCCATGTGTATGCTTGTACCAGATGCCTCCGTTCCAACAAGGTCGAACGGGCTGTCTAATTTATAGACAATCAATTACGCCATTGCTTTTGCAATGGCGTTTTTTGTTTGGAGAATTTATGAAAGCCACCCGATTTCGGGTGGCTTATTGTCGATCAAGGGATTTATATCGATTCTTTATTGCCAGCCGGCGTCCTCGGATTCTGCGCGGCTGCGGCGCTGCAGCAGCGCTTTTACTGCCTCTGCTGCCGATGCGCCCTCATAAAGGACACTGTAGGCTGCATGGGTAATTGGCATATCCACACCTTTGGCACAAGCCAGCGCCCAGGCAGATTCTGCGGCATAGTAGCCCTCCACAACAGCACCAACTTCCTGCATAGCCGTCTGGGGATCTTTCCCCTGCCCGATCAAAATGCCGGCGCGACGGTTTCTGGAATGCATAGATGTGCAGGTAACGATCAGATCGCCCACACCGGCAAGACCGGCAAAGGTCTCCTTCCTGGCACCCAGCGCCACACCCAGCCGTGCGATCTCCGTCAGGCCCCGGGTCATCAGCATAGCTTTGGTATTATCCCCATAGCCTAAGCCATCAGTAACACCGGCGCACAGGGCAATGACATTTTTCAGCGCTGCACCTAATTCTGCGCCCACCGCATCGGGACTGGTATAGATCCGGAAGGTATCAGAGGAAAAAGCCTCCTGCACGAATTCAGCCAAAGCACGGTCCTCGCAGGCTGCCAAGCAGCCGGTAGGAAGGCTTTTGGACACTTCCTCCGCGTGGCTGGGGCCGGTGAGAACTACCACATTCTTGCCGGTCTCCTGCTGGACCACCTGGCTCATACGCAGGTGGGTCTTGCTTTCAATACCCTTGGCAACAGAGACCACAACCGTCTTTTCACTTAAATAAGGCGCAACACCCTTACAGACACTGCGGATGGGAAAGGACGGACAAGCAATGACTACCAGGTCCTGCTCCTGCGCGCAGGCATAATCAGAGGTAATTTCCATTCCCTCCGGCAGAACTGCATCCGGCAACCGGGGATTGATCCGGGTGCTGCGCATCTGCTGCACCAAATCCTTTTCAAAGGTCCACAGAGTCACCTGATGGCCGTTATTATGCAGGCAAATAGCCAGGGCTGTACCCCAGGCTCCGCTGCCGATCACCGCTGCTTTCATTGTGTCTTTCCCTTCTTGAATAAATTGGTCTTACTCTCTGTACCGTTGCACAGACGGCGGATATTACTTCTGTGCATAAAGATCGCCAAAGCGCCCATTGCCACACCGCAGATCACGATAAGCCAGTTGCCCCAGTGCAGCAGCGCGAAGCCTGCGCCAAAGCCGGCAGCAGCCAATATAGACGACAGTGACACATATCCGCTGATGAGATAAACCACGACAAATACAGCCAAAATGGCAACCGCCACACACCAGTCCACCATCAGCGCCACAAACAGTCCGCTTAAAATACCCTTGCCGCCGCGGAATCCCAGCAGTACCGGGAAAATGTGCCCCAGCATCACCGCGGTACCGCCCAGCATCAGTCCCTCCCGATAAAGGCCGTAGCCTTCCAGCAGCAGGCCGCCTGCAAGGCAGCTGATCACAGCCTTACCGGCATCGATCAAAACCACAGCGACGGCATTGGTGCCACCGTAATTGCGGACAAAATTGGTCAGACCGGCATTGCCGCTACCCTTGGAACGCACATCCTCTTTACCGACCAATACAGACATACTCACAGCGCCGTTCAGGTTGCCCAACAGGTAGCCTACCAGCACCGCAACAACAATGTTCAGAAGCATTCCTTACTCCTCCTTATCACCCTTCTGGCGAATGGTGATGCGAACCGGTGTGCCCTGCAGTCCAAACACTTCCCGGATCTGGTTTTCCAGATACCGCTGATAAGAGAAATGGAACAGCCGGGCATCATTACAGAAAATAACAAAGTGAGGCGGCTTGGTGCCTGCCTGGGTCATATAGTAGATCTTCAGTCGGCGACCCTTGTCAGAGGGCGGCTGTACCCGCGCCGTGGCATCTGCCAGTACGCTGTTCAGCGCGCCGGTGGTGATGCGGCTGGTGTTCTGACGGTGCACATCCTGGATCACCTGAAACAGCTTATCCACCCGCTGACCGGTGAGGGCAGAAAGGAACACCACAGGTGCATAGGTCATATAGCTAAGACCGTTACGCACACCGGCTTCCTTGTCACGCATGGTGTTGGTCTCTTTGTCTGCGACTGCGTCCCACTTATTCACTACGATGATGGCAGCCTTACCTGCCTCGTGAACAAGACCGGCGATCTTGGTATCCTGCTCTGTGACGCCTTCATTGGCATCGATCAGAATCAGGCACACATCTGCGCGCTCAATGGCATTGATGGTACGCATATTGGAAAACTTTTCGATCTGATCGTCTACCTTGCTCTTGCGGCGCATACCGGCGGTATCAATGAAGCAGTATTTGCCTGTTTCATTTTCAAAGTCTGAATCGATGGCATCCCGGGTGGTGCCGGCAACATCAGAAACGATGACCCGCTCCTCCCCTAAGATCCGGTTCAGCAGGCTGGACTTGCCCACATTGGGCTTGCCCACAATGGCGACCTTGATGATATCGCTGTCAGCTTCCTCATCTTCCTCTTCGGGAAGATTCTCCAGGCACCAGTCCAAAAGGTCTCCGGTACCGTGGCCGTGAACGGCAGACACCTCAAACAGGTCGCCGATACCCAGGCCATAAAATTCGTACACATCGGGGTTCACAGGGCCGATGGAATCACACTTGTTCACCGCCAGCGCAACAGGCTTCCCTGCCTTGCGCAGCATAGTGGCCACATCTACATCCGCTGCGGTGACACCGGTGCGCACATCTGCCACCATCACGATGCAGTCTGCCAGTTCAATACCGATCTCAGCCTGACGGCGCATAAACTTCAGCATATCGCTGTCCGTGCCCGGCTCGATACCGCCGGTATCCACCAAAGAGAAGCTCCGTCCGCACCACTCGCAATCGCCATAGATCCGGTCTCGGGTCACACCGGGGGTATCCTCGACAATGGAGGTTCTGTGACCGGTAAGCTTATTAAAGAGCATGGACTTACCCACATTGGGCCGTCCCACAATGGCAACCAAAGGCTTTGCCATATCGATCACTCCTTTCGAAAACGCTACCATATATTATGGCATAAATCTTTTTGTAAATCAATGGTCAATCCAAAAAACGGAAAAAGAGGAAGGCTGGACGCCTTCCTCTTACTTTCCTGCCTTAGTCAGCCTTGGCAGCCAGAACCTGACGGCCATTGTAGTTACCGCAAGCTTTGCATGCTCTGTGGGGCATGACGGGCTCACCGCACTTGGAGCAAACGACTACGCTGGGCGCAGACAGCTTCCAGTTGGAACCACGGCGCTGATCGCGACGGGCCTTGGATACTTTACACTTAGGGACAGCCATGGATGACACCTCCTTGTTTAGACTGCTTGGTTGGCAGCACTCATTTATACTACTTATCGAGAAGCTGCCGTAAAGCAGCAAAACGGGGATCCAGTTCCTTTTGGCAACCGCAAGGCCCATTGTTCAGATTCTTGCCGCAACGGCAGCACAGTCCCTGACAATCCGGCTTGCACAGCAGCTTGGAATCCATATTCAGCACGAATACCGTGCGAACAATGTCTTCCAGATCAGCGCTGTCCGCCTCCAGATGAAATACCCATTCATCTTCACTATCTTCATTGGCAAGCTCTGTGACCAACACCACATCGATGGGGATCTGTATATCCCGGGTGAAGTCATCTGCACAGCGGTCACAGGTGCCGTGCAAACAGGTGCGGATCGTTCCGGTCATAACCAGAACGCCGGCCGTATTGCGCACAGTTCCGCTGGCAATCACCGGTTCAGACACCGGGTAGCTTGTACCGTACAAAAGATCGCTCAGATCCACGCTGGTGGAAAAGTCTACAGACGCGCCCGGACAGTCGATGATCTTGGACAGTCCCAGAAGCATAGTATCCCCTCCTAACAGTCGTGCTTAGATATTATATAGGCTTTTGCCGCATTTGTCAAACATTATTTTCGCGTTTTTCCGGGTCTTTTTTAACCGCTTAACAATTGCGTTCTATTTGTCCGGTCAGGGACATACCCTATGGTAGACCGCACTCGATTAAGGAGGTTGGCTATGGAAAACATATACGCTGACATTGAAAAACGCACCCACGGAAATATATACATCGGCGTGGTGGGTCCTGTACGCACCGGTAAGTCCACACTGATCAAACGGATAATGGAAGAATTGGTGATCCCCAATATTGAAGAACCTTACCGCCGGGAACGGGCAAAGGATGAGCTGCCCCAAAGCGGCTCCGGAAAGACCATTATGACCAGTGAGCCGAAATTCGTACCCGAAGAGGCTGTGCAGATCTCGCCGGATGCAGCTGCAAGACTGCGCATACGGATGATCGACTCTGTGGGATATATGGTCCCCGGCGCTGTAGGCGCGGAAGAGGACGGTGCGCCGCGAATGGTCACCACCCCCTGGTACGACCATGAGATCCCAATGACGGAAGCCGCTGAGCTGGGTACAAAGAAGGTGATGCAGGAGCACTGCTCCATCGGCCTTGTGGTCACCACCGACGGCACTGTTACCGATATTCCAAGGCAGGATTATTTAGAGGCAGAACGGCGCGCCATCATGGATATGCAGGCAACCGGAAAGCCATTTTTGGTGGTGGTCAACTCCTGTCAGCCCTATGCAGAGGAAGCCAAAAAGGTTTGTGCGTATCTAAAAGAGGAATTCGGTGTAAATGCTCTGTGCACAGACTGTCAAAGTCTTACCGCCGAGGACATAAAACAGCTTCTGAAAAGCATTCTCTATGCCTTTCCGATGCAGCAACTGCGCGTTTATCTTCCCCGTTGGCTGGACGCTTTGGAAGCAGAGCATCCTATTCGCCGCAGCATTTACGACGCACTGCTGCAAAGCGCACAGCAGATACAGCAGCTTTCCCACGCAGAGCCAATATTGCAGGAGCTGAAAGATCTGGAGCAGGTAGTGGATCTTTCCATCCGGGATATCGATCTTTCTACCGGAACGGTCAGCTGTGTTATCGTATTTCCTGAGGCTTTGTTCTACGAGATCCTCAGCGCCAAAGCAGGTATGCCCATCCGCAGCGATGCCCAGCTGCTGCAGCTGCTGACAGAGCTTTCCGATACGAAGCGCGAATACGACAAGATCTCCGATGCCTTGCAATCCGTAAAAGCTACCGGCTATGGGATCGTGATGCCCACTGCAGAGGAAATGACCCTGCAAACACCGGAGCTACTGCACAAGGGCACTTCCTTCGGCGTAAAGCTAAAGGCAGGCGCACCGTCCATCCATATGATCCGGGTGGACATCGACACAGAGATATCCCCCATCGTGGGCGATGAAAAGCAATCCCAGGATCTGATCGCCTACTTAGGCGGCGAATCGCCGGAAAAGCTCTGGGAGAGCAATATCTTCGGGAAATCCGTGTATGAGCTGATCCAGGAGGGGCTGAATGCCAAGGTGATACGCATTCCCGACGATGTACGCAGCAAGTTCCGGGGCAGCTTGAACCGAATCGTCAACGAAGGCGCAACCGGACTGATCTGCCTGATCCTGTGATTTCTTCAAATTTCAGTTTGGCAGCGAGTCGCTGCTGACACTTTCGCACGCCCCTTGGCAAAAAATGATACGCATCCTGATTGTGCCCGGTATCTTTACTGCAGAAAAAACAAAAAAGTTTTTATGCTGCAACCACAGTCTTTCTCGCTGTTGGGTAGAGCGGCGGGGGATACCTAAGGGGTGTTGCAGAGCGCAGCGAATCTGCCAATCCACGATTGCCGGTGGCAATCGCACATCTACTATCGCGATTTGCTCGTAGCGCCCCTTAGGTCGGCTTCTTTGGTTCCTTTCTTGCCGAAACAAGAAAGGAACATATCCCGCCGTTAAACCGGAATATACCCCAAAGTGCTTTCCTCCGTTCGGAAAGCACTTTTTTATTTCATTTCCCAATAATATCTTTACCCCCGGAGAAAAATATGTTAGTATATACATTAATTGATATTATGGGGGATGTTTATGAAGAAAACACCTGTTCGGTTGGGAAAGCAACTGAAATTAAATTATTACCTGCTTGCCTTTTTGGTGCCGCTGATCTCTATGCTGATCGCTATGATCATTCGCGGAACAGAGCCCTTCGGCAACAGCTACTCTATGCTCTATTCGGATATGTATCACCAATACTATCCGTTTTTCTACGCCTTCCGGGATACCCTGCGTTCCGGCGGCTCTCTGCTTTACAACTGGGATGTGGGTCTGGGTATGGATTATTTAGGCCTGATCTCCTATTATCTGGCTTCCCCGCTGAATCTTTTAAGCGTTCTTGTTCCTGAAGGCTTGGTACTGGAATACTTCTCCTTGCTGATGCCCATCAAGCTGAGCCTTGCCAGCTTGTTCTTCGCTATCTTCCTTGGCAAAGTCTTTCAGAAAAAAGATCCGGCAATCGTTATGTTCGGTGCTTTCTATGGTTTCTGTGCATGGGCACTGGGATATCAGTGGAATGTTATGTGGCTGGATACCTTTGCACTGCTCCCCCTGGTGGTGCTGGGTACCGTATCCCTCGTGAAGGACGGTAAATTCATCCTTTACACACTGACCCTGTTTTTGTCTGTACTATCTAATTATTATATCGGCTTTTTTACCTGCATTTTTGTTTTTTTGGTGTTTATATGCTATCAGATCTGCCGTTGGAGAGGCTTTGCAAAGTTCCTTGCTGATCTGTGCCGTATTGCAGTTTTCTCCATACTTGCCATCGGTATGACTGCTATTTTGGAGCTTCCCACCATTGCAGCCCTTCAGACGACCCAGTCCAGCGTAAACAAGTTCCCCCAGACCCTGGATTTCAACATTGTGGACGAGAACACCTGGGCCGGCTTATTCGATGCGATGAAACAGGTCGCCGGCAATATGAACGGTGGTCTTGAGCCTACCTTTAAGGAAGGCCTGCCCAATGTTTACTGCGGCGTCTTCAGCGTGATCTTCGCTGTGCTGTTCCTCAGCGCCAAGCAGATCAAGCTCCGGGATAAGATCTGCAGCGTTTTCCTGCTGCTGTTTTTCAGTCTGAGCTTTATCATCCGGCAGCTGGATTACATCTGGCACGGCTTCCATTTCCCCAATATGATCCCCCATCGGTTCAGTTTTCTGTACAGCTTTGTTATGCTGTATATGGCGTACCGCGCCTATCTGCTGCGGCGTCAGTTCAAGCTTTGGCAAGTCGTTCTTGCCGGTATTGCCGCCCTTGGCGTAATGCTCTGCGCCGAGGATCTTACAGATCCTGCATACTGGGGCTATAACGGTGCTATGCTGCTGCTTTATATCAGCGTGTTTGTGTACAGCTGTTTGGAAAAGAAAGCACCCGAGCAGAAAGACAAGGAGCTTCGTACCAAGCATCTGAAGGAACTGATCAACCGCCGGCAAACCGCGTCTTATCTTATGTGCGGTGTGATGCTGATGGAAATGATCCTGAATCTGGTAAATTTCAATGTGGCATTCCCCTCCACCGGTGTGACCAATTACCCTAAGGGATTAGACGACACCGCTTCCATTATTGCGATCATGAAAGAATTGGAGGATGACAATCCCTTCTACCGGACAGAAGTTCCCCGCTCTCAGACTCTGAATGACGGTGCGCTGAACGGCTTCTATGGCATCACCACCTTTACAAGCTCTGCCAATGTAAAGGTAACAGAATTTATGAAGACCTTAGGTTACGGCGCAAAGAACACCTATAACCGCTACCGCTATGAAGAAAGCTCCCCCATTGCAGAGCTGTTCTTAGGCCTGAAATACCTCATTGACCGGGATAATCAGTTAACAAACAACCGGTATTATGATGAAGTTTTTACTGTTGGAAAAGTAACTCTATTGGAAAATAACGCGCATCTTCCTCTGGGTTTTCTTGCCAATGCCCAGCTGCTGAATGTGGATTTTTCCACCGCTACCAACGATCTGATCTTCCAAAACGAACTGCTCCGGGCTGCCACCGGAATAGGCGAAGATCCCTGGACATTGATCGTAGGTTACCCCCTTACCATCACCGGTTCTGAAAATGTGAATATGAAGACCACCACCCAAACCGGTTACAGCACCTACAGTGCCACCGGAAGCGGAACAGTCACTTACTCCTATTCTGTCGAACAAGACGGCTTTATGTGTGTGGAGCTGGATCTTTCCAAGAAGAACAAGTTTAATATCTATGTAAATGGCCGCTGTATCGAGACCGGCTCGGAAAGCACCTCCGGTCGCGCCTATTCCCTGCCGCTGACGGTGGCTGTTGGCGATGTGGCTGCAGGCGATGTGGTGGAAGTCAAGTTCAAATGTAAACAGGGTGAGTCCGGCACGATCCGGGTCAACGCAGGTATTATGGATGACGACATTTTCCGCAAAGCGCACAGCATTCTCAGTAAGTCCACCTTACAGCTGACCACCTTTAGAGACACCTATTTGGAGGGTAGTATCAACTGTGACCGCAGCGGCGTGCTGTATACCTCCATTCCGCAAAACGGAAACTGGGTAGCTACAGTAGACGGCAAACCTGCTCAGACAGTGCTCATTGGCGACGCAATGTTAGGTCTGCTGCTGCCGGAGGGTCAGCACACGATAACATTTACCTATCGCAACGCAGCATTCTCCCTGGGCTGGAAGGTCAGCCTTGGCTGTGCAGCGGTCTTCGGCGTTCTGATCTGGCGGCTGTATCCGGCACCCACTCGTAAAAAAGGCAAATATCAGCAATAAATTTCAGGGCGCTTCCCAAAGGAAGCGCCCTGCTTCATTATACGCTTAACTTTTCGCGGATCGCCGCATTCACCCTGCGGCGCAGATTCAGCAGATAATCTGCATCCTTAGGATAGCTTTCGAAAGTGATCGGCTCAATGCCACACTCCAAAAGCTGCATCGTGTATTCTCTGCCGTACAGGGATTCGCACAGCTTCAACGCGCGCAGATCCTGCAGTGCCTCATTAAAGACTATCTGACGCAGAGACGGCCAAGGCGTTCCGTTCTCACCGGGATAAACAGAATAAGCATCGCCGGAGGGGAACTGTGC
Organism: Faecousia sp.; assembly: GCA_045590135.1. Lineage (GTDB taxonomy): Bacteria > Bacillota > Clostridia > Oscillospirales > Oscillospiraceae > Faecousia. The sequence goes on from JAZNQK010000006.1 coordinate 48,434, forward strand.
GCCTGCGTCGGAGATGACAAAGGGGTTGATCGTTTCATAGGATCGTCTGGTATTGTAGAAATTGTAGCCCCAATGCAGGAAGCCGACAATGTCAAACTTATACAGCTGCGCACCGATGATACGATTTCTGGCAGAGGGCATTGCAAAGAAGCGATTGGCAACGCCTTCTCTCTGCATACAGCAATAATATGTCCAAAGATTCTTTACATTATTGTCTAAGAACGGCTGGATATGGTTTGATCCGGGAACCGGTCTTTCCACTAATCCCTTTTCATAGAAATCGTAGTTGGACAGTGCATCCATAACGGGATACCCTTCAACCAAGGGCTTTATCAAATTGCTGCAGCGGGTGTAGTTATCCATATGCTCCAAAGTAGGCTCGTCAGAGATATGGAAATAGCAGCGCTTGTCTGCCCCATTCTTGCTCTTCATAAATGCAAGGAACGCAGGAAGTAATGCCTGTAGGAATTGGGCATATTCGTCAGATTCAGAGGAGGTATCCCAGCCGAAGATCCGCTTTTGCTCGCCATCTACCACGGCGTGTACCTGCGGGCAGGCATAACCGCCCCACTGGCTGAAGAAATGGTTGATCTCAAAATACTGAATGCCGATCTCGTCACACAGATCTACCCAGCGGCCCATCTTTGTAAAGTCAAAGCTGTACTTACCGTTGGTTACAGTGATATCCACCAGCTGTGTAGAGGGACGGTAACCGCCGATATATGTATCCAGCTCCGGAGACAGCAGGGGTGTCAAAATCATATTCTGACCGTACTTCCGGGCGTGGCGCATAAAGTTCTCTACGATCTTCCAATGCTCCTCGCTATACATTTCTGTTCCATAGTACTGCTGCAGGCAATCCGGATAGAACCACTGGGTAAAGATCAGCTCCTGCTCAGGAAGCTGGGCATCAATGATCTCCACTGTTGTGGTGACCTCGCCCCACACTTTGCTTTCATCATCCAAATCTTTAATACGAAGAGTAATAGGATATGTACCGGCAGGCATCTTTCCTTCCGGTGCAATTTCAATCCACAAAGCGTGGAGTGCGGTGCTGTTAGGCAGACTTGTCTGCTCTGTAACCGGCTTCAGCAGATCCGGGTAAAGGCCCGGTGCGGTGCGCAGATAGTTTTCATCATAGTGGTCAGGGTAGCAAGGGAAAGCAGAGGGAATGCTCTGCACCAAATACACAGAAATATAGTCCTTCAGAGGTGACTCCAATTGATAATGAACGAACGGCTGACTGAAGTCATTAAGCTCCATATCATAACATATCTGAAAGGAATACCGCTCATTTTTCAGCATAGACACGCCGGTAAAAGCTGACTTAAGGGTTACATTTTCATCCAGAAAGCACTTTTCCAGGGAAGAAACGATTTTTAAACGCATATCACTCTCTCCTTATTTTGTTTTTTACATTCTTTCACAAATCGAAAGAAGTGTCAAGCATTCATTATAAAATAATTGCTTAGTGTACTTTTTCGGTGTATTAAGCCAAATTTATATTGTAATCTTATGAATATTATTCTATAATCGTCTTAGCAAGTTCCAAATATATAGCTGGAGGCCAACAGTATGACGAAATTGTGCTATTTTTACATTGATGATATTATTTGGACAATGCGGGATCTGACCCGCACCAAACCTGTCTCCCTTTTCGATGTGCCCTTTATGAAAATGCTGAAAGAGGGACACGATCGCTATGGAATGAAGGTTCAGTTGAATCTGTTTTACAGGACAGATTTTTATTACGGTGAGGATGAATTTACCCTTTCCGAAGTACCGGATACCTATAAAGCTGAATTTGAATCTGCGTCTGACTGGCTGCGCTTCGGCTTTCATTCAAAGCAGGAATATCCGGATTATCCCTATATCAACGCAAGCTACGAGGATGTTAAGATCAACATTGACCGCACCATACGGGAAGTCACCCGTTTCGCAGGTTCCAAGAGTTTTGCCTATGCAACGGTTCCTCACTGGATGCCTATCAGCAAGGAAGGCTGCCGCGCGTTAAAGGACACAGGTATTAAGGTCATTTCCGTATCAAATGGAGAAAAAATCGAATACAGCGGCGATGCTGCATCATTGCCCTACGGCCACGCAAAACGGCTAATGCAAAACAAGAAGCCTGACAGCGGTGTTTATTGCTGTCCCGGTCGTGCAGGTGTTCTGAGTACTGCGCTTCATGGATATAATCATTTGAGCCAGGATATTGTAGATACCATCTACTACACCACAAAGGGACACTACGACGAGGAGCTTGGCATTCACTTCAAGCCTATGTCCAACGGCGGTATCTTGCTGAACACCAACACTATGGAGTCCCTTGCCGCCAAGATCCCCGATTTGCTGGATAAGGAATACATCGGCTACGGTGTCCATGAGCAGTACTTCTATCCGGAATATTGCAACTATCAGCCGGATTATGCTGACAAACTTCTGTACGCGGCAAAACAATTTCACGAAAACGGATTTACTTACATTTTCATTGAGGATCTGTTCTGATCAATACGATATAACAGCGCCCATCCCATTGGGATGGGCGCTGATTATTTTGACTTTACAAAATCAAATAAAATGAGAGCCAGGATTTCTCCTGACTCTCTTATGTTCGCGTTACCTATCTTCCCAGGGGAGCGATGGGAGCGCATATCTCTTTCCATTGTGATTTTATTATAGCAGAAAACTGGGTGTTTTTCAAGACTTGTAGTTTCTTTTCTTAGCAGTACAATATACAGCACAAGGAGGAATGTATTATGACATATTATCATTGCTCACCCACCTCAGGACTAACAGTATTGAAACCTGGGAAACCGGAATCATTTGAGAAACCAGCCATGGTCTATATGACCACATTGCTGCCTATGGCACTTATGTACTCTGTCCAAAACTATGAGTACACCTATGGTTATACCAAGGAGGGACAAATATATTTTGAAGAATACTTCCCAAATGCCTTGGAGATTCTATATCGCGGCAAAAGCGCAAGCCTATACCTGTGTGATCCCGAAAAGACGGAAACCACAAGAATCCCCAATGAAGCAGTCTCAAAAACTGCCGTTACGGTCATCAGTGAAACCTATATCCCGGATGCCTGCGAAGCTCTGCTGGAGCAGGAACAGCTTGGGACACTCGTCATTCGTAGATATCACGAATTATCAGAGGAGATACTGACCTGGATCTGCAAGGCAGAGACAGATAGAATCAGAAAAGCAGGCCTGTTGAACACTCCCGGAGCGATGGCCAATTACTATCGAGAGCATTACCCGGCAAGTTGGGAAATCGTGAAAAAAGAGCAGGATAACCAACATAAATGACCAGTATTTATCAATAGATTGCCACACCAGTCTGTGAACTGGTTCGCAATGACAAGTAAATATATGTAGGGATCGGCATCCACGACGATCCTAATTCATTACCTCACATGGCGGTCCGTCCGGGAGGCCGGACCCTACAAAATCAAATAAAATGAGAGTCAGGATTTCTCCTGACTCTCTTGTGTTCGCGTTACCTATCTTCCCAGGCAGTCGCCCGCCAAGTATTGTCGGCGCAGATGTGCTTAACTTCTGTGTTCGGGATGGTCACGAGCTTGCCCGCCACCAGTGGTGGAGGCAAGGGCAAGCGCAGTGAGTGCTGCGATCGGTGAGCGAGGAAGGCGCACCG
>JAZNQK010000007.1:0-9829 GCA_045590135.1 Faecousia sp.
CAGCAGAGTGTCGAGAAGCTTGACATACTGCTTAGAGCCTTCTGTCAGCGCATCGTAAGCGGCTCTTGCTGCCTCGATAGCCTTACCGGAGGAGCGCTTGACTTCGCCGATGGCTTCGATGAGCGCATCCACTTCCTCAGCCGCCGCCTTTTGCAGCTTCTTCAGTGCCTTCTCGGCTGCGTTCAGGGTGATGTAATCCACCTGATTACGCTCATCCAGGGTCAGCCAATCAAAGATAGCAACTGCCTCGACAATAATGGGTTCATCCTCCAGCGTGACCTCACCGATGGATGCGATCAGCTTTTTCAGATACTCGATCTTCTCCTGGCGCAGCTCGGTGATCTTCGCCAAGGCCGCTTCCAGGCGAGTGGCATCCACCAACTGCCTCTGCAGGAAGAGCAGTGCATCATACTGCGCCTTGATGCCCATTACATAGTCGTAATCATCCAGGGTAATATCCTTTGCATCCTTCATTGCATCAATGATCTTCTGCATCTCGGCAGCGACCTGTGCGTTGATGAGTGCTTGCAGAGCAAGATCCGCTTCGTTCAGCAGTGCGTAGTTTTTCACATACTTCTGCTGGATAGCAGTCAGTGCATTGTAGGCTGCGAGAATTGCCTCGATCTCAGTTCTCTTATCCAGTGTGACCTCGCCGATGGCATCGATCTTACACTCCAAGAGGTCAGTTTCTGCAATCTCCAGGATCTCCAGGAACTGGACCAGGGATTTATGCTTCAGATCCAAAGCATCATAGGCAGCACGGGCAGCCATTACCTTTTCTTCGCTGTCCAGGGTGATCTTTTCACCAATATCCAGGATCAGCTGGTCAACGGCTTCTGCCGTTACCCAGTCATCCTCTGTGACATTCAGGGGGAACATCTTCAAGATTGCATTGGCACAGGAATAATAGAGGTTGCCGTCGGGACCCAAAGCAAAGGTCTTCGGTGTCTCCATATTGATACGCTCATTGTCCTTGGGGTTAGCCATATTGACCTTACGCATACCACCCTGCTCGCCAAAGGCTACATACAGATAGCCGTTGCCGTCAAAGGCGAAGTTACAGTCATCTGTGGAACGGTTGGTAATGACCTTATCATAACCGAAGGACAGCTCTTCCTTTACCTTAAATGTGTTGGTTTCCTTATCGAAGGTGAAGGTAAACAGCGTTTCGGAGATCATACCCCAGAATTTGCCATTATTTTCAATATCCGGGTCTTCGATCAAACCGTCGATATGCTGCAGTGTGTCCGGCAGACCCGGGAAAACTTGCCGCAGATCCAGCTCAGCCACCTTTTCCTTCTTTTCCACATCGTAGGCAAAGATCACAGCGGATTCTGTGCCGGTGGCAGAGCCCTGGGCGCCGGTACCGCCGGCTGTGGAGGTTCCGCCAATGACGATACCGTCATTGTAGGCAAGGCTGGTGACACACTGACCGGGGATCAGATTTTCTTCCACGATGCGTTCCTGGGTCTTCAGGTTGATGACAGCCAGGCAGCCGCCGTAGAGGAAGGCATCCGGGATCGTACCGGCAAAGAGGTAATCATCACCGGCTGCCAGTGCGTGAACACGGGCCTGATTGTACAAAGACTTCATAGTCAGCAGGATGACATTCTTCTCGGGATCTTCGAAGTTGATTCGAACAATGTTGCCTGCATTGTAGTTACCCACATACAGTGCGCCCTCGTGCCACAGCATAACATCCGTCTGGGCAGAGGTAGCCTCGAAGATGGTACGCTCGCCGGTAATGGTGTTGATCTGCGCGCAGTTGATGGTGTTAAAGCCGCCAACATAAATGTTATCGTCACCCTCTTCACCGCGAACGATGGTACGGATGATCTGTCCGCTGCCGTCCTTCTTCTCATCGTAAAGATGAGGGGTAAATACCTGCTTGGTCTCCATATTGTAAATCTTGAGACCGGTGCCGGTGTTGGTGATGTAAGAAGTGCCGGGGAACAAGGGGTTGTTGCTCAGGGTGATGGAACTGTGCTTTTGGGCACGGAAGCCAATAGTGGCAGCATCCATACCGGGGATCTTGGTCAGGGTATCCGCAACAGAATCATACTGGTACACGCCGTAGCCGGAGACGATCATATAGCACTTGCCGTCGATCTCTTCCGTGGGTGCATAGCTGATCTGCTTGGTCATACCATAGTCTTTCATTTCCATGGTATTGATGTCGAAGGCCACGAAGCCCTCCATAGAAGCGCCGCCCATAAACAAGGTATCGCCACAGATACCGGCGCCACGGACCATAACTTCCTTATCGCCGAACTGCTCTTTGATATCCACTCTGGAAACGATCTTGTCTGTTGCCAGATCGATCTTGACTACTTCCGCAATTTTAATGCCATCACTGTTCCGGTCTCCGGACACCGCTGCATACAGGAAGCCGTCCTTCACCTCAATGCCACAGGAATAGCCGGCATCGGGATTGATATCACCGCCAACCTTGGAGAACTTATCCGCCTGAGGATCGTACTTGACCACATATCCCATAGAGAATGTGCCAAAGTAGATATTGCCCTGGTCATCAAACTCCATATCAAATGCCGTGGTGGAATTATCGATACCGCCGCTGAGCTTATAGTTATAGGTGGTCATACCAGTGTTGGTGTAGGGATCGTAGCGGTGTACCAAAGAGGTATCACCTACCAGCCAGATCATACCGTCCTTATCCGTGCCGATGCCACGGCAGGTATTGAAGGGAATCGTAACCTCACGGACCTTGACCATATCCTCCAGATTGAAGATATACATTTTCTTACCTTCGGTGGGCATAAACAGATAATCCTGTCCGTTGACCTCACCTGTAGTCAGGTAAATAGTGGGCTCCATAGTCCGGCAAGGACCTTCGTCTACCACGATGGGCTTGACCTTTCTCTGACCCACCACAGTCTGGGTCGTGTAGTCGCCCTTCTTGAGGATCAGCTGCGTCAGCCACATATAGGCGAAGTTATTTTTGTAGGGTGTGTTATCGTATGCCTCAAAGACGACCACATACTCATCAGCACTGCCCAGCTCAAATGCGCCCACGGTGCTGGTAGATCCACCAACAACAGGGGTCGTGCCGGTATCATTATAGAATTCCACTTTACCGACTCTGTTGGAGTGGTCCATAGCAGTGGGGATCTGCGATACCGGTGTATTTGCCGGCAGTACATAAATCGCGCCCAGCGCACCGTTACCGGAGATCGCGTGGTTCAGGATAAAGGTATACACACCGGGGCCGGGGGACTTGATCTTAAAGGCCATCCAGTTACCTTCCATAGTATAGATGCCCAAGCCGTCACGCCAGTTGAACCGGTGGCCTTCGTCACTTAAGCCTACATCCTTACCATAGTACATCCAGTTCAGCTTACCCTTTTCATAGCGAGCCTGAATGTCGGGGATCTTGTCCTTCAGCACCGCCTTGCCCTTATAAATGCCCTCTTCCTGGTTGTTCAGGTCAAAGTCATAGACAAACTCGGTGGGTGCAGGAGGTGCAGTATCTTTGATGTGCAGCTCGTCGATGAACATATATGCCGCCTTGTTGCCGCTGTCCATAGCGGCTTTGAACACGATGGTATATTCGCCCTCGTCAAAGTCAACTGCGCCCAGGTACTTGCTCTTATCCTTCATCACAGTGAAGCTGGCACCCTTCATATCCACATAGTTCAGCTTGTTGGATTCGATCAGCTGCGCTTCGATCTGGGCAGGATCCGTCAGTGCGCCCTTGATGATATAGATCTCAGCCTCCTGTGTGCCGTCGGCACGGGTCTGGTAATCCAGGGTCAGATAGCCCATACCCTTACCCGGGGACTTAATGGTAAAGGCTGTCCAGTGGCCGTAGGGATAGGAATTTTCCTCGTTTTCCCGAACCATCAGGCCCAGACGCAGGCCGTTCCACTTATACTTAACGCCGTCGCCGATATAACAGGTGTTGGACACCTTGTTGTTGGCATTCTGAAAGCTACTTAGGTTGTCAGCTGCATACTTCCAGGAAACAAAACCGTCTGCATAGTACTTTTCCAATGCCTGCAGATTTTCCTTGCTGATAAGCAAGGAGCCAGCCATAGAGGCTTCATAAATATTGGTCAGGTTGGATGCGCCCAGCTTGAAGCTGTAGCCGATGGGCTTTGCTTCACCGGTAATGGCACCGGCAGGCAATTCGGGTTTGTAAGCTGCTTCGTTGGTAGCAGTAAAGGTCAGACCGTCAATGTGCATATAGGCACCGGCCTGACTGCCGGCTTTTGCCCGGAACACCAGGGTGTATTCCCCTGCCGCAAATTCCATAATGCCCAGGTCGATCTTGCGCACATCGGAGAAATCCTTATCGCCGGTAAAGTCCACCACCTGGCGCAGATTGTCGGCTGTCATTGCTTTTTCCAGCGCTGCCTGATCGGTAAATGTACCCTTGATGATGTACACTTCACCGGCAGAGGTAGAGTCGTTTCTGGTCTGATAACCCAGTTCGATCTTATAGTTTCCGGTGCCGGGTGTTTTCATTGTAAAGGCTGCCCAATAGCCGGCAGGATAGCTGCGTTCTTCCCCTTCCCGAACCAGAACACCCAGTCGCAGACCGGTATACTTATAGTCGCTATTGCCGCCAAGGTAGAAGGTATTATTCACCTTGGTGGTCTCTGTCTTGAACTTATCCAGATTGTCCATCAGGTACTTCCAGGAGATATAACCGTCGTTATAATACTTCTCCAGTGCCTGCAGGTTTTCCGGATTGGTCAATACGGTGCCGGCCATTGCCGCACCGTAGGCATTGGTCAAAGCAGAGGCACCGATGGCAAAGCTATAGCCCTGGGGTGTCAGCTCCTTAGGCAGAGAGCCTTCCGGCAGCTCAGGGGTATAGGCAGGAGTATCGGTTGCTTCAAAGGTCAAACCGTTGACATGCATATAAGCACCGGCTGCGCTGCCGGCCTTTGCCCGGAACACCAGGGTGTACTCCCCTGCTTCCATAGCCATAACACCCAGATCCTGGGTCTGTTTCGCAGAGAAGTCCGCATCTTTGCTGCTGAAGTCAACTACTGCACGCAAATTATGCAAATTCATTGCTGCTTCCAACGCTGCAGCATCGGTAAATGTACCCTTGATGATATAAACTTCACCGGCAGAGGAGCCGTCTCTTCTTGTCTGATAGCCAACGGACATTTTATAGTTGCCTGTACCGGGAGATTGAATGGTAAAGGCCGTCCAGTAGCCGGCAGGATATGCGCCATCGACCTTAACACCAAGGCGCAGACCGGCATACTTATAAGAATTGTTGCCGCCAAAAAAATAAGTATTGGACACGCTGTTGGTTTCCGTCTTATATTTTGCCAGATTGTCCATGGCGTATTTCCAGGAGATCACGCCGTTATCATACCACTCAGTCAATGCGCTCTGATTTACAGCATCGGTCAGCTTTGTTCCTGCCAAAGCAGCGCCGTTTTCATTGACCAGCTGGGAAACACCGCCGATCTCGAAGCTGTGACCCATAATCGGCAGCTGCGGCTGCGGAACAGTCGTCTCCTGTGATACGGTTGTCTCCTGGGGTGCTGTGGTTTCCTCTGTGTCTTTCTTTTCTGTCAGCTTCACGCTGTCCAGGAAGAAGTAGACACCGTCATCACTGGTGGTGTTGATGACTAATGTATACGGGGTATTCTTCAGCTCCATTTCACCCAGGGAAGCAGTGCCGTTTGCATATACTCTTCCGGTATTGACAACACCTGCTCTGTCCATACGGCTGTTAAAGCCGCCGTTAACAAGGGTCTCACCGGTCATCGCAGTCTGGATCTGTGCAGGATCCGTCAGTTCACCTTCCAGCAGGTAAACCTTCACATCCACATTGCTGTCATTTCTCGTTTGATAATTCAGCACCGCTTCATATGTACCTGCATCAGGCGCGGCTAAGGTAAAGGCAAACCAATACTGGGAAAGGTAAGACTTTGATCCGCCGGTGGCCTTTACCGCCAACCGGTAGCCATTCCAGGTGTTGGTATTGCCAAAGCCGCAATAGCTGGTAGCAGCAGTAACCTCGCCCTGGACAAGGGACGCCAAATTGGAAGATGCAGGCTTCCAGTTGATGGTCTCGTTTTGATATAGGGTATTGAGCGTGCTGTCCGGGATCGCAAAAAATGTCTTGTTTACATAGTTGTTATCATTGGTTTTTGCGATCATAGTTTCCTTAGCGAAGTCATAGGTAACTTCCTTCAGCGCCGGCTGGCTGCTCAGCTCCAGTAGCTCCATTTCCAAAGAGCGCACATAGATATACGACTCAGAGGTAGCTAAGCGGGAGGAAACAGCCTTGAATACCAGTGTATAAGTACCGGCAGCCAGTTGCGTTTGACCCAGCTGTGTCACTTTCTCTTCAATGGTGTTGTTCGTCTTGGTGAAATTCACCTGTGCAAATGCGCCCTTCTGCGTCATAGCCGCTTCGATCGCAGCGTTGTCTGCATAGCTGCCTTGCAGAAGATAAACTTCACCTACCGCCGCGCCGTTTGCGCGAATATAGTGATTGAGTGTCAGGTCATAGGTACCTGCCGTATCCACCCGCAGTTCCAGTGCGTGCCAGTGACCTGCAGGATAGGAGTTGTTGTTGATAGCAGGTGTCACCATAAAACCAAAGCGCATACCGTTCCACACATAGGAGTCGCCGCCAAAATAGGATCTCTCCGCAACGGTATGACCCAATCCCGTAAAGTAATCCGCATTATTGGAGACAAATTTCCAGTTCAGCGTCCCTGCGTCATAATACTCCTTTATTCTTCCGGAGATAACGCCAGAAGACGGCTCGGCCTTGGCAAAAGAACCGCCTGCAGTAGTAGTCAAGGTGGTATTCTCCAAGGCGAAGTCATAAACCACCTTTTCACCCGGCTGGTTTCCGGTTCCTTCGCCTGCGGCAAGCACCACAGGGGGCAGCACGGAAAACAGCATACAAACAGTCAGCACAAAAGCTAAGATCCGTTTGCTCATCATCTTCATACAAAATCCTCCTTGCAGAAGTACTTTTCTATTTTACATTATAGCATTCTTTCTTTTCTTTGTAATCCCAAAATATTCATTTTCTTTATTGTAAAATAAAGAAATATTATTGATAAATAAAGATTACACAGAGGACGCATAATTTGTTATTGTGTCACATAATTAAAAGATTCTATATTTTTAGTACCGCATTTTGTATTTTGTCTTTCGAATAATCTGCTTATCTGCGACGATCATTTTCTTTGTAAAACAACACGCGTCTGGTGATAACCAGACGCGTGTTGTGATCGTTATAATGCTTCTGCCTCTTCCAGCCACAGTTTGGCAGCTGCGTCACTGGGCATTTGCCAATCCCCTCTGGGGCTCAGGCTCATCACGCCGGCCTTTACACCGTCCGGCTGACAATTACGCTTGAACTGCTGGGTAAAGAAGCGGCGGTAAAATACCTTGATCCATTTTTTCACCGTAGCCGCATCAAAGTTGTCTGCAAAGGCACGGCAGGCAAGTGTGTAGATCTTGGCAGGCGTAAAGCCGTAGCTGACCATATAGTACAGGAAGAAATCGTGCAGCGCATAGGGACCGACAATATCCTCTGTTTGCTGGCTGATCTTGCCCTGGGCATCCGGAGGCAGCAGCTCCGGACTGATGGGAGTATCCAGCACATCCATCAACACTTCTTTGGCAGCTGCAAAGGCGGATCTCTCTGCCACTGCCTCAATGATCCAGCGGATCAGTGTTTTGGGAATGGAGGCGTTGACGCTGTACATACTCATATGGTCGCCATTATAGGTACACCACCCCAACGCCAGCTCGCTTAAGTCACCGGTGCCAATGACAATGCCGCCCACCTCGCCTGCATAATCCATCAGGATCTGCGTCCGTTCCCGGGCCTGGGCATTTTCATAGGTGGTATCGAACACAGCAGGGTCATGACCGATATCCCGGAAGTGCCCGGTCACCGCATCACGGATATTGATTTCCTTGCAAGAGATTCCCAGCTTTTTCATCAGCGCCCAGGCATTTTGGTAAGTGCGGTCCGATGTGCCAAAACAAGGCATAGTAATGCCATAAATATCAGACATCGGTCTACCCAGCTGGCGCATAGCCTCCACCGTCACCAGCAATGCCAGTGTGGAATCCAGGCCGCCGGAGATACCAATGACCGCCTTGGCGCCAATGGTGGCAAGACGCTGCTTCAGTCCCGCAGCCTGCACCTGGAATGCCGCAGTGCATTGCTCCAGCCGGTCAGCCTTGTTTGCAGGCACAAAGGGCAGTTTTTCCGGCACAGCATAAAATCCGTCACTGCGCAGTTGCTTCAGAAAAGCCTCACCGGAGCGGTTACCGCCCTCCGGGACATAAAGAGCAGCTGCATCCCGGAAGGTGTTCACTTTATTCCTCTTGGCACGAATCACGCCCAGATCTGCATCCGCGATCAGCAGGTAATCGCTGTCTATCAGCTTTTCATTTTCAGAAAGGAGCGTGCCTTCCTGGGCAATAATACTGTGACCGGAAAACACCATATCCTGTGTAGACTCTGTTTCACCGGCGGAGCAGAAAGCATAAATGCAGCTGCAATCCACCGACTGCTGCATAACACGGCTTTTCCGCTGGGCGCGCTTGCCCATAGTCTCATTGGAGGCTGCCGGGTTCACGATCAGCTCCGCGCCACCCAGTGCCAGAGCAGAAGAAACCGGAATCGGTGACCAAAGATCTTCGCAGATCTCCACACCCAGCATAGCACCCTCCGCAAGGCAGAAGATCTGCTGCGGTCTCACATTCAAACTGTACCAGGCATCCAGTCCCAGCTCGTGTGCGCAAATATACTCTCTTCCCAGGTCTGCGCCGGAGGCAAACCAGCGTTTTTCCCGAAAATCACCGTAGTCCGGCAAAAAGGTCTTGGGTACCAGTCCCCGCACCTCTCCGGCTGTGATCACGGCTGCGCAGTTGTAAAGCTGACCGTCGATAACCGCAGGCAGGCCCACCACTGCGGTCAGCTCCTTATGCTCCGCGCTGCAGCTGACGATCTGCTGCAAACCAGCCTTTACCGCATTTTGCAGGCTGCTTTGAAAAAACAGATCGCCGCAGGTATAGCCGGTCAGCGCCAGCTCCGGAAAAACCACCACATCGCAGTTTTTGGCATCTGCCTCAGTCATCTGACGGCAAATGTCCTGAGCATTCTTCTTTACATCGCCTACCCGGACCGGGGGTACGGCACAGGCGATTCTGATATAATCCAGCATGGCACTTCCTCCAATGCATTTTTTCTTATCATAGCACATTTTCCCCGAATTGCAAAGAAAATATAAAAATAATGCCATTACGATCCAGTCCGCAAACCGGCGTGGAAATCCCCCATACAAAAGGAGATTGCCACAACCAGTCTGCGGACTGGTTTCGCAATGACAGTGTAGGTTTCACGCTTCCGGAATCAAATACCGGCTAATTTTTTCAGTTCGGGTACCAGGTCTGTCTGCTCCCATGGCCGGTCTGCCACGCCGAAATGACCCTCCAAAGCAGTCTTGCCGTAGATAGGCCGGCGCAGCTGCAGCTTGCGGATAATACCTGCAGGTGTCAGATCGCAGGTCTTGCGCAGCAGCGCAGTCAGTTCCTCATCGGAAAGCTTTCCGGTGCCGTAGCTGTCTACCCGGACAGATACAGGCCCGGCAACACCGATGGCGTATGCCAGCTGCACCTGTACTTGACTCGCCAGTTCCGCTGCCACCAGATTCTTTGCCATATACCGAGCCTTATAGGCGCCACTTCTATCCACCTTGGTGGGATCCTTGCGGGAGAACGCGCCGCCGCCATGGGAGAAGTAGCCGCCGTAGGTGTCCACAATGATCTTGCGCCCCGTCAGACCGGTATCGCCATTGGGTCC
>JAZNQK010000008.1:0-4353 GCA_045590135.1 Faecousia sp.
CCTCATCCCGGAAGCAGGGTGCGATCTGGAAATAGCGGTCAAAGCCGGAGGTCATCAGCAGCTGCTTGAACTGCTGGGGTGCCTGAGGCAGCGCATAGAACTTGCCGGGGTGATTCCGGGCAGGTACCAGATAGTCACGGGCACCTTCCGGGGAGGAAGCGGTCAGAATGGGCGTGGTGATCTCCAAAAAGCCCTTTTCTGTCATCAACCGGCGCAGCTCTGCCACCACCTGGCAGCGCAGAATGATGTTCTTCTTCACCTCAGGGTTGCGCAGATCCAGGTAGCGGTACTTCAGACGCACATTCTCATCAGCATCCTTACTCTTATTGATCTCAAAGGGCAGCTGATTGTGCACGCACTTGCCAAGCACCTCAATGCTCTGGGGTACGACCTCGATCTCGCCGGTAGCCTGCTTGGGATTCTTGCTCTCACGCTCCCGGACAGTGCCGGTAACGGAGATGGTAGTCTCCTTGTTCAGCGGCTTGATGATGCTCATCATCTGCTCGTTTTCCACCACGATCTGGGTAGTGCCGTAGTAGTCACGCAAAACAATAAATGCAAAATTCGCGCCCACTTCCCGGACATTTTCCATCCAACCCACTAAGGTCACGGTTTTGCCTGCATCGGCAAGACGCAGCTCACCGCAGGTATTGGTTCTGGATTGAAACATATTTCATTCCCCTTGCTTGTATAATTTATCGATTTATTCTCTCATAAATGTAAGAAAAAGTCAATCACCGCCGCAGATAAATTCCGGTTTGTTGAGCAGCACAACCCCCATTGTCATTGCGAACCAGTGACCGAGTCACTGGTGTGGCAATCTCCCGGATTATGCGCATTTCTCAGGAGATTCCCACGCCAGTGTGAGCACTGGCTCGGAATGACAGTTTAGATTGTACAGTTCGTCAAACTGAAATTCGACAATGTAAAAGGGCGCGGCTTGCACCGCGCCCCTTTTCTGATCATCTTATTGGATGCCCTCAGACCAGCCGTAATCGTCTTCAACTTTGTAAACAACACTGCCGTTTGCTGCTTTCACACCGTTGATAAAGATTTCCGGTGTCAGCTGCAAAGTGCCGTTACCGCAGCGATCCAGGCCATTAACTGTAATATAAAACCATCTTGCAGCAGTTGCGCCCTTTGCCCAAGCCTGCACAAAGGCATCTGCGCTTCCGTCTTTGACGAACCGGACCTGCGGCAATTCGTTATCCTTCCAGCGCAGACGGGTGCCCACCTCCATGCCGGAACCGCCTGCTGCTACGATATCGTAAGCATCCGCATCCAAAACGGCAGCGGTATCGTCGGTATAAAAATGGAACTTGAACCAGAATTTCTCTCTTCCGGTACCTGCATTGGTGGTGCTGCCAAACAGCTCCATCTTATAGTCAAAGAAACGGTAACCACCTGCTGCGGCATCGTACAGCGGCAAATCTTCATTATCCGCACGGAAAACGGCCTCTTCCTTTTCCACGATCAACAAGCCGCCGTTACCCACTCTGCTGTCTTTCACATAACCGTCTGCAAGATCCTCTGCATAGGCAGTCAGAGCATCTACCGTCAAGGTGTGGCCGTTCAGATCGAGAATCACGCCGTTTGTCAGCAGCACATCCTCTGCCTGCACATCAGCAAGCAGCTGCACCGTGTCTCCCGGCTGCGCAGATGCTAAGGCTGTAGCAAAGGAGGAATAGTTCAGACCACCGATCCGCGCGACAATTGCGTTGATATTGTAGTGGATATTGGCGCCGGTCAAATAATTATTACTGGTATCAATGCTGATCGCCTGCCATTGTGCCTGAGTGCCGATGTAATGCACATTTTCAAGCTTTACACAATTATAAAAGGCGTTCAGTGCGATGCTTGTAAGACGGTTGGGTAATGTAATCTCTGTCAGGCCACTGCAGCTTTCAAATGCACTGCGATTAATCATTACCACATTGTCGGGGATCGTGATTTCTGTTAAACTGGTACAACCGGCAAACAAACCGCTGTTTATACTCAAAATGCCAACCGGTATGTCTATATGTGCCAGGCTGGAGCAATCCCGGAAAGCAAAATCGCCAAGGGTAGTAACGCCGCTGGGAATCACAACATCCGTTAAGCTGGCGCAGTGCCAGAACGCATAGTTTCCGATGGCGGTAACGCTGTTGGGGATCTCCACTGTAGTCAGGTTGGGGAAATAAGTAAACGCATTTGCGCCAATGGATGTGACACCGTCTTCGATAACGATCTTTCGGATAGCATTTGCGGTATCATCCCAGGGATGTGTACTTTTGGTAGATAATGTACTGTTGTAAACATAGTTTGTCATTGGACCGGTGCCGGTGATGGTAAGTGTGCCGGCTAAGTCTAAAGTCCAAACCAGATTTTCACCGCAAGTACCGCTGTCTGCGGTAATATCCATTGTGTTATAATGCACTTGTGCATTCAGAAGATCGTCGTTATATGTACCCACAGTAACACTTTCCCACTGCTCCTGTGTGCCGCCGTAATACACATCTGTCAAGCTGTCGCAATCGTCAAAGACATAACGGCTGATATTGGTAATACCGGCAGGGATATATACACTTTTCAGATTGGTGCAGCCGTCGAATACATAATAGCCAAGGCTGGTAACACCGCTGCCCAGTGCTGCAAAGGCCAGATTATTACATCCCTGGAATACTGCCGAACCCATTGTAGTGATACTGTCCGGGAACACGATCTGTGTTAAAGCTGTGCAATTGTAGAAAACAGAGCTTCCCATAGTTTCAACGCCGTTGGAAAGGGTAACATCCGTCAGTGCATAGCAGCGGTTAAACACATTATCACCCAATGTGGTAACGCTTCCGGCAATGGTGATACCGGTCAGCTTTTCGCAATTGGAGAAGGCATTGTCTGCAATAGCGGTGACACCCTCCGGAACAGTGTACCTGCCGGTAAAGCCTTCCGGAGCGCAAAGCAGCGTCGTCATTTCTTTATTATAAAGGATACCGCAGTCGCTGGCATAATTTTTGTTTTCTGCTACTACTGTGATTTCAGACAAGCGAATGCAGAAGTAAAATGCATCATCACCGATAATGGTAACATTTTTGGGGATTTCGATTTTGGTCAGTGCCGTACAGCTGGAAAAAGCATAACTGCCGATACTGACAACACCGTCGCCGATATTAATATCTGTCAGTCCGGTACAGGAAACAAACGCGTTTTCACCGATATGCGTAATGCTATCCGGAATCGAAACCTCTGTCAGCTTGTTACAGCAGGAGAAAGCATAATTGCCAATGCTGGTAATATTTCCGGAGAATGCAATACGCTGAATGCTGGCGCGCAAAGACCACCAAGGTGTGCGGTCTGCGGAAAAATCGTTCATTGCTCCGGAGCCGGTGAAAGTCAAGGTGCCGGCATCGTCCAAAGACCAGGTCATATCCGTGCCGCAGGAACCCATACCTAAAATACCATCCGGCAGAGGCTCTGCGCCGGTGCTGTTAAAGTGGATGATCGCATTTTGCAGATATTCATTGCCGGACCAATCAATATAAATTTCTTCCCACTGTTGCTGTGTGCCGGCATAGTAAATGTCTGTTAAGCTGTAGCACATATCAAAGGCAAAGCCTTGAATGGTACCCATTGTTACAGGGATAGTAACAGAGGTTAAGCTTGTGCATTCGGAAAAAGCCGAAGGACCGATCTCGCTGACACCGTCGCCCAGTGTGATGCTGGTCAGACTGGGACAATTATAAAATGTGTTGCTCTGAACGGTTGCGACTGTACCGGGAATGCTTACATCGGTCAGACGCATACACTCCATAAAGGCCCAGGAGGCGATATAGGTGATGCCTTCGGGGATGGTGATGCTTTCCACATAGTCACAGCGGCTAAACGCACTATTTTCAATACCCATTACAGGCAGACCGCCTAAAGTGTCGGGAACGACCACATTGCTGATGCCCACATCGTTATACATAGTAATACAAACAGCGCCGTATTCGCTCATTTCCATATAGCTGTAATAGGCTTCCGGGTTATCTGTTGCGCTCACCTTCACCGGCTGGGCAAAGCCGCACAGGCTCAACAGCATAGCAAAAGCTAAAAATGCAGATAAAACTCTCTTCTTTTTCATACAAATCCCCCTAAAACAGCAGCAAAAAGCAACTGTACGATGATAAATTAAGAGTACCAAATCTTTGTAACTATGTCAAGTATTGTAACATCGACCAAAGCCTCTGCCAAAAGAATTCCGGTTTAGCGGTGAGATTATAACCGCACCCGTAGGGCGGGGGCTTGCTCCCGCCGTGCTGGATTATCACCGGTTTTCATTGCGGCGGGGGCAAGCCCCCGCCCTACAGTGGATGGTCAGACAATTCGTCAAACTGA
>JAZNQK010000009.1:0-26367 GCA_045590135.1 Faecousia sp.
GTGCTTACGCTGTTCCATCAGCCGTTCCAGCTCCTGAGAATTGGGCTTATCCATTAAATCCCGCTTCGGTGCACCGTGGAGAGCAATAATGGAGTCCCGGTCAGATACAGCAGCGATACAGCCGGTAGTGCTGCCTATGGCCTCACACATCTGACTGGCAAACTCCTGCAAATCTCCCATGGGAGAGTATTTGCGGAAAATCACCCCACCGTCCTTCTCGGTGTAAATCTCAAGTGGGTCGCCTTCACGAATCTTGAGGGTTCTTCTAATCTCCTTGGGGATAACAATTCTTCCCAAATCGTCCACTCTTCTGACAATGCCGGTTGCTTTCATATATCTTTCTCCTTTTCTGCGGCTGATAAGGCCCCTTGTGTAAAGGGGGCTGGCAGAAATCTTTGATTTCTGACTGGGGGATTGTCTTGTATCGATACCTTACAATCCCTCCGTCACGGCTTCGCCGTGCCACCTCCCTTTGCACAAGGGAGGCTTTGTGCCTACAATAATTTTACAAATTACGCTGTTAATATCTGTAAACAAGCGGAGATTATACCGCTATAAACAAAAATGAACCTAAGCCTTCTTTATCGAAAGGATAGGTTCATCTTTTTTGAAATTCTTCACCGGTGATCAGATAATTGATAGATACATTATAATATTTTGACATTGCCACAAGCAAAGCAAGGGAAGGCTCTCTTTTGCCATTTTCGTAATAGGACAAGGCTTCTCTGGAAATATTCAAATCCATAGCAACTTTTTGTTGATTCAAATTCCGCTGTTTGCGAATGTTTTTTAACCCTATCACACAATCACCTCTTGCTTTTATTGTAACGGTATGTTACATTGTTTATGTAACACTTTGTTACATTAGCCGTGTGATCTTAAATGGGCGTTTTATCGCTTTTGGAAGGGGCAGCAATGAAAAAGAGCAGAGTGTTGCAGGTGGTTCTATCTTTTTTCCTTTTGGTCGTGCTATCCGGTTTGCTGGTTGCGTTTTGTGCTCACGAAAAATGGCAAAGTCAGCAAATTCACGATTTGCAGCGGCAAATAGCATCCCTTAAAAATAATGATGCCTCACCTGTGGAATATGATGCCGATGCCTTTAATTATTTAGCAATTGGCAATAGTATTACCATCCACGGTAAGTGTAATTATTGGTGGAATGAAAGCGGAATGGCGGCATCCGTTCCGGAAAAGGACTATTTTCATCTTGTAGCTGATCATTTAAGAGAAGAACACAATAAAGTCATTTCATATCCTTATAATTTTTCAGTCTGGGAAATACAGAGCACAGACAGAACACAAACCACAAGCAACTTAACAAAATACCTGTCTGAAGATTTGGATCTGATCTCAATACAGTTGAGTGAAAATGCTGTAAATCTTGACACATTCGTTGTAGACCTCAAAGAGTTGATCACAATATTGCAGGAAGCCTGCTCTTGTGCCAATATAATACTGGTAGATGATTTTTGGAGCGAAGAAAAGTCGGAATTAAAAAGGCAGGTGGCAAATGAGCTTGGAATCTCTTTTGCGTCTTTGGATAGCATCAGAGGTGTTAAGGCGTATAAGCGTGAGATGGGCACGACGGTATATGGCGACGACAATGCTTCTCATATTGTGGAGCACAGCGGTGTTGCCGAACACCCCGGTGACGAAGGTATGCAGGCCATTGCTGATGCCATAATTGCCGTATTGAAGGAAACGCAGTAATTTTTACCGGTTCTAAACAGCAGATTTGACAGCAGTTTTTTATTAGCGTAATAGCAAAAGCGAGGGGGAGACCCCTCGCTTTTGTTATGTAGATCGTTGGTGTTATTATACCCCATTTCTTCACTTGACAAACAATTTCTGGCGCTTTCAAATATCTTTCTCCTTTTT
The DNA here is from genome assembly GCA_045590135.1 of Faecousia sp. Taxonomy (GTDB): domain Bacteria; phylum Bacillota; class Clostridia; order Oscillospirales; family Oscillospiraceae; genus Faecousia. The sequence continues at coordinate 1,879 of JAZNQK010000009.1, forward strand.
CAAGCACATCGTAGGGCGGGGGCTTGCTCCCGCCGTTTGGTGCGGTGTTGTATGCGGCGCTCCTATCGCTCCCCCACAAACATTTTTTTGCTGTTGGCGAAATGTTGAAAAATAACCCCATATATGGGCAAAACAGAGAAAAGCACAGGGATATATTTACAATCTTCTGCAAAGCTGTTATAATCGCATTATAATGGATATATATGCGAAAATGCAGGTGTTTACCTTGTTTGCATAAACAGAAAAAGAGAATGTCCATAAGATAAATAATGCGCCAAAAATTCGCCGCTGATGCCCAGAGCACAGCAGAAAGGACCGGTTATGAATCAGAAACCCTTTGCGCGTATTCTTGCGTTCGTTCTGGCTGTTGTTATGGTAATGTCTGTGCTTCCTGTGCAGATATTTGCTGAGACAACGGAAACTACGCAGCAGCAGGAGACTTCTTCGTCTGCAACACAGGCGACGACCTTGCCCGGCGAGGAAACGCCCTTACAGGAGGAAGCGCCTCTGCCCGGAGAGGGAGAGGAAAATGAGCCAGATCAGGGAGAGAATGACCCTGAAGGGGGCGAAGAAGAGGATATTTTTGCCAATGTTATTGATGTATCCTCTGCCGAGGAGCTGGAGTTGGAGCTTGCGATGCAGACAAGGGCGATCCGAATCGTCAGCGATTTTGAGATCGATCGCACTTTCTACATCACCGCTGACACGGCGATCTATACCACCGAAGCACACACCCTGACAAGAGCGGCTGACTTTGCCGGTGATATCTTTGTTGTGGGCGAAAATGCCGAGGGTGTAGTCTGCGAAACGCCTGTTGTTCTGACTCTCGGTCATCCGGAGTCTGCCCAGAAGGACCTTTTGACCATTGACGGTAACAAGGCCAATATGACTGTTCCGGTTACCGGCACGGTGATCTTTGTTCTGGGCAAGCAAAGCGTGCAGCTGTATCCCAATCTGACAGTTACCAACTGTAAGAAGGATCGTAACGAAAAGCTTCTGACCGGTGATTATACCGTTTCCTATGCGGAAAATGTCGGCGGTGCAGTGGCAATTCTGACCGGATCCTCCTCTATGGATATTTTTGGCGGTACATATTCCAATAACGATGCGATCAACATTACGGAAACGGAAACCGGAACCGTTGAAACAGCTACTCACGGCGGCGCATTTTATAACTACGGCACACTGAATGTATATGGCGGTACATTTACAAATAACTACGCGACCCGCGGCGGTGTGTTTTACTGCTACCGTACTACGCGTATCTACAATGCGCAGATTTTGAATAACTCTGCGTCCACTTACGGCGGCGCCATCTATATGCCCAACTCTACCGCAGCGTTTTTGTTCATCGGTGGAGAAAACGGTGTTACAGACAGCCAGGTCACCTTCCAGGGAAACACGGCGACCAGCGGCGGCGGTGCGATTTATGCCCGCAATAAGATGGAAGCCCAGGATGTCCGCTTTATTGGCAACAGCGCCACCACCGGCAGCGGCGGCGCGGTCACTGCAGGTTCTATGCAGCTGAGCTTTGCCAATGCGGTCTTTGAAGGCAACACCGCCAAGAATTACGGCGCAGCCATCTATTATGCCGGCGGAATTGGCAAGGAGGATGTCTACGATCTGACTTGCACCGGGGTTACCTTCAGCAATAACAGTACTTCTGCCACCGGCGGCGCCCTGTATATGAACGGCGGTGCCATCGCCCAAATGGAGGATGTGACCTTTAACGCCAACACAGCGCCCAACAACGGCGGCGCCATTTATCTGAACGACGGTCATGTGGCCATTGCTGGCGGCGCATTTACCGGCAATAGCGCCAATGTCGGCGGCGCGGTCTGCCTGACAAACAGCGGCAGCTTTGATATGGATGGCGGCAGCTTCACAGAAAACAGCAGTGTCACCACCGGTGGCGCGATCCACACCACAAACGAAGCTTCCGTTCGGTTAAATGCGGTTACCGCAAGCAAAAACTCTGCCAAATCCGGCGGTTTTGTCTATGGTGAGGAGACCTCCTCGCTGTACATTTACGACAGCGTTTTGCAAGAGAATACCACCACCGGTAATGGCGGTGCTATCTGCCTGTACACCAGCGCATTTGGCGGCATTTATAACACCACTTTCCACAAGAATGTTTCCGGCGGCAACGGCGGCGCCTTGTTTGCTTACACAGACGGCTATACTGCAGGCAACAAGCTGGAAATGAACAGCTGTACCTTTACGCAGAACCAGGGTTCCAGCGGCGGCGCAATCTATGCTTCCCAGAGATCGGTTATCGATCTGTATAATTCGGTTGCCAAGTATAATTCTGCCGCAAAAGGCGGATTCCTGTATCATACAACCACTAATACGATCATCAATCTGGCAAGCTTGATCTTAGAGGGCAACACAGCTACCGACGGCGGTCCCATTATTTGGGGTAACTCCACCGGCGCAATACTGAACTTGGACAAATCGCTGTATATCGATAACGACTATAAGGGCGAAATGGACGATGCCTATTGGGCAGCAGCGATCTATAACAAGCTGAAGGTCAAGGAAGCGGTTCTGGAAGTGCCCAACTACATCGGCTATGACGGCGAAGAGGTGACCCCGGTCGTACCCCGGATCCCGGTGGACATCACCAGCGCAGACGAGCTGGAGGCCGCGCTGGAAGGCGGCAAGGATCTGCTGCACATCACAGCAGACTTTACCCTGGACCGCACCTTCTACATCTGGCGCAACACCACCATCTACACCACCGAGGCCCACACCCTGACAAGAGCAGCTGACTTTGGCGGCGATATCTTTGTGGTGGGCGAGCGGACAAGCGGCGAAAAGTGCGAAAATGCGGTCACACTGGAGCTGGGCGATCCGGAATCCACAGCAAACAATCTGCTGACCATCGACGGCAACAAGGTCAATATGACCGTTCCGGTTACCGGCACGGTGCTCTTTGTTCTGGGCAAGCAAAGTGTGCAGCTGTATCCCAACCTGACAGTTACCAACTGTAAGAAGGATCGTAATGAAAAGCTTCTGACCGGTGATTATACCGTTTCCTATGCGGAAAATGTCGGCGGTGCAGTGGCAATTCTGACCGGATCCTCCTCTATGGATATTTTCGGCGGTACATATTCCCATAACGATGCGATCAATATTACGGAAACGGAAACCGGAACCGTTGAAACAGCTACTTACGGCGGCGCATTTTATAACTACGGCACACTGAATGTATATGGCGGTACATTTACAAATAACTATGCGACCCGCGGCGGTGTGTTTTACTGCTACCGTACTACGCGTATCTACAATGCGCAGATTTTGAATAACTCTGCGTCCACTTACGGCGGCGCCATCTATATGCCCAACTCTACCGCTGCGTTCTTGTATTTAGGCGGTGAAAATGAATATGTCCAGAGCAATGTCTTGTTCCAGGGCAACACTGCCCCCAGCGGCGGTGCGATCTACGCCAAGAATAAGCTGGTGGCACAGGATGTGCAGTTTATCAGCAACAGCGCAACCACCGGCAGCGGCGGCGCGGTCTATACCGGCGCTATGGAGCTGGTTCTGACAGATACGGTCTTTGACAGCAATACTGCTGCAAAGTACGGCGCTGCCATCTACTACACAGGCGCCAACGAAAAGGAAGGCGTAAAGGATCTGACCTGCGTCAATGTTGCCTTCCGCAGTAACAGCGTTTCCGCCACCGGCGGCGCCATCTATATGAACGGCGGCGCTCAGGCGTATATGGAAAATGTGGAGTTTACCTCCAACAGCGCAAGCAACAACGGCGGCGCGTTTTATCTGAACAACGGCCATATTGTGGTCAAGGGCAGCAGCTTCACCGGCAACAGCGCAGCGGTAGGCGGTGTTGCTGCGCTGGTAAGCGGCGCAAGCATCGAAGCCGATGGCACAACCTTTACCGGCAACACCAGCACCGGCAACGGCGGCGTGGTGTCTTTGGCATCTGCCTCCACAGCTGTGTTCAACAGGATAACAGCAACCGAAAACACAGCCAAGGCAGGCGGCTTTGCCTATGCGGAGGAAGCAACGCTGACGATGTACCGCAGCCGGATCGAGAGCAACACGACCACCAGCCATGGCGGCGGCATCTATATGTATACCGACGCTGCCGGCAGCATCTATGCTACGGAGTTTGTGGATAACGAGGTAACAGGAAGCTCTGCTAACGGCGGTGCGCTGGCATTGTACACCGGCGGAGGAGAGGTCTTGGTGCATTCTTGTACCTTCACCGGTAATATTGCACCCAACTTTGGCGGTGCGATCTGGATTTCCGGTAAGACCATCGCAAAGCTTTATAACATCACTGCAAGAACCAACAGTGCAGGCTACGGCGGCTTTATGTATCACACCGCTGCCGGCACGGTGGTGGATCTGGTGGGTGTAACGGTTTCCGGCAATACTGCCTCCACCGGCGGCCCTATCATCTGGGGCAACACCTACAATGCCACTTTGAATTTGGACAAGAGCAAGTTTGTGGATGAGGACCACGCCGGCGCTATGGACAGTGCCTACTGGACAGCAGCTATCAAAAACAAACTGACAGTAAATGATTTGAGCGCAGAAGTGCCCAAGTGGCTGGACTATCAGGAGGAAGCCTACGACCATATGGCTTCTGCCGTGGATGTCAGCAGCGCCGAGGAACTGGAAGCAGCCATCAATTCCGGCGCAGAGTTTATTCGTATCATTGCGGATATTACGGTAGATCGCACCTTCTTTATCTGGCAGCACACCACGATCTTCTCCACACTGCCCCGGACACTGACCCGTGATCCGGCCTTTGCAGGAGACTTCTTCGTGGTGGGCGAAAATGCCGAGGGTGTCAATGCCGTCCTGCTGGGCAGCGGCGCAAAGCTAACCCTGGGCAACCCCCTCTCCACCAAGGAGAATCTTCTGACCATCGACGGCAACAAGGACAATATGACCGTTCCTGTGAAGGGGTCTATGCTGTTCATTTCTTACAGTGGTATTGCTGAGCTATACACCAATGTAACCGCAATGAATATGCAAAAGCTGGACAACGAGCGGGCATATAATGAGAAATATCCTCTTTCCCGCCCCAACCGTATTGGCGGCACAATGGCCGTGGTTGCAGGCGGTACGCTGAACATTTACGGCGGTAATTACCGGAACAACCTGGTGAAAGAGGAGGATACCTCTACTGAGGAGGGCCGTAACAGTACCATCGGCGGCCTGATCTATAATCAGGGCAATGTTTCCATCTATAACGGCACCTTTGAAAACAACCAGAGTGCCCGTGGCGGTGTTATCTACAACTACCGCTCTCTGAAGATCTGCGGCGGCAGCTTTATCGGAAATGTGGCTACTGTTTCCGGCGCGGTGATCTATTCTCCCAACGCAGTTGCTGCCCATACCCACATTGGTTCTGCGCAAGCAGATGCCGCGTCCGTTCTGTTCCGGGATAACCATGCCAATGGAAACAGCGGCGGCGTGATCTATCAGGCCGCACTGTGTACCCTGGTGATTTACGGCAACACCACCTTTGAGGGCAATACCAGCAACGGCAGCGGCGGTGCTATCTGCGCCTACGGCTCTGTGACCATCCGTGGCACTGCCTTCACCGGAAACAGCACCAAGAGTCAGGGCGGAGCTATCTATTTCGCCAACTCCAGCGCAACCTATCTTACCCGCCGCAACCTTTTGGAGGATTGTACCTTTACGAACAACCAGGCGACCCACGGCGGCGCGGTATCTCTATACTCCTCCGACAGTGAATTTGAAAACGGCGCCATTCTGGAGGTGCGGGATTGTACCTTCACCGGCAATATTGCTGCGGCAGCCGCCTCCAAATCCACGGCAAGCTACGGCGGCGCGTTTTATCTGGAGCGCAAGTCCTCTCTGACCCTGACAGATTCGGTGTTGACCGAAAACCAGGCCAGAACAGAGGGCGGCGCCATCTATGCAGGCGGTGCCTCTACCATCCAGGTGAACAATACCAAGTTTACAGGCAATGCCATTCAGACAAGGGGTAAGCACGGCGGCGCAATCTCCCTGCACAGCGTAACGCTGAATGCCGAGGGTGTCACCTTTACAGACAATACTGCCGTCATAAACGGCGGTGCACTGTATGTGTCCTATTCCGGAAGCTATGACCGCAACAGCGAGGTCACGCTGAAAGACACCGAATTCCACACCAATGCGGCAGAGGAATTGGGCGGCGCATTGTATGTTACCAAGCAAGCGGTCACGGAGGAAAAGCAGATCATAACTGCAAGCAACACCACCTTCTCCAAGAATACCGCACTTTCTGGCGGCGCGGCATATGTTTGTGCAGGCGTGCAGGTTTATATGACCGACTCCACCTTTACCCGGAATGAGGCAACGGAGGATGGCGGCGGCGCCATCGCAACCTCCGGCGGCATTCTGGAGCTGGACACCGCCACCTTCACCGGAAATACCTCAGTGGGCAGCGGTGCCGGTATGTATCTTGCCGGACAGGCACAGGCGGTGCTGTACAACATCACTGCCCAGAACAATGCAGCTGAAGGCAACGGCGGCTTTGTGTACGGCGCACAGAGCGCACTGACAATGTACGACAGCACCCTGCAGGGTAACACCTCCGAAAACAACGGCGGTGGTGTGGCGCTGTATGACGGTATGCAGGCGAATATCTATAATACCGCCTTTACAGAAAACAGCTCTGAAGCCAACGGCGGCGCAGTATTCCTGTACACCAATTTGACCCCCTGCGTGCTGCACAGCTGCACCTTTACCGGCAACAGCGGTAATTACGGCGGCGCTGTGTATGCCTCCGGCAAGGCGGTGGCATCCTTGTATAGCACCGTTGCCCGGAACAATGCGGCGGTAAGAGGTGGCTTCCTGTACCACACCACCACCGGCACGGAGCTGACCCTGGCAGGCGTCACCGTTTCCGGCAATACTGCCACCGACGGCGGAAACACCGTTTGGGGCAACTCCACAGGTGCGGTGCTGCATCTGGATAAGAGCGCGTTTACAGACGAGGACCACACCGGTGAAAAGGACGATGCTTACTGGGCCGCCACCATTTACAACAAGCTGACAGTAAATGATGTGTCTGTTACAATTCCTGCCGGTGAGGACTACGAGAGTAAGCGTGAGACGGAGAAACCGCCCGTCACAAAGAAACCGGTACCGGTATCGGAGCTTTTTGAGCTGGCGAAAAATTCCAGCGACGCGGCCATCAATTCCACTTACGGCGCGTTCCCCAGACTGGATAACTCCCGGAACTTTATGAGCAAGAATGTGACCACCTTTGAGAATATCAATGGCGGTGATGTTACGGTGGATACCTTTGTGTATCCTGCAAAAGCCGCAGCAGACAACTGTAATGTGGGCATGGGTCTGCTGATTTGGCAGGCAATGTGCTACAAGCAGGCAAATCCGGAGGAGGAAGTCTATATCGATGTATCCTCCTACCGCTTCAGCGTGCAGGCGGCAGTGAATATAAACCGCAACAGCCGTTACTTCGGCTATATGCGTCAGCTTGCAACCACCGTCAACTACGATCAGTATGGCTTTGTCCGTATTGCCTATCTGCTGATCTGTGCAGCAAAAATGGGTATCCATGTGAATGCCATCGGCCACATCGACGGATATCCTGTAGACGGAAATACCCTGCGGCTGAATGAATACTTTACTACGCAATTGGCGGATCCCTGTGATCCTGCGTATGTAGGAAACGGCGTTATCGGTGATTATCTGACCTTTACGCAGGTTGAATGGGATCTGCAGGAAAAGGGCGGCGCCGATATGATGCACACCAAGCTGTGCGCCGTATCTGCCTATCTGGATATGAACGGTGTTGCCCACGAAAATGCTGTGTTTACCAGCAGCTCCAATCTGGACGGTATTTATCCCAAGGGCTACAATGCAAACTGGAAGCTGCAGACAGCAACCATCGTTACCAACCATGAGGCGATCTACCGGACATCTGTCAACTATCTGCGACTGATGCCCCAGTACCAGAGACAGGAAGGCGTATACGAATTCCAGGATCTTGTGCGTAACCGCTCCACCCAGCAGGCGCAGATGATCCTTGCCGGTCGGGAAAATGAGATCCCCGCGGATGAGCAGATCATTTACTTGGGTCGGGATACTGACCAAGTGTTTGAAATGTATTTCACACCGATGGGCGGCGAGGTCCTTGCCTGGAATGAAGTACAGAATCCCTACTGTAAGTATATGCGTAAGCTGTATGATTCCGAGGATTATATCTGGTTTACCTGGAATGCTGCGGAATATAGCTCCGGCTTTGCCTTTGGCGATCAGCTGGAGGCTATGCTCATTGCTGCCTTCCACGAAAACCGGAATGTGAACAACCGGATCTATGGCAGAATGGAAAACTTTGATACTTCCACATTTGATGATCTGGAAGTGGGCGTGGACATTGGCTACAAGGCATTCAACACCCTGGCCTTTAATGAAGTTCACAATAAGGATCTGCAGTTCTCCTATGTGGAAAACGGTCAGCGCTACTATGTATCCTTGCTGAACTCCATGAATTTCCACAGCGGCTCTATGTATTACCAGTCCAACTTTGCGCTGGTGATCAAGGAGACCGACTGCCGGGAGGACAGCGTGTTCTTCACCCTGGCAGATCTTTCCACCACAGGCATCGTGGAGCACGATTACGGTGAGGAACAGGTCTATATGCCGGAGGATGAGACCCAGGACGGCTATACTTATCAGAAATGTCAGCAGTGTGATAAGGAGCAGATCACCGGCGTGGTACACAGACCCAGTGACTGGATCGTCGACCGTCAGGCTACCGCAGATCAGGACGGTATCCGCCACAGAGAATGCCTGGCGTGCGGCGAGATCACGGACAGCAGCACCTTCGTGTATGAAGCGCTGGATCCTGTGCAGCTGGAGCTGTCCAGCGGACGGACCTTTACTGCGGACAGCCGGCATATCATCGAAATGTCGCGGCAGGTCATGCCCGCAACCTTCGAAGCCACTATCCAGATCCCCAAGAGCGTCACAGGACGCGGCGGTGTTATTCTCAGCAACCACGAGAAGTTTGACCGGACCACCTTCTTCCTGGAGGTATACAACGGTGGCCGGCTCCGACTGTATTTTGTCAACGAATACCAGTATGTTAACCACATATTCTCCACAGACATCCGTTCTGACGAGCCTAAGCACATCGCTTTGACGGTGAACGGTACCACTGCAGCGCTGTATGTGGACGGTGAGCTTCAGGAAACTGCGGAGCTTGCCCTGCCGCTGCCCCAACTGCACCGTCACCTTATGGTGGGCGGCGATTACAGAACGGGCAACACCCAGTTCTTCAAGGGTACGATCTACTCGGTGAGCCTGTTTGACAGTGTGCGCACCCCCGATGAGATTCGCGGTGACCGCATCATCGTTGCAGCCGATACCCCGTCGCTGCTGTATTCTGAGGTCTTCTTCGCCCAGGCCCAGGACAGCACTGCCTATACGGCTGTTTCTCCGGCAGCAAAGACCTTCGATGAGAATACCGCTCACCCGGTAGAGGACGCGCTCAGCAGCGGCGTCAAGACCTTCGAGGCTACGGTCCTTGTGCCGAAAACGCTGTCCAGCGCCGGTGTGATCCTGGGCAACTACGGTACCGAAAGCGGCGCGCAGATGTTCCTGGATGTTTACGACCAGGGTCGCTTGCGTCTGTATTACACCATTGCAGATGGTCAAAGTGCAGAGGTTATCCTCAGCGAGGATATCCGCTCGGATATGCCGATCCACATTGCCCTCACCATCAACGGCGACACTGCCGTTACCTATCTCAACGGCAAGGCCGCTTACACGGCGCAGCTGCCGCTGCCTTTCCCGGAGCTGACGGAGAACTTTGTGATCGGCGGCGACAACCGGGAGGGCAACACCCAGTTCTTCCAGGGCAGCATTTACTCTGTAAATCTGTTTGACCATATCCGCACGGCCCGGGATATCCAGCGGGATATGCTGGTGGTATCCAGCACCGAGGAGGGACTGCTGCACAGCACCTACTTCGTCATTGACAGCGAGGCCTGTCAGGAGACCGATTTCTCCTCTGCGGATTCCGTGGCTGTGGAAGGTGAGCTGAGCGCGGCACCCCGTACCTTTGAAGCGCTGATCCAGCTGCCCAAGTCAGAGATCTTCCGGGGCGGCGTCATCGTGGGTAATTATAACAGCTCTTTGGATGCGCTGATCAATCTGGAGATCTATTACAACGGACGCGTGCGTCTTTTCTATCAGCGCAAGGGCGGGCAGAAGGCATCTTGCCTGTTCAATACCGACATCCGCTCTGATGAGGCGGTCCATATCGCGGTTACTGTGGGCGAAGATGCTGCCACACTGTATGTCAACGGCGAGGCTACACAGACCATTGCACTGACGGTGCAATATCCCGCAGCCACCAATGGTTTTATGATCGGTGGCGACAGCCGTCTTGCAAATGAGCAGTATTTCAAGGGAAAGATCTACTCTGTGAGCCTGTTTGACCATATCCGGACCCCTGAGCAGATCCGGTTGGATATGGATTCCGTTTCCGAGAGCGCGGAGGGCTTGCTGCTGACCAAGACATTTGGAAGCGCAACCACTGCTCCGGTGACAACAGTCTCCGGTATCGACGGCAAGGTCTTTGATGCAGAAACTGCGCAGCCTTTGGACGCGCAGCTTCCTGCCGCACCGAAGACCATTGAAGCCATTGTAAATGTTCCTATGGATCAAACCGACAGAGGCGGTGTCATTGTGGGCAACTACAACGGTACCGGCCAGCCGCAGATCAACCTGGAGATCTATTATACCGGTAAGGTTCGGTTGTACCTCCACGACGGCAGCACAAAGCAAACCGTCATATTCCAGACCGATGTCCGCTCCGACGGCCCGGTCCACCTTGCCGTTACTCTGGAAGACGCTCTGGCAACGCTGTACATAAACGGCGAAGCCGTGGAGACAGCTGCGCTGAGCGTAGCTGTTCCGGAGGCAACAAAACAGTTCCTTGTGGGAGGTGACCACCGGCAGGGCAACGCGCAGTTCTTCAAGGGCACGATCTACGCAGTCAGCCTGTTTGACCATGTCCGCACGCCGGATCAGATCCGGCAGGACACCATCTTTGTCCATGCCGATGCGGAGGGACTCCTTTACTCCAGCCTCTACAGCACAAAGGACGATGCGTTCACTGTTCCTGATTCCGACGGCAGAAACTTTACTGCAGAGACGCCTGAGAAGCTCCCGGAGACACTGCCTGCTGTGCCTAAAACCTTCGAGGCAATTGTAAATGTTCCGCTTTCCATGACAGATCGGGCAGGTGTTATTGTAGGCAATTATAACAACACCGACCGGGATCAGGTCAATCTGGAAGTCTATACCAACGGTCAGGTGCGGCTGTTCCTCCACGACGGCAATGTGAAGCAGTCCGTTCTGTTCCAGTCGGATATCCGCTCCGATGTACCGGTCTATTTGGCGGTTACTCTGGAAGACGCTCTGGCAACGCTGTATATAAACGGCGAAGCTGTGGAGACTGCCGCATTGAGCGTGGCTGTTCCGGAAGCAACGGAACAGTTCCTTGTGGGCGGCGACCATCGGCAGGGCAACGAGCAATTCTTCAAGGGCACGGTCTATGCAGTCAGCCTGTTTGACCATGTCCGCACGCCGGAGCAGATCCAACAGGATCGCGCCTTTGTCAGCGGAGAGACCGAGGGCCTTCTTTATTCCAGCACCTACACCACCGATAAGACCGTTTCTTCTATCCCCGTCACCGGCGGTGTTACCTTTACAAATGAGCGTGTCTGGGATGCTTCCGGGTCGCTGATCGCTGCGCCGCAGACCATTGAAGCCACCCTTCGTCTGCCTAAGGCGGTATCCGTTCCCGGCGGTACCATCGTCGGCAACTACAGCGATGGCGACGGCGAGCTTCTGAATCTGGAGGTTTGCGCAGACGGCAAGCTTCGATTGTTCAGCAGGGTCGCTGATGTGTGTGCAGAATGCACCTTCAATACAGACATCCGCTCGGATACGGCGGTGCATATTGCTGTGACAGTATCCAACGGCATTGCAAAGCTGTATGTGAACGGTGAGTACACCGAGCAGATGCTGCTGTCTGTACCCGCGATCACCGCAACGGACAACTTCCGCATTGGCGGCGATCACCGTGCGAACAATACCCAATTCTTCAGAGGAACTGTTTACTCCGTATACCTGTTCAGCACCGTGCGTACGCCGGAGCAGATCCGACAGGATGCGCTTTCCGCGCCTGCAGAGAGCGACGAGCTGGTGCTTTCCAAGGTGTTCGCTGACGGCGTGTGCCAGGAAAATGCCACCGGCTTTGACCATGTGGAGGGTGAGTGGATCCTGGATCGTGGCGCTACCGAAAATGACAATGGATTGATGCACTCTGATTGTACTTTGTGCGGTAAAACGCTGCGTGTAAGCCAGGTGTCCATGAACGCCGACAATGCGTTCTGGCTGGATACAGAAAGTGTCACCGGCCTGCAGCCCTCTGCACCGCGGCTTGCCCTTACTGAGGCACTGCGTGCGATGCCCAAGACCTTTGCTTTCACCCTGCAGTTGCCCAAGAGCGTCACTACCCGTGGCGGTGTCGTGTTTGGCAACTACAACGGTGGCAGCGGCAACTTCCTGAACATCGAGATATATACCAACGGACAGCCTCGTCTGTGGTTCAAGATCGGAGAAATGCCGCATTATTATCTGTTTAAAACAGATGTAAGATCTGAAGAGCCTGTCCACCTTGCGCTTACTGTGGACGGAGTGACTGCAAGCTTGTATATCAACGGTGTGCTGAAGGAAACTGCCACACTAACGGCACAAATCCCGGAAACCCTTTCCAATTACTACATCGGCTCCGACAACAGACTGGACAATACACAGCCCTTTAAGGGCACGATCTACGGCGTAAATCTGTTCGACCATGTCCGGACTCCGGAGCAGATCGCTGTGGATGCGCTGTTGGTATCTCCCAATGAGGCGGGACTGATCGTATCCCATTACTTCCGGAATGAAACCCTCACAGAGCCTGCATAACCTAAAAAACTGCTGCAAAACAATGTTTTGCAGCAGTTTACTTTTTATCAGCAGAGTGTTACAATAGTCATGAATGAGGTGATACTTATGAATTTAGGCAATGTTCTTATTATGGGCGACAGCTATTCCACCTTTGAAGGCTACAACCCGGAGGGCTACCGGCTTTATTATGCGCCTGTGCCCCGACCCGACACCAATACGGATGTGGTAAAAGTGGAGCATACCTGGTGGCATAGGCTGCTTTCCCAGGTGGAGGCAAAGCTGATCTTAAACAACAGCTGGTCCGGCTCTACCATTGGCTACACCGGCTACAACGGCGACGACAATTCCCAGACCTGTTCCTTTATCTACCGGCTGCGGCAGTTGATCGCAGAGGGTTTCTTTGAAAAGAACAAAATTGATACCGTTCTGGTCTTTGGCGGTACCAACGACAACTGGTGCGGCGCGCCTTTGGGTGAAAAGAAGACTGCCCACTGGCAGGAGCAGGAGCTTTACAGCGTCCGGCCCGCTATCTACTGCTATATGGATCTTCTGCGCAGGACGCTGCCGGATGCGAAAATATACAGCATCATCAACACTGAGTTTAAGGATGAAATCACTTTTGCCCTGCGCGATGCCAGCCGCCTGAATGGTATCCGCAGTATATCCTTGCAGGATATCCACAAGGTAAAGGGCCATCCCACCATACTGGGTATGGAGCAGATCTATGAGCAGGTTTTGTCTGCGCTTCAATAGAACCAAAGCCACCGGTTACCGGTGGCTTTTTTTGTGACAAAATCACGGATATTTCCGTTTCTTTGCGATACGATAGCATCACAAAGAAGAAATAAGGAGGTTTCTATTATGAGATTAAAAAATAAAGTCAGCGTCATCACCGGCGGCAGCCGCGGCATCGGCTTTGCCACCGCCGACGCATTCTTAAGAGAGGGAGCGGCAGTCATCATCACTGCCAGCACCCCGGAAAACGCCCAAAAAGCAGCGCAAAAGCTGCGTCAAAAGCATCCCGGTGCAGTGGTAGATGGCATCAGCCCTGACCTTACAAACCTGCAGTCCGTACAGGAAGCCTTTGCTTCTGTTGCCGAAAAATACGGCAGCATCGACATTCTGGTGAACAATGCGGGTGTTTCTGAGCGTATGCCGTTGGAGCAGTACGACGAGGCACTGTTTGACAAAGTGATGGACCTGAATGTAAAGGGCGTATTCAATGCTACCCGGGCAGTAGTCGATCAGATGATCCCAAAGGGCAGCGGCGTGATCCTGAATACTTCCTCAATGGTAAGTATTTACGGACAGCCCAGTGGTTTTGCCTATCCTGCATCCAAGTTCGCAGTGAACGGAATGACCGTTTCTCTTGCCCGGGAGCTGGGTCCCAAGGGCATTCGGGTCAACGCTGTTGCCCCGGGCATCACGGAAACGGATATGATGAAGGCCGTGCCCAAGGAGATCATTGATCCCATGATCGCCCAGATCCCCCTGCGCAGACTGGGTCAGCCGGAGGATATCGCCAACGCTTTTGTGTTCCTGGCATCGGATGAAGCTGCCTATATCACCGGCGTAGTGCTCAGCGTAGACGGTATGGCAAGAGCATAAATTCCGATTTAACGCGCTGACGCGCAAATTGAGAATTGAGAATGGAGAATTGAAAATTAAGGTATTTCCTCCGGAAATGATTTAAATAGTTGCCGTAGGCAACACAATAATTCTACATTCTACATTATTTCAGTTTGTCGAGCAGATACATCTGCTCGACAAACTGAAATTTGACTTTTTCTGCATTTGCGGTATAATTGAGCTATCGAAAAAAGCAGAGGACGGTTACAATGGAAAAGAAAAACACGACCGCGCGATTTACCCGGCAGGCCTGGCTGGTACTACTGAGTTTCGGCTTTATGTATCTGTTTTTCTATAACGGACGACAGAATATCAATTTGGTGCTGACCCAAATGGCGGAAGATCTTGGATCTACCACTGCTGCGCTGGGCGCGGTGTCTTCCGCACTGTTTTGGTGCTATGCCTTCGGACAGCTGATCAACGGCAGACTGAGCGCCGCCTTTGGCTATAAGCGGTTTATGGCCATCGGTGTGGTGTGCAGCGCCGTTATCAATGTGGCCATCTCCTTCCAGCACAGCGTCGGCGTGATCACCGCGCTTTGGGGTCTGAACGGCTTCTTCCAGTCTATGGTCTGGTCCAACGGTCTGGGTGTCATCAACAAGTGGTGGCCCAAGCAGAAGAGAGGCTTCGCCACCGGCCTGACCACCTTCTTCTCCGGAATGGCGCAGGTCACTACATATCTGACGGTCCTGTACTGCCTGGAGCTGAATCCCGACTGGGGCTGGCGCGCCGCCTTCCGGTATCCTATGGTGCCGATGCTTGTGATGGTTGTGGTATTTCTCCTGTTCTTTAAGAACACCCCTGAGGATGCCGGTTTTGCGCCCATCCGGGAGGACGACCGGGACGCCGCTTTGGAGGAGGATATTCGTAAAAAGGGATATTTCTATCCTTATAAGGTCTTGTTCTCCGAGCCGAAGGTGCTGATCTTCTGCCTGATCTCCGCCATTGCCGGCATTGGCCGCTACGGTCTGCTGACCTGGATCCCTACTTACTTCACAGAGGAGCTTGGTCTGACCATCAAGGACGGTATTTTCAGTTCCATTTTATTGCCCTTCGGACAGGCCTGCGCCATGTTTATCTTCCCGCTGATCACAGATAAGTTCCTGAAAGGCAAGCGTGAGCCCATGCTCATCATTGCTGCTGTGATCACCTTTGCAGGTATGGTGATATTCCCCTTTATCAAGAGCCAGATCGCGGCATCGTTGATGCTGTTTGTGCTTGGTGTGTTCGCTATGGTCACCGGTGTGATCTGGACCATCGCCGGCGATATCGGCGGAAAGGCATTCTCCTCCACGGTGATCGGCGTGTTCGACTGGGCGGTGTATATGGGTGCGGCGGTCCAGGCGGCAATGTTCGGCTTTGTAAAGGATACCTTTGGCTGGCCTTCTATCTTTATTATTATCGGTGCTTTGTACATTCTCTTGCTGGTGCTCACCCTGATCGCCCGGAAAATGAAGACAAAGCGGATCTGAACCAAAAAAGGGCGCGTTTTGCAACGCGCCCTTTTCATCTTGATTCTATCAAATTCCGGTTTAACGCGCTGTCGCGCGAATTGACAGTTGACAGTTTACAGTTGACAGTTGTGGTATTTCCTTCGGAAATGATTTAAATAAGTCCGCAAAGCGGACACCGAAACTATCAACTATCAACTTTCAACTATCAACTGTTTATCGATCCAACGGAGCGATAAACTGAAATTTGTCGCTGATTGCAGCAGAAGGGGCGCGTTGTAAAACGCGCCCTTCTTTATTCCTCTGCGAGTGCAGAAAGCTTTTTCTCATCCAGGATCTCCACCGCGCCCCGGGTCAGGCGAACCATTCCCTCGCTTTGAAAATACCGCAGCATCCGGGTCACTACCTCCCGGGCAGTACCCAGGTGGTTGGCGATCTTCTCGTGGGTCATCACCAAAACCGGAGAAGCTTCCACTCTGGTCTCCTCCAGCAAAAAGGCAGCCAGGCGCTTGTCCATACTCTTCCACATGATCTGCTCCATCAGCCACATCAGCTCGGAGAAATTACCGCTGAGCAGACTGTGGGCATAATTTGCCACCGGCAACGATTCATCCATCAGATTTTTGAACAGGCAGGCAGGGATGCTCCAAAACTGGCTGTCCTTTTCCGCTTCGATCATCACATTCAGCTGCATATCCGGCATCACACAGGAGGCGCTGAGCAGACTGACATCGTATTCAAAAAGCCGGCTGATGGTGATCTCTCTGCCGTCCTCTGACAGAATATAGGTACGCAGCTGTCCTTCCTTCAGCATTACAAGACCAAGACACTCCGCGCTGCTGTCGTGGATGTGAGTTCCCTTGGCGACTGTGCGAAACTCCACCACATCACGGATCCGCTGCTGCTGCACAGGGGTCAGCTTGTCCCAAAAGGGCAGGTATTCTGAAAACGACATATTGCCACCGCCTTTCTTTTTTTCATTATACAATACTTTTGTGAGAATGTCACAGAAAATTTTCGCGCCGGCGGATATACTAAAGAAAAAAAGAAAGGAGCTGACTTTTTATGGCAGCTATGAATATGACAAAAAAGCAATTTGACGAGTACGCAGCAGCAGGCAAGACGGTGCTGGTGGATTACTGGGCACCCTGGTGCGGCTACTGCCGCCGGATCGGACCGGCATACGAAAAGATCGCCCAGGAGTATACCGGGGATGTGGTGATCGCCAAGGTGAACATCGATGAAGAGCCTTTGCTTGCCAATCAGGAGCGCATCGAAGTGATCCCCACACTGGTGCTGTACCAGGGCGGCAAGGCGCTGCGCTCTATCGTTGCGCCGGAGTCCAAGGCTCGCATTGAAGAATTTTTAAGAGGTGAGCAGTAATGAACGCCCGCTACGATATGATCGTCATCGGCGGCGGTCCCGGCGGCTATACCGCAGCTTTGTACGCAGCCAGAGCCGGTCTGCAGGTGGCGGTGCTGGAAAAGCTCTCTGCCGGCGGTCAGATGGCCGAAACGGAGCAGGTGGATAATTACCCCGGCTTCCCGGAAGGCATCGATGGCTTTGAACTGGCGGAAAAAATGCAGCAGCAGGCAGAGCGCTTTGGCGCGGAAACCGTGTTGGCAGAGGTGCTGAAGGTGGAGCTTTCCGAAAAGGAAAAGCAGATCGTTACCAGCGAGGGTACATTCTACGCAAAGACCGTTGTACTCTCCACCGGCGCAGGTCCTAAGCTTTTGGGCGTTCCCGGAGAGGATATGCTGACCGGCAGAGGTGTCCACTATTGCGCTGCCTGCGACGGTATGCGCTATAAGGGAAAGACCGTTGCGGTAGTCGGCGGCGGCAATTCTGCTGCGGCAGATGCTTTATCACTGAGTCGCATCGCCAAAAAGGTGTATGTGATCCACCGCCGGGATACCCTGCGGGCAACGAAGGTCTATCATCAGCCGCTGCAGCAGGCAGAAAATGTGGAATTTCTGTGGAACAGCACCGTCACGGAGCTTCTGTCCGATGGGAGACTTACCGGTGTGACGGTTAAGAATGTAAACGCCGGCGAAGAAACGCAGCTTTTGTGCGATGCGCTGTTTGTTAGTATCGGCAGAAAGCCGGCATCTTCTCTTGTTGCAGGTCAGCTTGCCATGGACGAAAACGGCTATATCGCCGCTAACGAGTCCACAAAAACCAGCCTGCCGGGAGTTTTTGCGGTGGGAGATGTCCGCACAAAGGTTTTGCGGCAGATCGTAACTGCGGTAGCCGACGGCGCTGCCGCCGCCCACGCAGCGGAAGAATACCTGGCACAGCAGGAATAGAAATAATAGCAACCAAATTCCGGTTTAACGCGCAGCACAACCCTCACTGTCATTGCGAACCAGTGACCGAGTCACTGGTGTGGCAATCTCCCGGATTATGCGCATTTTTCAGGAGATTCCCACGCCAGTGTGCGCACTGGCTCGGAATGACAGTTTAAATATATCTGCTCGATAAACTGAAATTTGACCGGTCGGGAACGGCACTTCAATGCGCAGCTTGGTTTTTCTTGACTTTTTTCGGGGAAAAGTGCGGAAAAAGCAAGAACATGCTGTTGTGAGCCTTGACTTTTTATTTCGCATATATATAATGGGGGTATCGGAGCAGTATTGATTTCCTTTTTTGGAAGATGCTGACGAGAGTTGCCCCGTGCCGAATATGACACCGACAACCCCCTTACGCAGCCAGCTCCCTACAGGAGCAGGCTGTATTTTATTTTGTGTCAAAAAAAGCGTGTGCTTTTTTGATGTATAAACTTGTAAATCTTTTTTGTAAAGGAGAATGCAAAAATGAAAAACCGCAAAACCGTAATCGTGGCATTCCTGTTGGTTGCCGCACTGCTGCTGGGCGTTGGTTACGCTGCCGTTACCAATGTTCTGGACATCCAGGGCTCCGTTGCTGTGTCCGCAAGCGACGCCGAGGCTGAATTCAACGAAGATATCTACTTCGCAGGTGTTGTTGTGGATGACAGTCTGGTTCCGTCCGTGGATGCCAATGCAGGTAAGCTCTACACCGCCAACATCAACACCAACAACAACGATAAGGCACAGTTTACTGTAACCGGCATTAAGAAGACCGGCGATTCCGCAACCATTACTTACCGTATTAAGAACGAGTCTGAGCATGAGGCTGCTGTTACCCTGAAGGGTGCTATCACCAATACCAACAGCACGGATTTCCACTTCGATTATTACTTCGGTTCTGAGTCTGTTAAGAGTGCTACCATCGCGGCAGGCGGCACCACAGATGTAACTGTTAAGGTTGCACTGATCAATCAGCTGACTGAGGCCAGCAGCGCATCCTTTGTGATCGAGCTGAACGCAACTGCAGGCTAATATAATACATAGGATAATTTAACCGGAAGGAGGGTGGCAATGTACACCGACAGAAAAGTGTTATACATACTTTCCCTCTCGGCACTTGCCGCCCTCCTGACGGTACTGCTTCTGCCGGAAGCTGTTAGCGGCAGGTGGGCTGCTGCCGTTTTGCTGGCTGCGTCGGCCACAGCAGCACAGCTTCTTTTGAAGAAACGGAGCATCGCATCCATACACAGTCGGCAGGTTTTGCTGATTATGGGTGTTTTCGGCGCGCTGTACACCATGGGTTATTATGTCAGCGGTATTTTCTTTGGATTTTACCGTTCCGGCTTTCATCTGAGCTTTGCCGATTTTTCCCGGTTTGTGCTGCCCATCAGCATCATTATTGTGGCTTCGGAGTGGCTGCGCAGTGTTATTTTAGCGCAGAAACGCCCGGTTGCCGATGTAGCGTGCTATCTGGCTTGCGTGATCGGCCAGGTGCTGATCCGCTCTTCTATCCATAATGTACATACATTCCATCAGTTTATGGATCTGGTGGGACTTTCCCTGTTTCCTGCCACTGTGGCAAACCTTTTATACCATTACCTTTCCAAGCGGTACGGTGCGCTCCCCAATATGGTATACCGGCTGCTAACTACCGTCTTTTTTTACAGTATTCCCTATAAGTCCGCAATCTCGGATTCGTTACTGGCATTCATTGACCTGATCCTCCCGGTGGTGATATGGGCGTTTGTGGATGCTTTGTATGAAAAGAAGCGCCACTATGCGCTGGTGAGAAAAAGTAAGCTGGGAACGGCTTTGGGCGTTTTGGCTGTGGCTATTATGGCGGCGGTCATTATGCTTGTTTCCAATCAATTCCGTTTTGGTGCGCTTGTCATTGCAACGGAGAGCATGACCGGTGAGCTTAATAAAGGCGATGTTGCCATTTTTGAGCGTTACGAGGACCAGGTTATTCAGCCCGGTCAGATTATTGTTTACGAAAACAGCGACTCTATGGTGGTCCACAGAGTCGTGGATATACATTACATCAACGGTTCTAATCGTTATTTTACAAAGGGCGACTGTAACGAGGCGAACGATACCGGCTTTGTTACAGACAGCCGTGTGGTGGGTCTTGTAAAGCTGAAAGCACCTTATATCGGCTTTCCCACATTATGGCTGCGCAGCCTGTTTTCATAATCCATATCGAAAGGAGGAGCAGTATGTCTGAATTTGAGAAGCTGCAGCGATCCCAGTATAAACGCAACAGAAAAAAGCGGATCACGGCGCTGACAGCGTTGCTTGTGGTGTTCGTTCTGATCTTTGTGGGTACATTTCACCTGTATAACCAGCTGAATCAAACCTACTACATTCACTATTCAGAAAGCGGTAAGATCGATTATACCGTTGCGCTCCGGGAAAATGATTTTTATGAGGATCCGGTGCAGAGCGGCAACCGGGCGTACATTGCTGCGCTGATCGATCAGCTGAATGCGGATTTCCGGTACCGGATGGATATGGATGCACAGAGCGTTGCTTTTGATTATCAGTATCGCATTGATGCCCGGGTGATCATTGAGGATAAGCCCTCCGGCGAGGTGATCTTTGATCCTGTGTATCCCCTGAAGCCTCAGCAAACGGTTTCCGGCAGTCAGGGCAGCGGATTTGTCATTGCAGAGCAGATTGCGGTGGATTATCAGAAATATGACGCCGTTGCCAAGGAGTTCATTCAGGTGTACGGCTTGAAGGATGTAAACAGCACGCTTTCCGTGATGCTGACTGTAGATGTCACCAGCCACTGTGCCGACTTTGAAAACAGCAACAAAAACACCTACTGCGTGGCTCTGGAGCTGCCGCTGAATCAAAGCACGGTAACAGCGCAGACTTCTGCCAGCGCTCCGGACGGACAGAGCAAGATCCTCGCCTGCTCCGGTGGCGGTATGCAGGGCGTTGCCAAGGCAGTGTGCATTGTTTCTGCTGTGCTCAGCATTCTTACTGCCGGCGGACTCATCGGCTTTATCTATCTGACCAGAAATGATGACATCAACTACACCATCAAGGTCAAGCGGCTGGTCAATTCTTACCGTTCCTTCATCCAGCAGGTGGAAAACGGCTTTGACAGTGCCGGCTATCAGCTGGTACGGATCAAGACCTTCCCGGAGATGCTGGGCATCCGGGATACGCTCCAGGCACCCATATTGATGAGCGAAAACGAAGATCAGACCTGCACCCAGTTCTTCATTCCCACCAACACAAAGCTTTTATATATCTTTGAGATCAAGGTGGATAACTACGATCAGATCTACGGCAAGACACAAGAAACATCTGCCGTTTAATATCCATAAAACAAAAGGAGGGCACGAGCATGAAAGCATCTGCAAAAGCATTGCTTTGTATCGCGCTCTCCTTAATGTTTTTGTTTACCGGGATCGGCTATGCCGCCGTTTCCGATAATCTGAGCATTACCGGTGTAGTAAATGCGTCTCCCCCGGAGGGCATTTACTTTATAGCCTCTCAGGTTTCCGGAATGTCCAATGCCAACAGCAGTACAGGCAGTCACCTTTCTCACACATCCACATTTGAATCTGCAGTAAATTTGCAAGCAATTTCCTCCGGATGGTGGAACACTACCTATGGCAGCGTTACCTATAAACTGACGGTCCTGAATAATACTGCTTATGAATATGCTTTTTCCGGTATTGATTATGTTGCCTCGCTGGCCGGCTATAACGGCAACGCCTATATAGGAAATGGGCTGACAATAACTGTTACCGACGCAAGCGGCGGCACATTTGCCGGAGATGCAATTGCGCCGGGCGAGCAGGTAATTTGCTATGCCACTTATTCCATCAACAGCCGAAATCTTGCCAACACGGACCTGAAAACGCTGGTAAACTTCAAATTTGGCGTAAATGTGGATTCTGTGGGCGCGGTTGCTTTGGATGCCGCTCTGATCCGATTCGGAGAGATTCTCAATGACACTTCTTCCGGCGGAGGCTACGAAACGCTAACCAGCCGCATCGACGACAAGTATGACGGTGCCAACGACTGGAAAGCAAACTACATTGGCAATGTGGTCGATGCCCATAATGATGATACGGAAACGATTCAGCAACTTTTCGGCGACAAGCTTTCTCTGACCATTGAGGGTGCGGTAACGAATGTTACTGTGCTGATCAAGCGGGAAAACTTAGACGGCAACAGCAAGACCGGCGATAATTATACCGCCACATACAACGGACGCAGCACCTCTGCCTCCGGCTGTGAAATGACCCTTTATATGACCACGGACACATTGCAAAATGGTTCGCCCCTGGTATATGCCGCCGTCTTTACCTGTGATCAAAATGAGGATGGCTCCTGTGGCCCCTGGTATATGGTGGGTGACAAATATGAGGGTACTGCCACCATTGTTGGCTATGAAGGCGGTCAGTCCACCGGTTCTTTTGATACCGGCACCTGGCGCACCTCCGCCCGGAAAACCTACTCCGTTGCAGAAATCTATAGCTATACTGTCAATTCTAATCAGAATATCGGCACCATTGTTCAGGCAAAAGACAGTAACGCAGTCAGCCTGCTTCAGAACCTGATAACCCAGGCGAATGATGTCCTCAGCGGCAAATACGGCACATATGCAGGCTCTGCGATCATTGTGCTGGAGCAAAGCTTTGCCAATGCTGCTCGATGCTATACGGTGAATGCCGATGGCAGTGTTACGGTAAATACCGCAACCACCCGGGCGCACGCAGTGCCCCTGATTCGAGAGCTGGCACAGGCTTTGGAGCCCTTCGCCGGTATTATACAATAAAGAATATCAAACTGCGGTGCACATTTTTGCTGTGCACCGCAGTTTTTGCTGTCAAATTTCAGTTTATTGTGACCGAAGTCTTTTGCAAAGAGAAAGGTCCTGTTTGTTCGGTTACAGATTGTTCGCCGACCAAAATTTAACAGGCGCGTATGTGATAAAATCACGGATGATGCTATTATCCTGTGCTATAATGGCACCATAAGAAACCTAAGGAGGTATTGCTTATGATCATGCACGGATGTCAGGCGAAGCCGAAAACGCCTACGATTATAGAAAAGGTCTGTCCCCAGTGTGGACACGAGATCGAAATGTTCTCCATCGACACGCAAATGCCCTGCGAGCACTGCGGCTTTGTGGCGTATAACGATACCTTGAGCTGTGTCCAGTGGTGCGCTCACGCAAGACAGTGCGTAGGGGAGGAAATGTATCAGCAAATGATGAAAATTCTGGAAGCACAGAAAAAGCGGGGTGCTTGATATGCTTAGACGGATCATTCAGATCGACGAAGATAAATGTAATGGCTGCGGCGCTTGCGCGAGCGCCTGCCACGAAGGCGCTATTGGTATGGTAGATGGAAAGGCAAAGCTTTTGCGGGATGACTACTGCGATGGCTTGGGTGACTGTTTGCCTGCGTGTCCCACCGGTGCGATCACCTTTGTGGAGCGGGAGGCGGCAGCTTATGATGAGGCTGCCGTCCAGGCGGCGAAGCTACATAGCTGCCCCGGCACGCAGTCCCGGAAGCTGACCGTTTCAGAGCCTGCTGCGCCGGCTGTCCCGGCGGTTTCTCAGCTGCGGCAGTGGCCGGTGCAGCTGAAGCTTGCCCCCATCAACGCTCCCTGGTTCAATGGTGCAAAACTACTGATCGCGGCAGATTGCACCGCCTATGCCTATGGAAATTTCCATCAGGATTTCATCCGGGATCATGTGGTTTTGGTGGGCTGCCCCAAGCTGGACAGTGTGGATTATTCCATAAAGCTTGCTGAGATCCTCAAAAACAACGATATTCGATCCATTTCGGTGGTGCGTATGGAGGTTCCCTGCTGCGGCGGTATTGAATTTGCCGTAAAAAAAGCGCTGCGCGAAAGCGGCAAGCTGATCCCCTGGCATGTCACCACCATTTCCACCGACGGAAAAGTGCTGGACACACGCTGACAAATTCCAGTTTGACGGTCTGATAAAATTTGCACTGCAACCTACCTCCCTCCTTGAGGGAGGTGGCACGGCGTAAGCCGTGACGGAGGGAGTGTCCTACAACTGCAACGACACTCCCCCAGTCAGCTTCGCTGACAGCCCCCTCAGA
>JAZNQK010000010.1:0-21666 GCA_045590135.1 Faecousia sp.
ACGCGCTGTCGCGCAAATTGAGAATTGAGAATGGAGAATTGAGAATCAAGGTATTTCCTCCGGAAATGATTTAAATAGTTGCCGTAGGCAACACAATAATTCTACATTCTCCATTCTACATTATTTCAGTTTGTCGGTGCAATAAAAGACCGGCATCCCGCAGGATGCCGGTTTTTGCATTATGCCAGATAAATTGCCTTGCAGGCAAGCATGGTCATATAGCAGTCCAGCTTGCTGACCAGCTCCATAGGCGCGTGCATATTCAGCACAGGAACACCTGCGTCCACGGTAACGATGTTCCGGTTAGCCATATAGGCAGCCACTGTGCCACCGCCGCCCTGATCGACCTTGCCCAGCGTTGCAGTCTGCCATAGAACGCCATTGTCATCCAGCGCCTTACGCACATGCTGCATTGCCTCCGCGGCAGCGTCGCTTGCGCCGCCCTTGCCACGGGAGCCGGTATACTTGCAGATAGCAACACCGTAGTTCAGGAAGCTATTGTTGCGCTTGTCGCAGGTCTCCGCGAAGTTGGGATCATAGGCGTTGGAAACATCAGCGGACAGGCAGAAGCTGTTTTCCAGGCACCGGTAAAGGTCAGCGCCGGTAGCGTTGCACAGATCGTTCATAAAGGTATCGAATGCGCGGCTCTGCATACCGGAAATACCCACGGAGCCGATCTCTTCCTTGTCAGCTAAGATACATACAGCGGTGTGCTTGGGAATGCCCATATCCAGCAGAGGCTCGATCTCCGCGTATGCACATACCCGGTCATCATGACCGTAGGCAGCCAGCAGGCTGCGGTCCAGACCTACCTCACGGCACTTGCCGGCAGGAACAACGGTGAGCTCTGCGCAGCGGAAATCATACTCTGTGATGCCGTACTTTTCATTCAGCAGCTTCATAATATGCAGCTTCACCAGGTCAGAACCCTCACCGCTGAGAGGCTCTGTGCCCAAAATCACATTCAGCTGCTCGCCAACGATGCCCTCTGCCAGGGTCTTTTTCATCTGGTCGGCGGACAGGTGGATCAGCAGATCCGACACCATAAAGATGGGGTCATTGTCATCTTCACCGATGGTAACAGTGACAGTGCTGCCGTCCTTGCGGCAAACAACGCCGTGGATCGCCAGCGGCACAGTGGTCCACTGATACTTCTTGATGCCGCCATAGTAATGGGTCTTGAAATAGGCGATCTCAGAATCTTCGTAAAGGGGATTGGGCTTTAAGTCCATACGGGGAGAATCCACATGGGCGGCACAAATGTTGGCGCCATCGTTTAAGGATGCGCTGCCGATGACTGCCAGCATAATGCTCTTGTTGCGGTTGTTCTTATAAACCTTGTCGCCGGGCTGCAGTGTCTGACCGGGTACCAAAGCCTTAAAGCCGTGTTTTTCAGCCACTTCCACTGCCCAGGCAGTTGCCTCACGCTCAGTCTTGCAAGCATCCATAAATGCAGCATAGCGCTTGCAGTAGCTTTCCATTTCCTGACGCTGCGCATCCGTCAGAACGCAGTAGCCGTTCTTGGGTGCAGCCAGCAGAGATTCCTTAAGTTCTTCGTTGGTCATTGTTATTTCCTCCTGTGTTTATTCTTCTTTCATTATACCCAAGCTGCGTAAAAAGGCAAGGCATTTCTCCCGGAATTGGTCCTGTGTGCCGTCATTGATCAAATGCCGGTCGCAAAGACGGACAAATTCTTCCTGGGGCAGTTGGGCATCGATCCGGGCGGCGGCATATTCTTCACAGATGTGATCTCTGCGCATAAGCCGCCGGATGCGCTCTTCCCGGGGCGCGGTTACTGCAACGGTAAGTTGACATAATTCTGACAAACCGCTTTCGAATAAGGCAAAGGCATCGATGGCAGCAAGCTCCGGCGGAGGGGTAAGCAGCCTGTGCACTTCTGCCGATACGGCTTTGTGGGTGATGGTGTTGAGCTCCTGCAAGGCTGCAGGGTCAGAAAAAACCAGAGTGCCCAAGGCCTTTCTGTTTAAGATCCCGTTTTCCACAGTGCCGGGAAAACGCTTTTCTATGGCAGATAACAGCTCTTTGTCAGAAGCAAGCAGCTGATGATAAACAGCGTCGCAGTCGATGACCCTGCCGCCGAATTCCGCAATTAAATGCAGCAAGGTAGTCTTGCCGCAGCCGGTGCCGCCGGTAATTCCAATGATCATAACGCATCCTCCGCATTGACGATTTGGAAAGCCGCCGCCTTTTTCAGCCGGTTTTGCACCGCATATGCAACACCGCCGCCCTCGGGACAGCGGGCGAATACCGTACCTGTTGTGCTGCCATCCAGCTCCCGCAAGGCGGCAAACAGACCGGCTGAAAGCGTGGAAACATCTGCTTCCTTTCCGTAAGAGAGAGGCGAATGATCTTTATACAGCGCAAGCTCCTCCTCAAAACACAGCACCCGGTCGCCGGGAGTAAAGTGGGCGCGGATATATTTTGCGGCAGATTGGCGGTTTCCGGCAACGATGATCACCTGACAGTCCGGGGCATAGTGCCGGTATTTCATACCCGGTGCCTTTACCACAGCATCGCGATCGATCTGGGCAGTAACTGCCTTGTCCACGACTAAATCCCCCAAAACGGCAATCAGCTGCTCCGGCGTGATCCCGCCGGGGCGCAGAAGCCGGGGACGCGCCTCTGTAAGGTCTACAATGGTGGATTCCACACCCACCCGACAGGCACCGCCGTCAATGATAAGTGGGATCTTGCCGTTGTGATCATGCAACACATGCTGAGCGGTAGTGGTGGAGGGCTTGCCGGATAAATTGGCAGAGGGAGCCGCCACAGGAACACCGGCAAGGGCGATGATCCTTCGGGTCACATCACAGTCCGGGCAGCGGACTGCCACAGTAGGAAGACCTGCGGTAGTGCTCTTGGGCACGATATCCCGGGCAGGCAGCACCATAGTCAAAGGACCGGGCCAAAAAGCATCTGCTAAGGCGTAGGCAGCAGCGGGGATGCTGTGACAGAACTGCTCCATTTCCTCCGGTTTGGAAATATGCAGGATCAGAGGGTTATCCTGAGGACGACCCTTTGCGGCAAAGATCTTTGCTACGGCGTTTTCATCAAGACCGTTGGCGCCTAAGCCGTAAACCGTCTCTGTGGGAATGGCTACCAAGCCACCGGAACGGATGATTTCTGCTGCCATAGTGGGTGCTTGAAGATTATTTGCAGAAAGAATGTGGGTTTCCAACGGGATTTCCCTCCTTTTCCATAAAGTAAAAATGGGAACAGCAAAAGCTGCTCCCATTTAGGATTTACACAGTGGGCTGGTTGGCAGCTTCGATGATCTGCACGAACTTTTCGGGGACCAAGGATGCACCGCCGATGAGACCGCCGTCGATGTCAGGCTGCGCCAACAGCTCGTAAGCGTTCTTCTCGTTCATGCTGCCGCCATACAAAATGGAAATGGCGCGGGCATTCTTGGAGGAGTACAGCTTGCGCACAACGCTGCGGATGTTCTCACAGACTTCCTGTGCCTGCTCGGGGGTAGCGGTACGGCCGGTACCGATGGCCCAGATGGGCTCGTAAGCGATGATGACCTTGCGGATCTTGTCCTCGGGCACGCCCTTCAGACCCAGCTTGATCTGCATTGCGATCCACTCGGAGGTGATGTCAGCTTCCCGCTGCTCCAGGCTCTCGCCGCAGCACATAATGGGGATCAGGCCTGCTTCCAGAGCAGCCAGGACCTTTGCGTTGACATCTGCATCTGTCTCGCCCATAGCGCGGCGCTCGGAGTGACCGATAATTACATATTTGCAGCCGGCATCGGTGAGCATATTGGCAGCGATCTCGCCGGTGTATGCACCGCTGGCATTGGCATTAACATTCTCGGCACCGATACCCACACGGGTCTCACGGGTGGCGCGGACGGCGGCGCTGATGCAAACAGCAGGCACGCACAGAGCGATATCACACCAGCGGCCCTTGGGCAGGATGTTCTTGAGCTGGGTCATAAACTCCTTGGTCTCGCTGGGGGTCTTGTTCATCTTCCAGTTGCCGGCAATGACGGTCTTACGGTACTTTCTATTCATAGTTCAATCTCCTTAATCTATGTACGCATCGCTTGGCGATGTGGTTTTACAAATTTATGTGTGCAGGACGCGGCCTGCGAATGGAAACAGGGACATGGGGCGGCAGACCGCCGCCCCATAAAAGAAGCGAAGGAATAATTATTTGTCTTCCAGACAAGCAATGCCGGGCAGTTCTAAGCCTTCCAGGAACTCCAGGGAAGCGCCGCCGCCGGTGGAGATATGCGTGATCTGGGATGCGAAGCCCAGTTGCTCGCAAGCTGCAGCGCTGTCGCCGCCGCCAACGATGGTCACAGCGTCACTGTCAGCCAGAGCCTGTGCCACAGCGATGGTGCCCTTAGCCAGGGTGGGGTTCTCGAACACGCCCATGGGGCCATTCCAAACCACGGTCTTGGCAGCCTTTGCAGCGTTGGCAAACTCTTCGCAAGCCTTGGGACCGATGTCCAGACCCATCTTGTCTGCGGGGATGGCAGTGCAATCTACATAGTCAACAGCGATCTCGGCATCGATGGGGGAGGGGAAAGCGTCTGCAACAGCGGTGTCCACAGGCAGCAGCAGCTTAACGCCCTTAGCCGCAGCCTTAGCCATCATTTCCTTGCAGTAGTCCAGCTTCTCGTTGTCTACCAGAGACTTGCCCACGGTGTGGCCCTGGGCAGCCAGGAAGGTATATGCCATACCGCCGCCGATGATCAGGGTGTCCACCTTCTCCAGCAGATTGTTGATAACATTGAGCTTGTCGGAGACCTTTGCGCCGCCCAGGATCGCAACGAAGGGACGCTCGGGGTTAGCCAGAGCCTTGCCCATAATGGACACTTCCTTCTGCACCAGGTAGCCGGAAACCGCAGGCAGGTAATCAGCAACACCAGCGGTGGAGGAGTGTGCGCGGTGAGCGGTGCCGAAAGCATCGTTGACAAAGATGTCAGCCAGATCGGCCAGAGCCTTGCTCAGCTCGGGATCGTTCTTGGTCTCGCCCTTGATGTAGCGGGTATTTTCCAGCAGCATTACATCGCCGTTGTTCAAAGCGGCGGCCTTTGCCTTGGAATCCTCACCGGCAACATCGGATGCCATAATAACTTCCTTGCCCAGCAGCTGGCTCAGACGCTCAGCCACGATCTTCAGGGACAGCTCCGGCTTCCACTCGCCCTTGGGCTTGCCCATGTGAGAGCAGAGAATGACCTTGGCGCCCTTGTTTACCAGATATTCAATGGTAGGCATAGCGGCAACGATACGCTTGTCGGAAGTGATCTTGCCTTCCTTGGTGGGGACATTGAAATCGCAGCGGCACAGCACACCCTTACCGGCTACATCAATGTCTTCAATGGACTTCTTGTTGTAGTTCATCGCAGATTCCTCCATATATCAATTTTTAATTTACTCATACATTTTTCCGTGGTCCAAAAGACCCGGGAAATCCAGCTGCCGCAGGGCTTCATACACCGTGATGGCAACGGAATTGCTTAAATTCAGACTGCGGGCACAATCGCGCATTGGCAGGCGAATGCAGCTGTCGCGGTGTGCCTCCAGAAAATCCTCGGGCAGGCCCTTAGTCTCTTTGCCGAAGAACAGAAAGCAATCGTCTTCGAAAATTGCCTGGGTGTAGCTTCTGGGTGCTTTTGTGGAAAGGCACCACATTTGCTTCACATCATTTCTTGCGAAGAAGTCATCCAAATTGGCATATTCGAAAACTTCTACCAGATGCCAATAATCCAGTCCGGCACGCTTGACGGCCTTTTCAGATACATCAAAACCCAGCGGATGCACAAGATGCAGCCTTGCACCGGTAGCGGCGCAGGTACGGGCAATGTTACCGCAATTTTGCGGAATTTCCGGCTCTACCAAAACGATATTCAGCACAGCCATCACCTCATACACACCAGGAATTGTCAGTCCAGCTTATTGTAGACTAAAAAAGCAGTAAAATCAATGATAAATCACCAAAAAAATCTTTTTTTTCATACAATCCACATAAAAAAATGAAAGGGGGTCGGAAATTTGTGGAATTTGCAGACAGGAGGATTTCCAAAAACGCAAAAACAATATATGGGGAAGTCAAATTTCAGTTTGTCGAGCAGATGTATCTGCTCGACAAACTGAAATAATGTAGAATGTAGAATGGAGAATGTAGAATTATTGTGTTGCCTACGGCAACTATTTAAATCATTTCCGGAGGAAATACCTTGATTCTCAATTCTCAATTTGCGCGACAGCGCGTTAAACCGGAATTTGACATCCGCAAGGAAGATACCGGGCGTAATCAGGATGCGTAGCAACAATCACCGCAGAGCGTGCGCATTGTCCGCGGCGACTCGCCGCTAAACCGGAATTTGTCTGCCTATAAAAAACACGCTGTCACCGGAAAAGGCGACAGCGCGTTTTATTTAGCAAATGTACTTACGGATTCAGCGTGACGGTCTGGTTCACAAGATCTCCTGCAAGAATATCGTCTGTCTGATATGCCCGAAGAAGGAACTCAATGGTTTCCACATCAGTGATGTTGTTTTCATCCAGAGAATTCTGCATCCAGGTCACAGAACTGAATGCGCACTTACCGGCATTTACAGATGCGGCAAAGAGGGGATTGAGCATAAAGCCGTTGACAGAAGCGTCGTCAACGCTAAACATTACGGTAGAGTCTGCCTTGTTTACCAAATACAGATCGGCAGAATAACCCCAGATATCATCCATTTTAAAACCGGTAACGATGACGGTTGCAAATTCATTGTCGACCAAAACGATATCGGATTCCTGTGCTTCACGGGTATATGCGACAGCATTCTCTTCACCGTAGGGATAAACATGGACGACAGGCTCGGCAACAGGCTCAGCCATCCAGTCATCAGAATCGTAAACCCGGAAGGCAAGCTCAATATCGGTGTAGTCAACGATGCCGTTTTCCTCTAAATCGGGGCTCATAAAAGTGATGTTTTCGTTTGCCTTTTTGCCTGCGGCAACCTCAGAAGCAAAGAGAGTTTCAGTCTGCACACCATTCACGGAAGCAGCTTGGATGGAGAACATATAATTCTTGTCTGCACTCTTGTTTTCTAAGTAAGCATTCAGTGTATAGCCGAACAGATTGTCGGGTTCGATGCCGGTGATCTTGATGGTGCAATACTCATTGTCAACAACAGTCAGCTCCTGGAAGGACAATTCAGCAGCGGTGGTTTCGATAGCAGCTGTGGTATCATTGCCGGCAGCGTTGCCGGTAGCGGACTGCGCATCATTGGCGGTTGTGCCGGGATCGTCAGATTGGGGTGCACCGCAGGCCGCAAGGGACAGCAGCATCAAACCAGCGAGTAAAAGGGCGAACAGTTTTTTCATAAGAATATCTCCTCATAGTTAGTTTTTGCTTTGCAACGGATAAAACAGTGAAATGATACAATACTTTTTGGTAAAAGTCAACCAATGATCTCCTAAAAAAGCGCGCTGTCACCGGAAAAAGGCGACAGCGCGCAAATGGTTAACTGTTTCTGATCTGCATAAACAGACCTTCCACATAGCGGGATACATCCTCCGGCAGGAAGGCAAAGCTGGTGCCCCGGGAAAGGATCTCTTCGTCGGGATAGACAACAGAGCTTTCTGCCAGCTCCGGGTCCATAAATTCCCGGGCCGCAGAGATCGGAGAGCCGTAATAGATATAATCCATATTGGCACCGGAGATCTCCGGACGGCACATAAAGTTGATGAAGCGCTCCGCCGCATCCTTTTCCTGACAACAGGTGGGGATGCACATAGAGTCAATGAACAGATTGAAGCCTTGGTTTTCCGGCAGATAGAAGGCAAGATTTTCGTTATTTGCCATCATTGCCATACAGTCGCCGGCATAATACGGTGCGATCCAGGCAACTTCATTTTCCATCAGGTCATACACCTGATCCATCACATACTGCTGCAGCAGCGGCTTTTGCTCCGTGAGAAGCTCTGCGCAATGGAGAAGCTCAGATTCCTCGGTGGTGTTCACATCGTAGCCAAGCAGATACTGGGCAATGCCGAAGGCATCCCGGGAGTTGTCGAACATCAGGATCTTATCGGCATACTTTTCGTTCCAAAGCAGCTCCCAGCCGGTCACATCGGCTTCGTCCACGAAGACAGTGTTATACAAAATGCCTACCGTGCCCCAAGTATAGGGAACAGAGTATTTGTTTTCCGGATCAAAGGACTGATTCTTAAAGCTTTCATCCACCTTTTCGTAGTTGGGGATGTTTTCAAAATCCAGCTCCTCCAGCATACCCTCGGACTTGAGCCTTGCAATCATATAGTCAGAGGGAATGATCACATCCACCGTAATACCGCCGGTAGATAGCTTGGTGTAAAGCTCCTCGTTGGAGGAATAGGTGATGTAGTTAACATCAATGTCCGGGTTTTCCTCCTCAAAGGCAGCGATGATATCCAAGGTGTCATCCGAGCCGTCGGCAATGTTTTGTCCCCAGTTGTACACATTGAGAACGATCTTCTGATTTTGACTGTGGAAAATCAGTGCCCCCATACCGAAGACCAGAATAACCGCTGCGGCCACAGCTGCAACACGCTTGAAGATACGCATACCCTTGCTGTCGGCACGGGTGCGGCGCTTGTGCTTGCTTTGCTCGCTGCGCAGCTGCATCAGGTTCATAGCGACCATCAGCACCAGGATCAGCAAAAACAGCAATGTGAACATCGCGTATATTTTCGGCTGGATCGGCTTTTTGGTCTCCGAGTAGATCTTCACCGGAAGCGTCATAAAATCAGAGCCGGTGACAAAATAGCTGATGACGAAATCGTCCAGACTCATGGTAAATGCCATAATGGCACCTGCCACCATACCGGGCATAATTTCGTGCAGTGTGACCTTGAAAAAAGCCTGCATGGGCGTACAGCCTAAGTCCATAGCGGCATCCTGCAACGCAGGATTCATCTGCTGCAGCTTGGGCATTACATTTAAGATCACATAAGGCAGATTAAAGGTCACATGGGCCATGAGCAGCGTCCAGAAGGTAAGGCTTTCCTTTTGCTGGAGCAGCTTGGAGCCTACGAACACAAACAGCAGCGACAGGCTGACACCGGTAACGATATCCGGGTTGGTCATAGGGATGTTGGTCAGGCTCATAACTGTTTTGCGCAGCCGCGGCTTGAGACCGTGGATGCCCACGGCGGCAAAGGTGCCGAAGGCGGTAGCAATACCGCTGGCAAGAATGCTGATGAGGATGGAATTACCCAAAAGCTTCAGCAGGTCATCATCCTGAAAAAGCCGGACATACTGCTGCAATGTAAAGCCTTCAAAATCCGTAATATCCTTGCCGGTATTGAAGGATGCTACGATGAGCACCGCCATAGGGATATACAGGAAGATGAAGATCAGCACCGTGAAGATGCGGTTGGTTTTTTTCATACCACCACACCGCCTTCCTCATCTGAGCCGAAGCGGTTCATGATCCCCGTGCACACAAACACCAGCAGCATCAGCACTAAGCTTAGTGCCGCGCCCAAGTTTGCGTTGTTACCCTGCTTGAACAGCCGTTCGATCACATCGCCGATGAGCACTGTGTCTGTACCGCCCAGCTTTTGGGAAATATAAAAGGTAGACACAGCGGGCACAAAGACCATGGTAATGCCGGACAGGATTCCGGGCACACTCAGAGGCAGCACCACCCGGAAAAACACCTGCACACCGTTGCAGCCCAGATCTTCCGCCGCCTCGATAAGCCGGTTGTCGATCTTAACGATGATGGCGTACAGCGGCAGGATCATATAGGGAAGGTAGTTGTACACCATGCCCAGTATCACCGCGCCGGAGGTACGGATCAGCTGCACCCGGGGCAGACCCAGGGCGGCCAGGATGTTATTGATGATGCCGGTGTCCTGCAGCAGGCCCACCCATGCCAGTGTCCGGAGCAAAAAGCTCATACACATGGGAAGCATCACCAGCATATACAAGATCTTTTGCACCACAGGGGAGCGGTGGGCAATGAAGTATGCCACCGGATATCCCAAAAGCAGGCAGATGATCGCCGATACCAGGCTGTACCAGATAGACTGCCAAACCACCGGCAGATATTCGGTCAGCTGGCTTAAATTGCCCAGAGTCAGCGCACCGGTGTTGGGGTCGGTCAGAGCATAATAGCCCACCACGCCCAACGGGATCAGGGTGAATACCACCATCCAGGCGATATAAGGACCGCTGAGCAGTAAAGAATTATTCTTCCTCATCGCCGGTATCCTCCATCAGCTCGTCGTACTCAGCGGAGTAAGAGCTGTAGTCACCAAACATTCCGGAGTATTCACTCTTGTGCATAATGTGAATATCCTCCGGGTTCAGCCGGATGCCGACAGTGGTGCCCTCGCTTTGGTAGTCCGTAGTCTGGATCAGCCACTTGAAGCCTTTGAAGTCCACGATGATATCGTAGTTGAGGCCCTTGAAGGTCACGCTGGTGACCGTACCGGTGAGATGCCCCTCCTCGGGAGGCACAAAGTCAATGTCCTCTGGGCGGATGACCACATCCACGGGCTCATTGGGGGCAAAGCCTGCGTCCAGACACTTGAAGGTGCGGCCGAAGAACTTTACCTTGTAGTCAGAGAGCATAATGCCGTCTAAAATGTTACTTTCGCCGATGAAGTCTGCCACAAAGGCATTCTTCGGCTCATTATAAATATCCTCAGGCTTGCCGATCTGCTGAATACGGCCCTTGTCCATAACCACAACGGTGTCGGACATAGACAGCGCCTCTTCCTGGTCGTGGGTCACATAAATAAATGTGATGCCCATAGCCTGCTGGATGCGCTTCAGTTCGTTCTGCATATCCTTACGCAGACGCAGATCCAGCGCAGCCAAAGGCTCGTCCAAAAGCAGCACCTTGGGGCGGTTGACCAGCGCCCGGGCAATGGCAACACGCTGCTGCTGACCGCCGGAAAGAGATTCGATCCTGCGGTGCTCATAGCCTTTTAGTCCTACAATACCCAGCATTTCCGTGACCCGGTCATAGATCTCCTGTTTGCTGAGCTTTGCAACTTTCAGACCGAAAGCGATGTTGTCATATACATCCAGATGCGGAAAAAGGGCATAACGCTGAAAAACGGTGTTGATCTGCCGCTCATAGGGGGGCACATCATTGATGCGTTTGCCGTCAAAAAGCACCGTGCCGGAGGTGGGGGTCAGAAAACCGCCAATGATCCGCAGCGTGGTGGTTTTGCCGCAGCCGGATGGGCCAAGCAGCGTGAGAAATTCGTGATCGTTAAAATAGAGATTGATACCGTCAAGTATCCGTTCCCCGTCGAACTCCATAACAAGATCCTGGTGTCTGATGAGTTCTTTGGACATTATCCTCCCCCGTTTCTTTCCTAAAAATGTGTCGAATATGACAAGTATAGATATACCTTAAATCAGATGGTTTGTCAATGAAATTTTGCATCTGAAAAGTGGCTGGGAAAAATATTTGAAAAATTGGTTTATTTTTCTAAAAGCTGGCAATACTTCCCTTCGGAGGTGCTTAAATATGAGCAAAAGAAACACAGGCAGCAGCATCAGCGGTAAGGGCTACTACATAGCCCTGATCCTGTGCGCTGTTGCCATCGGGATCACCGGCTATTTGTACTATTCCAACGCAAATGACACAAATCCCACCCTTCGTCAAAATGAGGAAACCTATATTGATGTAAATGCAGGCGATGTGTCGGGTAATGATGTGGAGGCGGTTGCTACGAACCCCAAAAGCGGCGACGATGCTACGGCGCCCCAGGGGCAGACGAAACCCACAGAGCCGACCACCGACGCGAAAAAGCTGGAGACAGCCGCGCCCCTCACCGGGCAGACCCTGGCGGAGTATGCAATGGATTGCTTGAGCTATAACCAGACCACCCGGGATTGGCGCACCCACAACGGTGTGGACATTGCTGCCGAAGCGGGCGCACAGGTCACTGCCGCAGCTGCCGGCACGGTCTACTCGGTGTATAACGATGAAACTATGGGTATGACAGTGGTCATCAACCATGAAGGCGGCTATACCACCAAGTATTCCAGCCTTGCCGAAGAGGTGAGCGTAGCTCCGGGAGACACAGTCAAGCTGGGGCAGCAAATCGGCTGTGTAGGCAATTCTGCCCTGCTGGAAAGCGCGCTGGGCGACCATCTGCATTTTGCCGTAACCTGTAACGGCGAAAGCATTGATCCGGCAGTATTTTTAGAGAACGAATAACAGATACTTTGCTTTTTTCATTTTCTTTCCTCTTTGACCGGGGCGCTGCAGTGTCGCAGCGCCCCAACTTTTTTTGCAAATTCCGGTTTGACACGCTGATTAAAGCAGCGTGTCATCCTGAGCCAGTGCTCACATTGGCGTGAGGATCTCGTTGGATTCTGGGGATTCTACAATAGATTGCCACACCAGTTTGCGAACTGGCTCGCAATGACAGTTTAGATGTTGCTGCTCGCCGTCAAACTGAAATTTGACATTCTTGCATTTGTGTTCCGGCTTCGTTATAATAAGGAAAAACAACGGAGGTATGTTATGAAAGAGCAAATTGATACCATACCGGTCAACGAAGCCTTTGCAGCAGACGACGAATGCCCCTTTTGCTATCTGGAACGGCTCTCAGAGCAAAAGGGGATCCGCTATGTGATCGGCCCCGGTGCCAGCTATATGGAGCCGGATGTCCGGGAGGTCACGGATAAGTTAGGTTTTTGCGGCAGCCATATGAAAATGCTGTATGACTACGGCAATTCCCTGGGCAACGCTTTAATTATGCAGACCTATTATGTGGGTCTTATCAAAGACCTGCAGCGGCAGGCGGAGGAATTTGCTTTGCCGGAAAAAAGAGGTCTTTTCCAGAAAAAAGAGAAGAAGGAAAATCCTTTGGCTGCTTGGGCGCAGCACAGAACCGGCAGCTGCTATCTGTGCCAAAAGCGGGACTATAATATGCGCAGATATTATCACACTTTTTTCTATCTGCTGAAGGAGTCGGAATTTCGCGCCAAGGTGGAGCAGTCCAAGGGCTTCTGTGTGCGCCATTTCGGGGAAATGATGACCCTTGCGGAAGAAAAACTGCCCAATGCCCACAGAGAGTGGTTCTATCATACTGTGCTGAAGCTGATGCAGGAAAATTTGGCTCGGGTGCAAGGAGATTTGGACTGGTTTATCGAGAAGTTTGACTACCGCAACGCATCCGCCCCCTGGAAAAACTCCCGGGATGCCGTCAGCCGGGGTATGCAAAAATTGCAGGGTATTTATCCCGCCGATGCGCCCTATAAGGAGAAATGAAAAAAGGAGCAGAACCAACCGGTTCTGCTCCTTTTGATTGTGATCATTTAATCAACGGTCATTACAACTTTACCGACATTTTCACCGCGGATCATAATAGCCTGTGCTTCCTCCGCCTGCTGAATGGGCAACACCTTGTAGATAGTGGGGACGATCTTGCCGTTTTCGATATAGGGCCAGATATCACGGACCATATCTGCAAGGATCTGTGCTTTCTCTGCGGAGGTGCGGCTGCGTAGGGTCGTACCCAGCAAGGTGAGCCGCTTCATATACATCATCCGCAGATCAATGTTGCTCAGATCGCCTGCCAGTGTTGCGATCATGATCCATCTGCCGAACCGTGCCATGTGGGGCAGGCACTTGCCGGCCATATCACCGCCCAGACAATCGACAGCAATGTTCACAGGATGGCCCGCTGCCGCCTCTGCCTGGAACACATCTTCCAGCTTTTCCTTGGAGGTGTCTACGATCACATCGGCACCCAGGTGGCGGATCGCCTCGGCAAATTTTTCATTGACGACTGTGGTGATGACCCGGGCACCGTATGCCTTTGCCATAGGGATCAGCACACTGGCAAGTCCGCTGGCACCGGCCTGCACCAGCAATGTCTCACCGGGCTGCAGCTTACCGTCCACAAACAGGAACATATAAGCCGCTGCGTAAACTTCGGGAAGCGCTGCTGCGACCTCCATACTGACACCCTTGGGAACCGGCATAAGCATACCGTGCGGCACTGCCACATATTCAGCATATCCGCCGCCGCCCAGCAGTGCGCAGACCTTGTCGCCTACTTTCCAGTTGCTTTCCTTTTGTGCCTGCTCGGTCATTGCCACGATTTCGCCGGCTACCTCCAGGCCCATCCACTCAGGCCAGCCTTCCGGAGGCGGGTAGTTGCCTTCTCTTTGCAGAATGTCCGCCCGGTTCAGGGCTGCTGCACTCACTTTTACGAGAACCTGGTCGCCGCTGATCACAGGATCTGCTACATCAGACCAAACCAGCTCCTTGTTTTTTCCAATCAATACTGCTTTCATATCAAATGATCCTTTCTGTTAGTTCTTATTTGTTTACTGCATTTTCTGCAGCAAATTTCTCAAATTTGATTATAAGGTATTTCTCCACCGGAACAAAGTCAACCGGTGTCAAACCGGTGACTTACAGGATGCTGCTGTTATACAAATCATTTACCGCATGCTTTCAAAATGGTTTTATATAGTTCTAATTCATATTGGAGGGAATACGGATTTTGCTTTTCGCCCCGGACCAGCTGAGCGAAGGACTGCATCATAGTCCGGTAACGGTTCACAGGCGCGCAGGCTTGTGTTACTGCCGGTGCGTGCCAGTCGGTACTGTTTCGCTCTGTTTTGACGGTGTACAGGTATTCAAATCCAGAGTCAGGCAGATACTTTTCCAAAGGATTCAGGTCCACCGTCCCCTTGGTGCCGGTGACCACCAGCTGCCGCCGGGCAAAGCCGCCCAGCTCCACAGCAGAGGCTTTGGCAAAGGATACGCCGTTTTTGTATTCAAAGACCGCCATACCGAAATCCATACTGTCAGACACATCCATACCGCTGCACTTGTTCAAAGGAATGATCCTTTCCGGCGTGCCTTGGATAGTCAGGATCAGATCGATGAGGTGGCAGCCAAGGAAGAACATCATACCGCCGGGAAAGCTTTCAAGCCACTGCCGCACCTGCACCGGATGGGTGCAGTTCATCTGCGCTTCCACGCTGAGGATGTCGCCCAGCTCACCGCGCTTTACCCGCTGAATCAGGTCGGCAATGTAAGGATTATACCGGTACATATATCCAAAGTGAAGCACATTGCCGCTTTTTTCTGCTGCAGCGATCAGTTCTTCGAAATCTGCAAGCACAATACCACCGGGCTTTTCCATATGGATGTGCTTGCCTGCAAGGACAGCCAGCAGCGCATATTTGGTCAGATAGATCTCCTCGGTCTCCACGGTGACAGCTTCGATCGTGGGATCGGTTAAGATCTGCTCCAAAGTAAGCACCGGATAGTCGGCAAAGTCTGCCATTTTCTCCGGGAATTTCTGCGCCTCATTTTCCGGCAAACAGTATCCGGCGATCTCAAAAATGTCACTTTGATATTTTAAGGTGTTGAAAATGTCGTTTCCGTGACTGTTGCCACTGGTACCGATCTGGGCAATTTTGATCTTTTGCAATCGGAATGCCTCCAATCAAAAGAAATTTTATAGTTGTTTTACAGGTATATTAATGCGATGCATGTATGGTTTGTAAGTAATTTGCGTAAAATGTTTCTTTGAATTTTGCAGTATCGATTCCGAGAAGGGTGCAGCCCAGCAGCGCGACTCTGCCGAAGGGAGCCATACAATCCAACACACCTTCCAGACCTGCACCGATACCGGTAACTTCCAATGCCACATTCGCACCGCCGCCGGTAACCTCCTTGACCTTTTTTCCGAAATCGGCATCAAAAGGATCGAATGCGTAATCCGCGCCGATCTTCAGTGCGTACGCTCTTTTTTCCGCCACCGGATCCACTGCGATAATGGGGGCTGCGCGCAGAAGCTTGATACCCATCAAACCCAGCACGCCCAAACCCATTACGATGGCACTTTCACCGATCTCCAGGGTGCACTTACGGATGGCAGCTAAAGGGAAAGTGCCGATCATCCAAAGGGCAGCCTCGGAAAAGCTGATGGAATCGCTCAGAATTTTGTGTACATTCTCCTGCGCTGCAACAACATATTTGCTGTGTGTACTCCAGGAAAGCGCCACACGGTCGCCGGGTTTTACGCAGGTTACCTGCTTACCTACCTGCACAACCGTGCCGGCAGAGCTGTAACCGCAAACCCGTGGGAAGGGGATGTCGGCTTCTGTATCGGAGCTTACATTTTTGTCACCCAGGAGATTGGCTCTTTCCGTACCGCTGCTGATGGTGGAAACGGCTAATTCCACAAGCACATCAAAGTCGGTTAACCCGGGAAGGGGTTCTTCCCGCAATTGTGTAATGCAGGGAGCTGTGAACATAATAGTAGTGGTTTTGTCCATTTTTGTGCTACATCTCCGTCAACTTGATATTTGAAAATTTGCAGTTTTATGCAAATAAGGATCCATAAGTACATTTTATATATTGACAAGGAATAACACAAGATACTATACTGTAATAGAAAAAGGTAATTTTCGGTAAATATTACGGAGATATCTCGATGAATAATACACAATTCCTTAATGGCTTCGCGTTTTTGCGCTATGAAAACAATCACAGCTACAGCTTCACCGGCTACAGTAAAGGCACCGGTGCGCCGGCGCACTATATTGTGCAGTTAGTAAAGGGCAGCGCCAGAATAAAGACCCGGTTAAAAACGGTGACCATCGCCCAGGGAGAGGCATTTTATATTCCCAAGGGCGTGCAGTATCAGTCTTTTTGGGAAATGGACAAGGATAATCAGCTTGTATTTGACTCCTTTGGATTTCAGAATTTCCCTATACCCGATGGTTATCAGTATGCTCTGCAAAAAGTACCTTGTACTGCGGAAGATCTTCAGCTTTTGCAGCATATTCGGCAAACGGCAACTGTAAATTGCGCCACAGTGGGCAGTTTGTATTCGTTTTTGGGAAATGTGATGCCCAAAATGGAATATGATACCAAGCATCGTGACAGCCTTGTAGAGATTGCGCTGGACTATATGCGCAACCACACAGAATTCTACATTGCAGATGTTGCCCGGTATTGCGGTGTCAGTGAATCGACGCTGTATGGGGTATTCAAAAAAGCCTATAACAAAACACCGGTGGAAATGAAGCAAAAGATCCTCTGTGAAAAAGCGGCGGAGCTACTGACCACCACCAACCTGTCTGTGGAGGAGATCAGCAGAAGACTTAGCTTCAGTTCTTCTTCCTATTTTCGTAAGGTTTTTGGAAAACATATCGGACAAACACCGCTTCAGGTGCGTAAAACTTCGAAATTTCAACTTTAATATAGGAAAAGAGCAGGACCTGCCGGTCCTGCTCTTTTGTATAATATAGTGTCATTGCGAGCCGGTGTGCGCACCGGCGTGGCAATCTATTAGGTTTTTACTGCTTCTTAAAGAGCTCGGCAGCGCTGCGGATATCCCAGTCGGTGGCGTCCAGCAGCTCAACAGCTTTTTCCGAATCGCAACTGCAAATATCACAAACAATGCGGATAACTCTTTCACGGAGCTTGATGTTGTAGGGTTTCAGATTGACCATCATATTCTCGTAAACTCTGCCGGTCTTGACCATGGCGCAGGTGGTGAGCATATTCATCACCATCTTGTGAGCAGAGCCTGCCTTCAGACGGGTAGAGCCTGTGATGACCTCAGCGCCGGTGTCGGTGATGATGCACAGATCGCTGACAGCGCCGATGGGCGTGTCGTAATTGCAGGTCAGCGCAATGGTGGAAGCGCCCAGTTTCTTCGCGGTCTCCAATGCGCCTACCACATAAGCAGCGCCGCCGGCAACGGAAATGCCCACAACAACATCTCCTGCAGAGCAGCCGGCCTCTGCAATATCCAGCCTGCCCTTATCGTCCAGGTCTTCCTCGTTCTCACTGGCGGAGAATACGCGTTTCGGACCGCCGGCAATAATGCCCGTGACCATGCTGGGATCTGCGCCGAAAGTGGGAGGGCATTCCGTTGCGTCAATAATACCCAGACGGCCGGAAGTACCGCAGCCGATGAAGAACAGGCGGTTGCCCCGATTGAAGGCCGCCGCAATCATATCCACGCCCCGGGCGATGGAATCCAAAGCCTCGTCAACTGCCTCAGCTGCCCGGAAATTCTCTCTGGACATAGCCTTGCACATTTCTAAACTGGTCATCTTGTCGATGTGCATTGTGTGTTCGTTACGCATTTCTGTTCTGAGCATTATGATCTTCCTCCGTGATCTGTAAGTAATTATTATAGAAAGTTTCTTTGAATTCCGATATTTCTGCACCCAGAAGCTCGCAGCACTTTACGGCTGCACCGCAGATCTGGGGTATGGTGTTGAAATGCAGCTTGAGACCGGGCAACAGCTTTGGCTGCAGATGATGCATAAGCACATCCTTTTGACTAAGCATGCCGCCGGCGATGACCACATCGGTGCCGCAGTCATAGTTTTGTGCAGCGGTGTTGATGAGCAGCGCCAGCTGCTGGGCGTTCTTTTCAACGATTTGCAATGCAGTGGCATCACCCTGGGCATATGCGTCAAACACGAGCTTTGCATAGGCACCGATCTCATCTCGGGGAAGCTTGTAGATCTCATTGATCTTCTCCCACACATTGCCGCCGAGAGAATCCTCTACAAGCTCCAGCAATGCAGTGGGTTCAGAAAGACCGTCCCGGGCCTTCAAGGCGGCGAGAAGGACATCTCTGCCGAAGTCATAGCCACTGCAGCCGGATTCCCACAGAGGGCCCCAACCGCCGACACGCTGCAGCTGTGATGGGGTTTTGGCGTAAGCCACAGAGCCTGTACCGCAGATCACTGCAATG
This sequence comes from Faecousia sp., assembly GCA_045590135.1. Lineage (GTDB taxonomy): Bacteria > Bacillota > Clostridia > Oscillospirales > Oscillospiraceae > Faecousia. The sequence continues at coordinate 18,735 of JAZNQK010000010.1, forward strand.
CAGCGGTCCTTCACCGGGGCACTGTAGATCACATTAAACACATCAGAGCTGACCTGACAGGGGATACCGGGGCAAAGCTTGCGCAGATAATTCTGCAGAACCCGCTGATTATCGGCAGCACCGCAGCCGGCGATACCGGCGTGTACCGCGCAAATATCTGCATTGACGGTCATAAGCTGCTCTATACCGCTTTTTAAGACGGACCGGGCATTGTCAAGGCCCACGGAATTAGGGTTGCTGCCGTGGAGGCAAAAACGCTCCAAAATTTCACCGTGTTCGGTGAACAGAATAAATTCCGTCTTGGTGCCGCCGCCGTCAATGGCGGCCATCACCCGTCCCTGAGGCAGCAGCTCTGTGCGGCCAAGAAGCCGGTCTGTGGAAATGCGCAGAATCTGAGAGAGCATACATAAATTCTCCAGATCGGGAACGGACTTTCCGGTTTCCCACTTGGACACATTCTGTGCGGTCACAAACAGTTTTTGGGCAAGCTGTGCCTGAGTCAGACCGTGAAGAAGCCGGTATTTTCGGATGTTTTGCGCCAAATATTCCTGCTGAAACAAGTAAACCCCTCCTCTCTGCAGCTATCGTAACACAACTGCTGGTATGATTCAAACACTTATGATGATAGGTTGCCCTCAAAAACAACTGAGGGTTGAGTTGCTGCGCGCAATCCAACAAATTTCAGTTTGTCGAGCAGATATATTTAAACTGTCATTCCGAGCCAGTGCGCACACTGGCGTGGGAATCTCCTGAGAAATGCGCATAATCCGGGAGATTGCCACACCAGTGACTCGGTCACTGGTTCGCAATGACAGTGAAGGTTGTGCTGCTTGCTGAACCGGAATTTATATAGGTGTAAAAATGAATTTCTGGGTCAATCCGTCGGTGACGGCATATACCACAATGCTTCCGTCCCCCCGCTTGTCCACCGACAGTGCAGCAGGTTCTTTCAAAAAGGTGCGCACATAGGCGACAGGATCTTCCGTCTCTATCTCATCAAAGAAAATGTCGCGCATTTGGTTATTCCGGCATAAATTGGGGATCTCGCGTACAAGTTCGTATTGCATCATATAAAGCGCCTCCTTTACTTTACCTGTATTATATGGTAATAAGCGACGGAAAGCAAGAAAGTCCGGTATAACGAGGTCGCAAAGATTTATTTACGATGCACTGGGTACGGTAGTATGCTGCGACCAAAATCGACGGCTGTCAACAATCCTACGGATTGCCATCAGCCGTCGATGGACTTTCCCACGGGCTAAAAATTGCTCGCCCGCTCTCAATTTTTCACCAGTGTGCCCACTGGTGCCGCCCTTTCAAGTCCAGTGCCGTCAAAAAACGCAAAGTGAAAAAGCACTTGTCGTTTTTTGTCTATGGGCTACAAAAAAGATATTTTCGGCAGTTTTGCGTATGAATTTGAACTCTTACATAAAATGAAATCCTTGCTCACGCAAGGATGAAATCTGGTGCGCAGATGAAATCCAAGCCAATGGCTTTGGATGAAATTAAATCCACCCATCCGCCGTCGAGGCGGATTTCACCCAACGAAGTTGGATTTCATCGTCGAAGACGATTTCACCCACCCGCAAGGGTGGATTTAGTTGAAAAACCGACTTGTCGAAACAAGTCGGTTTTTCTGAAAGTAGTGACCCATTTTAATACAACCTGCACACCCCCGCCCACCTTTCGTTAAAAGGTATAGGGAATCGTTAAATGGTATGAGGTATCGTTAAAAGGTTTATTCGAACTTAAAATCAGCGTGCTGTTCTAACAGCTGCTCTTGGATAGCTGATTCATCAACATTGATGGCAAGGGCAAATCCATTTATATACAAACGGGTGTTACGGCCATACCCGGCGAATTTATAATACGGAAGTCCGTTAACATATACCAACTTAACATTTTGGACTCTGAATTCGTCTGCATTGATTTCCTCCAACTTGCCCTTGCTATTAACCATGTATGCTGTTTCAAGAGCCTCATCCAGCTGCAGCAAGGTTAGATTATCAATACACTCACTGGAATAAACATTCGCCTGGACTTCACCGATGTGTTTATGGCCTTCAAAAACAAAGCGGATGTATGCACCTGTTCGCTCTCCCTCACACAGGAAATAGCAGCATGTGACAACCAATCCATCTGCAACAGAAGATTCATACGCACATTCAAAAACACCATATTTGCCAATATGAGTACTTAGGCCACTATCAACCATAAATGCCTTTGCCAGATCCATGCACTCTTCTTCTGTCAGGTCATTATGTGCTTCGCTAAGTGTGCCCTTAAGGAAGAAACTGTACTCACCGGACATTGTACACTCTGTTTTTCTCCAACCGGCAGACTCCAGGTTATTAAGCATTTCTGCAATATCCAAGTCCAACGATGTAATTTTATATACGCCGATCTTCTCACTATTCTTGTTGGGAGAGGTGGCATCATTATTCGGCGTAGTGGTTTCGTTACCGGTTGTTTCATCTGTTGGGCCTCTGAAAATAGGATCAACAACCGGCGGATTATCTCCAGAAATAGGATGTATGGGCGTTCTGTTTTGCATCATAAACAAACCACATACTACAAGGCAAAGGCAAGCCGCCGTTGCCGCCCATCTTACCCAAACCACAGTATGCGTTTTCTTTTTAGTGGTAATGTCCGCATCCTCGATCAGTTCGTCGCTGATTTTTCCAACGGCATTAAAGATTCTTTCGTTTTTCATAGGGAGATCCCCTCCTTTTCAAGATGCAATTTCAATTTTGATCTCATTCGGTGTAACAGGGACATAACTTTGCTTTCGCTCATACGGTAAGCATCTGAAAGATCTCGAATCGAATACAGATACCAGTACCGTCCAATGAAGATGTTGCGTTCTGTCCGGGGCTGAGCGTAAAGGAAATTCTCAATGGCATTCACAAGTACCATTTCATCGACGATCTGT
>JAZNQK010000011.1:0-3181 GCA_045590135.1 Faecousia sp.
CGACCTACTGCTTAGAAGGCAGTTGCTCTATCCAGCTGAGCTACTGGCGCATTTCTATGGAGCGGGTGACGGGAATCGGACCCGCGTATCCAGCTTGGAAGGCTGGTGTTCTACCATTGAACTACACCCGCGTAGCCACGAAGTCCTGGCACAGGCAAAACCTGTTCAGCCATAGGATTTTAGCACACTATTTACCCCCTGTCAAGGGTGAACCGCCAGAATTTCCGGGATTTTTTTGTAAATCACATCCGCAACTGCGCCGTCCGCGCATTTACACACATTCTCATAGCGCGCTGCGATCACGGCGTCGCCGGGGCAGAAAGCATAGTCTGCTGCATTTAGCATAGTGATGTCGTTTTCCGCATCCCCAACGCAAACAAGGATCTTTTTTCCCAGCCTCTGCTTCAGCTGCAAGGCGGCATTGCCCTTGCTGACACCCTTTGCGTGGACATCCACGATCCGGGGCGCAGCCCGGAAAATATCCACCTTGTCGCCCCACCGGTCCACAAGGAACTTTTCCAGCGCCTGAAAACGCTTCTCCTCTTCCTCTGTGCCGGAGAACATATCGGAAACCGCCGGATAATGCACCGCGCCATACATAGCAAACTTAATAAACGGGCCCATATCCTTTCCCCGGACAGCCGGAGAGTGGTGCCAGTGCATCTTGTCATATAATTCCACAAATTCCGGTCTTTCATCCACTAAATAGTGGTCATCCACCGCTTGCACCTCTAAATTCATCTCCGGAAAGGCTGCCTTGACGGCATCCAGAGTCTCCCACACCGGCAGATCAATGATGTGAAGATCCGAAAGCTGGCCGTTTTCATAGGCGGCAGAGCCGTTATACAGTAAAAACGGCGCGTTTACGGGGATATCCTGCAGCAGGTGGCCCATGGTGGTGGTGCTGCGGCCGGTATTCATAGTAAAAGTGCCGCCATTGGCAATAAAATAACGGATGGCTTCCAGGTTTCGCTCCGGAACGGTGGAGTTGGGCGCGGTCATCGTCCGGTCGTAGTCCACGGTTAGAAGAATGTCTGAGAACATAGTGTGCTCCTTTCGATTGCGCAAGATACGCAAAGGCTCCCTTGTGTAAAGGGAGCTGTCAGCGAAGCTGACTGAGGGATTGTTTTATTGCGAGATCAATATACTCACAAACACCGGAAAAATTTTGCCAAATCGCATTGTTGGGAATGCGAAGGATCGTCAGTCCGTATTCCTCCAAAAACTGTGTTCTTGCAGCATCCTTTTCGGCCTCTTCAGGCTCATAATGCTGCGAGCCGTCTAATTCTACAACGATGTTTGCTTTGGCACAATAGAAATCAACAATATATCTATTTATAATTTTTTGCCGGATGAAACGAACAGGATAGTTTCGCAGAAAGTCATACCACAGGTGTCGCTCTTCTTTTGTCATATTTTTGCGAAGATTCTTAGCCAATGGCACCAACGAAGCGTTATGTTTGTACTGCAATAACAATCCCTCCGTCAAAAATCAAAGATTTTTGCCACCTCCCTTTACACAAGGGAGGCTTAACCCAACTTTTCCAGCTTTTCAAGCACCTCGGTGAAATACGCCGGCAGAGGGGCGAAGACCATCACAGGCCTTCCGTCACGGGGGTGGGCAAAGCACAGCGCACCTGCGTGCAGGCACTGACTGTCCTGGCCCAGCTCCGGCTTTTTGTGACCGTACACGGTATCGCCCAGGATAGGGTGACCGATATGGGCCATATGCACCCTTATCTGATGGGTGCGGCCTGTTTCCAGCCGGCAGCGGATATGGGTATAGCCCCGATACCGGGCAACTACCTCCCAATGGGTCACAGCGCTTTTGGAGTTACGCTCTGTTACGCACATCTTCTTCCGGTCAGAGGGATGTCTGCCGATGGGTGCATCCACCGTGCCGTTATCCTGGCGGAAACTGCCGCATACGATGGCCTCATAGGTGCGGGCCATAGAATGATCTTTTAATTGAGAAGCCAGCACACTGTGGGCAAGGTCGTTTTTTGCCACCGCCAAAAGACCGGAGGTGTCCTTATCGATCCGGTGGACGATGCCCGGGCGCAGCTCGCCGTTGATGCCGGAAAGGTCATCGCCCAGCGCAAACAGCAGTCCGTTGACCAAAGTGTCGTCCTGATGACCTGCTGCCGGATGGACCACCAAACCCTTGGGCTTGTTGATCACCAGCACATCCTCGTCTTCATACACAATTTCCAAAGGCATTTCCGTGGGCACAATGTCCACTCTCTTCGGCTCCGCAATGGTGACGGAAATTTCATCGCCGATATTTAATTTATCGTTTTTCTTGCCGGGCTTGCCGTTGCGCGTGACACAGCCCTCTTCCAAAAGCTTTTGTGCGCCGCTGCGGCTTAAATTTTCCACCGTCCGGGCAAGAAAGGCGTCCAGCCGTTCTCCGTCCAAATCCGCGCGCAAAATCATTTCTTTTCGTCCTTCCAAAAGTGCTTGTTAAAAAACACCAGGCTCACCATCATTGCGATACAACCGCAGGTGACAAAACAGTCTGCCACATTAAACACCGGAAAATCCATAAACTCCAGACAGATCATATCCACCACGTAGCCAAACCGCAGCCGGTCGATCATATTGCCCAAGCCGCCTGCCCACACCAAAACAATGCACCATTTTTCAAATTTCGAAAAGGGCAGAGCATCTTTCCAAAAGCACCAGATCACGCCTGCGGTGAACACCACAAAAATCAGGGCAAACAACCATTGCATTCCCTGAAAAGAAGAAAATGCCGCACCGGTATTTTGCACATAAGTCAGACAGAACACGCCCTTCAGGGCAGGAATTTCCGTATGCAGGGGAATGTTGGCAACAATCCAAAATTTACTCAGCTGGTCGGCAACCACAATTCCCGCCGCCGCCAGCGCCATCCATAAATACTGCATTTTCTCCACTCCCATTTTCAAGTTGGGTTAATGGTATCATTTTTTCCTTAGAAAGTCAATTTTTTTGGCAGGGGGCGGAGAAATCCGCACCCCTGCCAGGGTAGTTGGTTTATTGTCCCATCAAAATTTTGGCAAGCTCAGAGTCTTTGTCCAAAATCACAGTCTTTTCATCTCCGGTAAGGCTCTGCTTCAATGCATCCAACGCCAGGGTGAACTCATAAAAAGCTTTTTTATCCTTGGAATTGTAGGCCTTTGCCAAAAACCGCATATAC
>JAZNQK010000012.1:0-16641 GCA_045590135.1 Faecousia sp.
ACAGTAGATTGCCACGCCAGTGTGAGCACTGGCTCGCAATGACAGTTTAGAGGATACTGCCTGATAAGCCGGAATTGCACACTTAGAATAACAATGCAGAGCCGTCGCCAGCCTTCTTTGTCAGCTTTCCGTCTTCCACAAAGCCCATCTTCTCCAGCCACTGCTGGAACTGCGGGATCGCCGTTTTGTTTGTCAGCTGCCGCAACGCCGCTGTCTCCCGCAAGCCGGTAGTCTGATAGTTTAGCATAATATCGTCGCCGTGGGGGATGCCCATAAAATAGTTACAGCCTGCCACTGTCAGCAGTGTTGCTAAGTTTTCAATATCATTCTGATCCGCGCGCATATGGTTGGTATAACAGCAGTCGCAGCCCATAGACACTCCGGTGAGCTTGCCCATAAAATGATCCTCCAGGCCTGCCCGGGTCACCTGCCGGGCATCGTACAGATACTCCGGACCGATAAAGCCCACCACCGTATTGACCAAAAAGGGCGAAAACCGCTTTGCAAAGCCGTAGCACCGGGCCTCCATGGTCACCTGATCGGTGTTATGATGGGCGTTACTTGAAAGCTCCGAACCCTGTCCTGTTTCAAAATACATCACATTTGGTCCTTCTGCCGTACCCTGGGTCAGCAGCAGCTGCCGCGCCTCCTCCAAGGTCCGGGCATTGAAGCCAAAGGCCTCGTTGCCCTTTTGGCTGCCGGCAATGGACTGGAAAATCAGATCGCAGGGCGCGCCGTCTTTTACCGCCTTGATCTGTGCAGTCACATGTGCCAGCACACAGATCTGCGTGGGGATCTGCCAATGCTCCTTGATTTCCTGAAATCTGCGCAGCACCTTGCCCACCTGCTCCGGAGAGTCTGTCACCGGGTTCAGACCGATCACCGCATCACCAGCGCCAAAGGACAAGCCCTCCAGCACCGAAGCTGTAATGCCGTCCGGATCATCGGTGGTATGATTCGGCTGCAACCGGCAGCTTAAAGTTCCCGGCAGACCGATGGTAGTGTTACAATGGGCAGTTACCGGCATCTTTTGGGCAGCATAGATAAGGTCTAAATTACTCATCAGCTTACATACCGCTGCCACCATCTCGCTGGTCAGACCCCGGCTTGCCTTGCGGATATCGTCTGTGGTCGTCGTTTCTGCCAGCAGCCATTCCCGAAACTCCGCCACTGTCCAGTTGCGGATCCTGGCATAAGCTGCTTCATTCACATCGTCTTGAATGATCCGGGTAACTTCATCTTCCTCATAAGGAACTGCCGGGTTTTCCCGGAGATCAGCCAGGGTCAGTGCAGACAATACCACCTTCGCAGCAATGCGTTCCTGGGCAGTCTCGGCCGCCAGTCCTGCGAGGGAGTCTCCTGTTTTTTCCTCATTTGCCTTGGCAAGAACTTCCTTGACATCCTTAAAAATATATGTTTTTCCCAAAAGGGTAGTTTTCAGCTTCATAGTCTTCTCTCCAATATCAGCGTTTTGATCACCACCGGCAGGCAAGGCCCTACCGGCTGTCCGATATCCAAATAATCGCCGCTGTGCAGCCGCACCCGATCAAGACACACACACGCACTGCCGCCGGCAAGACAAATAGCCGTTCCCAGCGCCTTTGCCATATCCGCCTCCAGGCAAATATATATGGGCTTGTCTTGCAGCGCATCCAAGATCGCCTGCGCCAGTCGCTTTATTTGCCCATAATCCGGTGCGATATAGCCCGGCAGCGCCAGCACCGCCTTTGGCCAGTCGTTTTGCTGCAGCCGCAGACGAATGATCCCGGCAAGGTTTTCGCTTTCCTGCTCTTGCCGGCTCAGTACCACCACCGGTAGATTCTTTTCCGGCAGACAGATCCCCTGATGGAACACCGTACTGCCGGAAAGCTGGGCGCTGTGGCAGCCTGCGCCGATCACCGTTGCCCGGATGGTCTCCCGGCCCAACCGGAACGCGCCCTTGCACAGAGCGCTGCACCGGATAGCTTTTCCCAGCAATGGACCGATGTCCCCAAAGTCTGTAAGCACATCTCCGGCAATGCAGTCCGCTACGCCGCCGGAAAAGGACAGAACCGCTCCGGGCTCAGGGATCTGCCATAGGCCGCCCGCCTCCCGGGTCAATAGCTTCTCCAAAAGCGGTGTCCTCTCGCGCAGTCCTGCTGCCATCTCCAACGCCTGCGTCAGCAGCTGCACCACAGCATCCAGCTGCGCCGGGGCAGCTTTTCCGCCGATGCGTATATCCGTAAGTCCGGACAGAACCGGAGAGACATAGGTAACGATCCCTGCTGCATCCTTTTTGATCAGTCTGCCACCCACATTCAGGCAGCCTGTGCGCCGGATCTGTCCATTTTCTATGAGCGCCAAATTGGAAGTACCGCCGCCGATGTCCATATGCAGCACCGGAAGACCGGTTTCCTGAGAATACTCCACCGCGCCTGCGCCCTTGGCTGCCAATACGCTTTCCAGATGGGGTCCGGCAGTCGCCACTACAAAATCTCCTGCAAAATCAGAAAGCGCCGCCAGCACGGTAGCGGCATTTTCCTTCCGGGAGGTCTCGCCGGTGATGATCACCGCGCCGGTATCCACCTGCTGCCGGGTGATCCCCGCGGCAGCATACTCTTTTTCCACAATGGCGCGAATACCGGCACCATCCACCAGCTCTGCGTGCAGCAAGGGTGTAAAATGCACCTTTCCGCGGTATAAAATCTCCCGCTGCGTGATCTGCATATCCGGCACCGCAAAGGAAGATGCTTTATTTTCCACCGCTAACCGGGAAACCACCATTTGGGTAGTTGTGGTTCCAACATCCAGCCCTACCGATAACAGCTTCTCAGCCACCGGTTATCTCCTCCAATATCTGCGCTACCGCCGCTTCATTCACCGGCGCCGGATTGGTTTTGCAGCAGCTGTCTTGCAGGATCGTTTGGATCAGCGCCCTGCTTTGGCTTCGGACCTGCCGGGGTGAGATCCCTGCCTGAGCAAGACTTTGGGGCAGTTCCAACTCCCGGCGCAAGCGAATCAGTCCGTTTTTCAAATTCCGTACCGCCAGAGTTTGGGCAGCTGCGCCCATCCCCGATAAACGGGCAAGCCGGGCGTACTTTTCTGCCGCAAATTGCGCATTGTATTCCACCACCGCCGGAAGCAGTATGGCGTTGAGTCTGCCGTGGGGAATATGAAAAGCACCGCCCAAGCTGTGGGCCATAGCGTGGCACAGACCCAAACCTGCCTGAGAAAATGCCATTCCTGCCATGGTCGCCGCGTGGTGCATCTGTTCCCGGGCGCTCTGCTGCCCGGCAAAGGACCGGGGCAGCGCCTGAAAAGCCTCTGAAAATGCTGCGCCTGCCAAGGCATCCGTTACAGATCCTGCCTTGGTGGCCACAAAAGCCTCTACTGCGTGGCTCAGCACATCAAAGCCTGCGTCCGCCACCAAGGACCGGGGCAGTGCCTGTAAAAGCTCTGAATCCAAAATTGCCACCTGCGGACAAAGCGCCGGGTCGACGAGCGGATGCTTGACTCCGTTATGGGTAAGGATCGCAAAATCCGTCACCTCTGACCCAGAGCCGGAGGTGGTGGGGATCATCACCAAAGCCGGGTGCATCCCGGAAAAATAGGCCATTGCCTTGGCGCAGTCCATAGCGCTGCCGCCGCCCAAAGCCACCACAGTATCCGGCTGGAAAGCTTTCACCGCCGCCACACCCCGGGCAGCCAGCTCCACCGACGGATCCGGCGCTACCTGATCGAAGATTTCTGCTGCCTGGGCATTGGCGCTGTCGGCTATGCGTTTGGCTATGCCATTTTTTACAAAAAAGGGATCTGTTACCAGCAGCAGCCGGTCAATATGCAGCTGAGACAGCACCTGCGAACACGGCCCCGATATGATCCTGGTTTTACAACAAAATTCCTGCACTGTATCACCGCCTTTTATGACAGTATTTCCAGAAGCTTGAAAAAAATGTATTGGAAAATGAAATTTCAGTTTGACGGCGAGTCGATTGCCGCAACAAAGCCTTCCCCTTGAGGGGAAGGGGGACCGCATAGCCCTCCCCTTTGGGGAGGGGGGACCGCTTCAGCGGTGGGTGAGGACGCGGTGGATGAGGTGTTGTACCAAGCACAATATTTGCTGTTATACGCCGCCTTTGGCGGCTACACCACATCAGTCAAAAATCAAAGATTTTTGTCAGCTTCTCCTCAAGGAGAAGCCTTTATGCGCTCCAACTAACTATTCGATAAACCGGAATTTTAAATCCGCAGGAAAGATACCGGGCATAATCAGGATGCGTAGCAACAATCACCGCAGAGCGTGCGCATTGTCTGCGGCGACTCGCCGCTAAACCGGGATTTGACAACGAAAAAAGGCTGCTGCCCGGTTGGGCAGCAGCCTTTGCTCTTTATTAAACTTTATTAAATCTTACTTTCCGCCGTAGATGCGGTCATACGCAGCCTGATGGATGTCGATGAGCTCCTGCAGGTGCATATTTTCCATTTCTGCAACATAAGCATCCCACTCGGTATCGATATCCCGCTGACCCAGAATGAACTTCTGAATGTTTGCCAGGGAGGAATCGTACACAGACTGATAGTAAGTATCCATCTCGATCTGCTGATCCTCGGTATAGCTCAGCATCGGATCGTTGGGAGATGTTGCGTAGGGCAGGCAGATCTCCAGTGCATCCAGCACATTCTGATCCTGTGCCAGCTTGAACACCTCGATGTCGCGGTATGCAGTCAGACTGCAAACACCCAGGCCGGATCCTTCGTAAACAAAGTCTTCCTTGAAATTCCAGGTGCCATCCTCTGCGACCTCGTAGCTCTCACCCTCGATGCCCCAGTTGGAGACCAGGATGCCATCCTCAGAGTACAGCCAGTCCACATACTTGATGGTATTGGCCATTTCCTCGTCGCTGATATTTGCAGCCAGCAGCCAGGAGTAGTTGGTAGGACCGCCTACCTTGGACGCAGCAACACCCGCTTCACCCATAGCGATGGGTGCAAAGCCGGAGAGCTTAAATGTATCATTTTCGGCTGCATTCTGGATAGCAGCAATACGGTCCATCTTGTCATAGGTGATGAAGCTGGCGCCGGTAGCCATTGCCTCGATCCAGCTCTGGGTGTCCAGAGTCAGGGAAGACGGATGCATCAGGCCCTCGGTGCTCAGCTGATGCAGGAAGGTGATGCACTCCTTCATCATATCGCTGGTCTGGGCAAAGTAGTAGTTCTTGTTCTCGTGGTCGAACTTCATAATGGAGCCATAGTAACCGAACAGCTGGTGGTTGGTGCCCCAGGGATAAGCAAAAGCCTCCAGGCCCTGCATATTCTTGTTCATCTGACGCATTACGAAGGGATAGCTGTTGGGATACAGGCCCTTCAGCTCCACCAGCACATCATAGAACTCTTCCTGTGTGGTGGGAACATCAATAGAGTTTTCCTCGAAAATATCCTGCCGGTAAATGTAGCCGTAGATGCTTGCGTAGCCGGTCTGTATAATGGGCAGCTGCCACATACAGCCGTTTTCGTCGGTATACTTGGCAACATCCTCTGCCCACTTGGGATCAGAAAGCACAGCCTTGGCATTGGGCATCTGATCCAGCACCGTGTTCCAGTCCACATAAGCGCCCATAGGACCGTAGGTGGGGCCCATAGTAACACCGTTGGTGTAAGTCAGTGCAGGGATGGAGTTCTCTGCGATCAAAGTATCATACTGATCCTGGGCATCATACTCCGTGATCTTAACATTTGCTCCGGTGATCCGCTCGATCGCCTGGTTTGCATAGCAGTTTTCTGTCTCCAGGTCGGAGTTGTTGGGCATATAGAGATTGATGACAACATTGTCAGCAGGATCGAAGAGCGCATCGAAATTGCCGTCATGCTCCACCTTGCCGGCATTGGGATTTACCTGTCCGCCAACGGTCTCCTCATCGCCGTTGCCGCCGCAGCCTACCAACAGGCCCAGACACAGAACCAGTACCAAAATCAAAGATAAGGCTTTTTTCATCTCAGGTTCCTCATTTCTAAAAGTGATATAAGCATATTTCAGCTTGGTTTTATTATAGCTTTTAACGGAAAAAAAGTAAATCTACGAATCAGATACAAATCCCTTGCGTTTCAGAAAACTTCCGTCCGTTCTTTCCACGCATCGTAGATTTTTCCATATTTTCTCCTGCACGCCGGAAAGTGTAACAGGTAACCATCTATCAAAAATACCCGGAAACATCATCGTTTATTGCACATTTTGCGCTTTTTGCTCCAAATTATATGGTAATTTGGTTGTTTTGACCGCATTTTTCGTCTTGACATTTCGTAACAAACACGCTATAATCTGTAACCGGTTGTAACTATTGGATAAAAATGTTGTATCTATGAAAGGAAAGGTGTTTATGACCAGACCCTGTGTCCGGGCACCGTGGCTGATAGCTGTTGCGCTGAGCCTTGTGTGTCTGATCTGCCTGGCAAGACCCGCTGCCGCACATAGTGATAATGCTCCTGCACAGCCGCGTTCCTCCCACACGCTGACCGCTGCGGTTCATAATTATGCCTCTTATTTTTCCACCGTTATCGGTCAAATCGAGAACGGCACAGCCGTTACTGTTTTGGATGTCCGTGGTGACTTCTATAAGATCGATTGCTATGATATGACCGGCTTCATCGCCACCAGTCAGGTGACGCAAGAAGAAAACGGAAAATATTATGTCAACTGCCAGACAGGCTCTGAAGAGACCCTGATAATGCCTTATGAGAGTATGTCCGATGCCCTGCTGCTGCGCCACTCTATTATGAAGCTGGCAGAGGAGCAATTGGGCGATCCCTATGTGTTCGGCAGAGCGCTTCCCGGCGGCTTTGACTGCTCCGGCCTTACATATTATCTGTACGGCGAGCACGGCTTTACCCTGGACCGCCGCGCCAGCACCCAGCTGAAAAACGGCATCATCATCCCCAAGGAGAATATGATGATCGGCGACCTGGTGTTCTTCCGGGTGCCCGGTGAGCCGTGTGAAGCATCCCATGTAGGTGTCTATGTGGGCAACAACCAGATCATCCACTCCGGCAGCAAGGGTGTTGTCTATTCCGATTTGTCCATCGATTGGTTTGCAGACAATTATCTGTGTGCCCGCCGGGTGATCAACACAGACGCTGTGCAGATCGCAGATGCACCCGCACCCGCCCAGGTGGGCGAAGGCTGCAATTTTGTCAGCGCCAGCGGCCGCAGCGCACATTGACCGCATTTCCCGGAGCAACCTTACTGCTCCGGGATTTTTTTGTTGATTTACGCCGCATTTACAGCTATAATACACATCGTACATTATGAATAGAGGGATCCCTATGACAAAGAGAAATACACTTCCCCAAGGTGGGGAAAACAAAATGCGCACCATGCCCGTCGGCAGACTGTTGTTTACTATGGCGTTGCCTTTGGCGCTGAGTATGCTGGTGCAGGCTTTTTACAATATCGTAGACACCTATTTCGTGTCCTTAGTCTCCACCGATGCCACCGGCGCGCTTTCCCTTGCCTTCCCCATTCAGAATCTGCAGATCGGCTGCGCCACCGGTATTGCTGTGGGTATGAACTCCCTGCTGAGCAAATCCCTGGGCGAAAACGATGCTGAGCGTGCCAACCACGCCGCCGGCAACGGCATCCTGCTTACCGGTGTTCTGGTGCTTGTCTTTATGCTGTTCGGTATGTTTGGAACGCGTGGCTATTACAGTCTTTTCGATACCAATGCTGTCACCCGGCAGTACGGCATCGACTACACCACCATCTGCTCCGTCTTTACGCTGGGTATCTTTGTTGAGATCCTGGGCGAGCGGCTTTTGCAGGCATCCGGCAGAACGGTGTACACCCTGTACACCCAGGGCACCGGCGCTGTACTGAACATTATTTTAGACCCGCTGTTTATTTTAGGCTCAGCAGGTCTCGAGTCCGTTTTAGGCATCCGGCTTCCCTTCTATTTCCCCGCCTTCGGTGTTGCCGGCGCAGCCATCGCCACGGTGATCGGCCAGTGGGTGGCAGCGCTGCTGGCTGTTATCTTCAACATCAAGTGCAACCCCGATGTAAAATTTGCATTGCGCTATCTGCGTCCCAGCGGCGATATCGTGAAAAAGATCCTCGCTGTGGGTGTGCCCTCTATCATTATGATGGCCATCGGCTCTGTGATGAATTTCTGTATGAATCAGATCTTCCTGAGCTTCCGCAGCGTCCACGGACAGACCCCTGCCAATGTGTTTGGTATTTACTTCAAGGTGCAAAGCATCTTCCTGATGCCCCTGTTCGGCATCAACAATGCTTCCGTCTCCATCATTGCCTATAACTACGGTGCCCGGCTGCCGGAGAGGATCCGTAAAACGATTCGCTGCGGTCTGGGCGCGGCGCTGGTGATCATGCTCATAGGTTTCAGTGTGTTCCAGCTGTGGCCGGACAAGATGATGGGTATCTTCGGCTCCTCCGGCGACGAAAATTCCGCCGCGCTGATCTCTATGGGTGTTAGCGCCATGAAGATCGTCAGCCTGCACTTCCCCTTAGCTGCCATCGGCATTGCTTTGGGCGCCAGCTTCCAGGGCTTGGGCAACGGTATTTACTCCTCCGTTACATCCCTGACCCGGCAGCTGATCGTACTGGTACCGGCAGCGTACCTTTTAAGCCTGACCGGAAATGTAGACGCGGTGTGGTGGTCCTTCCCCATTGCGGAAGTGGTCAGCGCCCTCTTATCCGTATTCTTCTATCTGCGGATCTACCGCCAGCGCGTCAAACCCCTTTATAAAGAAGTATAATAAATCCGGGCAAAAAGTAGGGGAGGGTCAGCGACCCTCCCGCAACTGTATTTTTAGTAACCTTGCAGCACTGACAAATCATTCCAACACGATATTGGACAGGATCAAATATTCTCCGTTTTCTGCCTTCTTAAGCGTAACAGCGCAGGAGCCGTCGACCGACTCGTAATAAACGATATAACTGCCGTCTTCCTGGGCTGCAACATCGGATACGGTCGGATAACCCGCCTCAAAATCTCCGTGGAGGTGATAGTAGCTGTTGGTATCCGGATTGTAAACCATTTTGTCAAGGCCTATGCCCTGCGCCTCTTCAAAGGTAATGCCAAAGTACTTTTGCAGCACTTCGTCTATCTTTTCTACAGGATACTTGTTGACATTGAATATTTCAATTTCCAGATTTTTGCTGATGAGAAAATCTTTTTCTTCCTGTGTCAGTTCCGTTTCCCAGGGCGCACTGTAAACCAGCTGGAAAATATCGATACCAGCCGGCTCATCATAATAGCTCTTGAGGGCGTAGTTGTACCACCAGTCTGAATCTGCAGTAAAAGTAAGCAGCTCTCTAAATTCCGCAACCAAAGGATCTTCTTCAGATAGCGTCGTCTCCTGTTCGAGTGCAGTCGTTTCCACCGGCGCGGCGGTAGTCTCCGGCGGAGCAGTGGTGGTGTCCGGCTGCGCAATTGGAGCGCAGGCAGTTAACACAAGCATCACCACAGCCATACAAACGATCCATAATCTTTTCATTTTTCCATCTCCTTTCTTTTAATCAAAAAGGCGCATAGGCTCCCTTTGCGGTACAGCCTATGCGCCTTGCGTGCCTTGTTCCGGTGGAAACTTGGCCCCCTCGCTGAGGGGGCTGTCGCGGCGCAAGCCGTGACTGGGGGAGTGTCCTGAAAATCAACGGCACTCCCTCCGACCCCGCTATCGCTCGGTCACCTCCCTCATGGAGGGAGGCAAGGCCTCCATTCGTCATTGCGAAACCAGTCCGTGATGGGGCCCCGCAAAAGCGAACGGCTTTTGTGGGGAGAGGAGAAGCCAAGATACAGACAGAAATTTTCGCTTGCGGAAAATTTCGTCTGTATCTTGTGCTTTGACGAGGTGTGGCAATCTAACGAAAAATCACCGGATTTGTTTTCAAAGGGCGCAGCAGCCGTACCGAATGCAATTCATTACCATATCGGCATCACCCTTTCTGTGTTTCTACTTTTAGTATAGAGAAAAACGCTTGGTGTGTCAATACTT
Source organism: Faecousia sp. (assembly GCA_045590135.1). Classification (GTDB taxonomy): domain Bacteria; phylum Bacillota; class Clostridia; order Oscillospirales; family Oscillospiraceae; genus Faecousia. Next base: position 9,982 of record JAZNQK010000012.1, read on the forward strand.
TTCCGGTGAATAGTCGTGCACTTTACACAGCAAAAATCTTATTCCCCAAAGTAATGGGACATATAGTCCTTGTGCCTTTGAGAGACGATTCCCACATCCTCAGCAGAAATGTAACCCATAACATAGGCCATTGTCAATGTCATCAGTTCTCCATTTCGGCACACTTGAAGACAACCTACATCAACATCAGCAAAATCCCATCCGGCAATTTCAAATTCAGACCAGGAATCCTGATTGGATCCGCTTCGCCATACGATACAGTCGCCAAAGGTTCCGTAGTACCGGAATCCAAAATCGCGGTTTTGTGTGGCAGCCTCCACCTTCACATCCCACAGCTGGCTTAAACTGTCCACCTCAAATAGGGCGAGCTCACTTCCAGCAGCGCCGGGATATGTTTTTGTATAGCACCACATAACCTCTAATTTTGCTTCGTCGGAGATTTTCAGTTCCCAAACCGGGAGCGTGCGTTCATCCACCGCCTGCTTACAGCCTCCAAAACTGATTAACAGACAGAATGTACATAGAATTAACAATAGTCTTTTCATATAGGGCTCCTTATCGGTCTAAGACTCAATGTTTACCGCAATGCCTTGTAAGCGTCTAATACACCGCCAGTTTCACAGTAGCCTTGTAATGCACTTATAGTTCTTGTATTATTCAAGATCCTTGCTTTTACCTGAGCTGTTGTAAGTGTTGGATACTGCGCCATAATCAAGGCAGCAACACCAGATACGAAGGGGGCGGCGAAGGAAGTTCCTGAATCACTGCCATATCCTCCATCCCAAGTGCAGGTGTAAATACCTACACCTGGTGCAAAAAGATCAACATATGTTGCTCCATAATTTGAACTTGCCCATTTAGCACCGGTGGAAGTGCATGCGCCAACGATAATCATATTGGACAAGTTGAATTCTGCAGGATAGGAGAAATAACTACTACTGTCTACATTCTGTCCTGCATTGCCAGGGGTACTAATAAACAATCCCGGATAGCCTGCAATAGCATTGCGCAAACCGCTCTGATTGTCCAAATAGGGGTTGCTCTCTTGATTGCTATGTACAAATGAATAACTAAAGTTAATAATTGGTATTTCTTGCAAGGCGGCATAGTTGATTGCAAGAATTACATTGGAAGCTAAGCAATTTCTGTCTTGCGCTACCATCAAAGAAATCAATCTAACATTAGAACCTTTACCAACGCCGCAAACACCAATGCTGTTTCCTTCTGCAGCAATAATACCGGCCACCTTTGTGCCATGTCCCGAATTATCTGTGTGACCACCGGACATAGAACTTCCTGTGATATATGATCTGGATAATACTGTAATAACCTTACTGTCTAAATCTGCGTGGGTTGCTTGGATGCCCGAATCAATAACACCAACAGTGACCATATTTTGACTAGTAGCAATATTCCAAGCCTGCGGCATGTTAATGAAATCCAATCCCCATTGCTGACTGTAATACGGATCAGAAATAGCCGTTGTTGCCTGCTGACTTGTACAAGTGTAAATATGATCTGGACCAGCGGAGAGGACATCGTCTCTCTGTTCAAGCACCTTAATAGCTTTTAGAATGCTTTCATCACCGGGAGTGCTAAGTTCTAAACACAAAATCTGATTATAAGCATCCACATCCAGATTTTTCTTAAAGTTACTCGCCGTTTTTTCAAATTCTGTGGTCTTTGCAACTGTTTCCGTTTGCCTAAGCTTTTCCTGCACCATTGCTCCCATATTTGCTGTGAGATCTGTTACAGACTTACATTCAATTTCGGGGAAATCTGCCTTTCTGTAGGTGTTAAATTCTAAACTGGCTTTATGGGACATTACTACGATTACTCGGTCATCGGCATATTTTCGTTCATTTTTACCGGATGTTAATTCCTGACTTGTTGAATGTTCACTTGCGCTTACAGGAATACCAATAAATAATATAGCAATTGCTATAAAAAAGCAACACCATTTCTTCCACATATGCATTTTCTATTCTCCTTTCGCTTCAGTACATTGATTTTCACTATAGAAATGTTAAACACTATTTATTCAGGGTGACGATTTGTGTAGCAATAATGGAGAAGGCCAAACACCCATTCAAGTGGCGCAAATACGGTCTTTTTTTCATAATGCATTCTCCTTTCTTAATTTCGCCTACACTAATACAACACACGAAACCGAAAAAAGGAGACAATTTTTTGAAAATTTTTCAAAAAATTTTTAAGGAATCTTGAAAAACAGGAATTGCAGTGTTAAACTTGCTTTTGTGTCTCCTTTTGGGAGAGCTATGTGTTGTAATAATAGAGAGGAATAGGAGATTGTTAATATGCTGGCATTTTATATGTCCATGATCGATGATGTGGACAAACGGCATCGCTTTGCGCAAATTTATAATGAGTATGAAAAGCAGATGTTCTTCTTAGCAAGGACATTTCTTGACTGCGATGCCGATGCGGAGGACGCTGTCCACGAAGTGTTTTTGCAGATTGCGTCCAAACATATCGACACCGTCTGCGGTATCGATAATGAAAACGATCTGCGCAATTACTTACTGAAAGCTACCAAGAATAGCTGCCTGAATCACAAGCGCAGGTGGGAAATTCCCTTTGCCCCGGAAGATATGCCCCTCAGTCATAAAACTCCTGAGCTGTCTGATTCGGAATTGGTAGAAATTGTCTGCCTTCGTGCAGAAGCGGACAAGCTGAAAGAAACGATCCTGGCATTGCCGGAGCAATACCGGGATGTTCTCTACTATCGCTTGATCCTGGAATTATCCATAGACGAGATCGCAAATACCACCAAGCAGAAAAAGGCGACTGTAAAAAAACAGCTGCTGCGGGGAAAAGCAAAATTGTACGAAATGTTGGATATAGGAGTGACCGAAAATGTCTGTAACAAAAGCGGAATTTAAGCAAATATTTACGGCAGCTGTAGCGCAGGAGTTTTGCCATGTTCCCGGTGAGGATGCCATCGTCCATACATTTTCTGAGACCTTCCTGCGCAGGAAAGAAAAGCTCATTAAAAACACCCGGAAAACCACTTGGTACTGGGTCAACACCGCGGCAAAGCGGGCGGCGGTGATCGTGTTGCTGATGGCAATGCTGTTTTCCGTAGCAATGAGCGTGGAAGCCATCCGAACCCCGGTGGTTACCTTCTTTACAGAACTGTATGAAAAGTATATTCTTATGGTTTACGAGGGAGACGGGCGTAAGGAAATTGAACGGGAGTATGGCTTCTCACAGCTGCCCGAGGGTTATGAATTGGTAGATAGAATTAGTAGTCCAGCTGGCGTGGTTATCACTTTGGAGAATACTGATGGAGAAATGATCATACTTGACCAAGTCATTATAAGCGGGAATGATAATGCCATTGATAATGAACAAGGAACTGTGACCCAGACAACTGTAGGTGACATATCGATTGTGGTTTATGAGAGCGGTCAAACAAAACTAATCTCCTGGGTGTATGATGGCTATGCATTTACGCTCACGCATTATGGAGACTTGCCTGCAGATGCACTTATGAAGCTTGTGGAAACCATAGAGTGAATAATACTAAGGGCGTGTTGCAATGCAACACGCCCTTGCTTTAGGAATAGGTAACCTCGCTTGTCCGTACAATTTCATCATCTGCGCCACCGGTTCCAGAAACTATAAAAATTGTAGTGACCCGATAGGTGCCGGTGGAGGTAAGTTGATGGGTATAAGTTTTACTATAGTTGATGTTGTATGTTGTGTCTACCCATTGGTTGTCCGGCTGACCGATATCTACCCTTGACCAAAATAGCCCTAAAATTTTCTTTTCCACATAAGTGGTAATAACGACCTTGGAAGTGGTTCCTTCAATCCCACGGTGACGATTTAAGATTGACAAAACCCCGCTTTCTGATACAGATGCAGAGTTTTGATCATTTGATGTATTGTTATAGTATGGCGTTATTTCTCCTGCGGCAAGTGCCGGAATCGCCAGTCCTGCAAGCAGCAACACCGTCTGCACCAGTGCTAAGATCCTGCGTGTTGTTTTCATAAGTAAAGCTCCCTTCAAAATGATATCGAGGTGTAAAAATTTTACCTCTATTAATACAACACACGAAAACAAAAAAAGGAGACAACTTTTTCAAAAAATTTTTCAAACAAAAGCTTCCCCTTTGGGGAAGCTTTGTGTCATTCCGAGGGAGCACAGCGACCGTGGGAATCCGTTCCCCCGTTACCGCTGAAATAGAAAACGGATTCTCACGACCAGTGTGCGCACTGGTCTCAGAATGACAAGCGTTGTCAATCCGTAAACAAAAGCTTCCCCAAAGGGGAAGGTTATGTATTAAACACTTCCCTTGTGGTCTTCTCTACAGGAAAACACAACATCCTGTGATGTTACAAAAAGACAGGCGCTTTTTCTCCAAAAAACTTCTTAAAAGACCTGTTGTATGCAGGAAAAGCATATGTTATAATGACTGATAATGACAAATTTCTTTTTGGAGCCGCTTATGAACACCTGGGAGCTGAACATAGAAAAAAAGCATATTGATATTTTGCTGGCAGCTGCCAATGCCGATGCTGCGCTGCTTTATCTGTACTTATCCACCGGTCAACCCTTAGCGGACGCTGCCAAGGCTCTGCATTTTTCCGCCACAAGGCTGGAGTGCGCCGCTGCCCTTTTGCGGCAGCTGGGCCTTTACCGGGAGGAAAAACCCCGGTTTATTGCCGGAGAGCGTCCTGTCTATTCTGAGACCGATGTGATGCAGGCAATGGATACCGACACGGATTTTCGCCGGCTTTACGGTGAAGTGCAGCGCACCTTGGGAAAATGCCTGACCACAGAGGAAATGAAGATCCTTTTGGGTCTTGTGCGGTATTTAGGCTTTACCGGAGATATGATCTCCCTGCTGGTAGCCTACTGCCGGGAGCGCGCCCGGCGTAAGGGAAGCAGCCGTATGCCCTCTCTGCGTTCTATGGAGAAAGAGGCCTACGCCTGGGCGGATATGGGCATTGACAGCGCTGAGGAAGCCATCGCCTACATCAGCGCCCAGAACCTGCGCTTCTCCCGGCTTGGCGAGCTGCTGCGCGTACTGCAGATCCGGGGCAGAGTCCTGACTCCCGGAGAGGAACGCTACGCCAATACCTGGCTGGATATGGGCTTTGAAAAGGATGCCCTTGCCATTGCCTATGAGCGTACCTGCCTGAACACCGGCGGTATGAACTGGGCATATATGAATAAGATCTTACTTCGCTGGCACGAGGCCGGCTTGCACACCGCCAAGGATATTCAAAACGGTGATAAAAAGCCGTCTGTACCCAAGGGCGCATCCGGCCAGTTGGGACAGGCAGAGCTCGATGCCATTCAAAAAGTATTGCAGGAGAATTAACCTATGGCTTACAGTACACAGATCCTGCGCCTTGCGCGGCAGCGTCTGGCGCAGCAGAAAGCTGACCGGGAGTCACAATATCAGCAGAATTTACACAGCGCCTATGCCCAGGAGCCGAGATTGCGGGAGATCGATAATCTTTTGCGCCGCTCAATGGCAGTAGCTGCTCAGGCAGTCTTTACCCAGGGCACTGATGCCGCCCAGGCCATGGCACAGGCGCGGCAGGCAAACCTCTCTTTACAGCAGGAAAGAGCCGCCATCGTCAGCCGTTTTGCTCCCGGCTACCTGGACGAAACACCTGTCTGCCCCCACTGCGGCGGCAACGGCTATGTGGGCGCGCAAATGTGCAGCTGTCTGAAAGAGCTTTGCCGGCAGGAGCAGATGGCACAGCTGTCCCAGCTCACCACCGGACAGGAACGGTTTGACACCTTCCGGCTGGATTATTATCCCGAGCAGATCGACAGCCGTTACGGCGCCAGTCCCCGAGCAATTATGGAAAAGAATTTCCTCAAATGTCTGCGTTACGCCGAAGGCTTTGACGAAAACAGCGGCAATTTGCTGTTCGTGGGCGGCACAGGTCTGGGCAAGACCTTCCTGTCTGCCTGCATTGCCAATGTGGTGGCAGAAAAAGGCTTCTCCATTGCCTACGAAAGCGCGCCCCAGCTGTTTGCCAAGCTGGAGAAGAACCGCTTTTCTCCGGACACCCAGAGCCGTGCCGATGCGGAACGGTTCTTGTCCTGCGATCTGCTGATTATTGACGATCTTGGCACGGAAATGCCCGGTAACTTTGTGACGGCGGCCTTGTATGACCTGGTGAACCAGCGGCTGATCTCCGGGAAGAGCATGATCATTTCCACCAATCTGAATGTCCGGGAGCTGTCTGAGCGATACTCTCCCCAAATCGGTTCCCGGTTGGGCGGCAGCTTCAAGGGAATGACCTTTGTGGGCGAAGATATCCGTGTGCAAAAAAACAGAGGTGTATAAATTGAAGATCGGTATTTTGTTTGATTTGGATGGAACGCTGCTGGATACCCTGGAGGATCTGTATAACGCTACCAATTACATCCTGCGCCAATACGGTCTGCCGGAGCGAACGCTGGAGGAGGTTCGGCGGTTTGTAGGCAACGGCGCCCGGATGCAGATCACAAAGGCCCTGCCCGGACGGGAGGACGATCCGCCCCTGGAGCAGGTGCTTAAGGAGTATCAGGATTATTACAACGCTACCTGCAAGGACGGCACAGCTGCCCCGTACCCCGGTGTTATGGAAGCGTTGGCGCTTTTGGGGAAGAAATACCCCATTGCGGTG
>JAZNQK010000013.1:0-2180 GCA_045590135.1 Faecousia sp.
ACTCCGGGACTGGGGCATCTCTGTTGGCATTTTGACACTTGCCAGTGGGTTAGCCTTCCTGTTTTCCAAGGTTGGCTTTAGCGAAGCAAATATCATTGCCATCTACCTGCTGGCAGTGCTGCTCACGGCAATGGTCACCTCCACTCGGTCAAGCTATGTGCTGTCAGCCATTGGAAGCATCCTGGTATTTAATTTCTTCTTTACCTATCCGCAATTTTCCCTGCGTGTATATGCGGATGGAGCGCCGCTGACCTTCTTTATTATGCTGATCGCGTCTCTAACGGTCGGCACTATGACAGACCGGATGAAGGGACAAACAAAGCAATCCACCCAGGCTGCTTATCGCACCAATCTGCTTCTGGAGACCAATCAGCTTTTGCAGAAAGCGCAGACAGACGAGGCGGTCTTGCGGGCCTGCCGTACACAGGTATCTAAGCTGCTGGGCAGAACAGTATCTGTGCTGCCAGGTGTTGTCGCCAGTACCAGTAAGGATACCCAGAGATACCCCATTAAGGTCCAGGACCGAATCTATGGAACGGTTATTATTGAGGGGGCGGAACCGCTGGAAGCCTTTGAGAACAGCGTTCTGCTGTCCATCCTTGGCGAGTGTGCTTTGACACTGGAGAATAGCCGTAATGCCAAGGAAAAGGAAGCGGCAAAGCTGCAAGCGGAGAACGAAAAGCTTCGCGCCAACCTGTTGCGTTCCATTTCCCACGATCTGCGTACACCGCTGACATCAATTTCCGGTAATGCCAGTATGCTACTTTCAGACTTGGAAAAGCTGGATACGGAGACGGTTCGGCAGATGTGCGGAGATATCTATGACGATTCCGCATGGCTGACCAATTTGGTGGAGAATTTGCTGGCGGCCACCAAGATCGAAGAAGGTAGGATGAGGCTTCAAAAACAACCTCATTTGGTAGAAGAGATCGTCACGGAGGCATTACAGCACATCAGCAGAAAGCAGACAGAGCATACCGTTACCGTACATCACGAAAATGAACTGCTCCTTGCCAGGTGTGATGCCCGGCTGATCATCCAGGACATTATCAATCTGGTGGACAATGCCATCAAGTATACACCTGTCGGCTCACACATTACCATCACCACAAGGCAGAACGAGAAGCACACCGAGATCTCTGTAGCTGATAACGGCACAGGTATCCCGGACAGCGAAAAGGAAAAGGTCTTCCAGATGTTCTACAGCGGCAGCAATCCTATAGCTGACTGCCGCAGAAGTTTGGGCCTGGGACTAAACCTTTGCAAGTCCATCATTACTGCCCATGGCGGCGAGATCACCGTATCCGACAATACACCGACGGGCACAATCTTTACATTTACCATTCCTGCCGGGGAGGTGGAAGTCCATGAATAATCCCAAGATCTTAGTGGTGGAGGATGATCCCACTGTCCGCAACCTGATCACCACCACCTTAAAATCCAATAACTATGCCTACATAACAGCCCACACCGGTGAAGCCGCTATTGCAGCAGCAACCACGCAGCAGCCGGATATTGTGTTTTTGGATCTGGGCTTGCCGGATATGGACGGTGTGGAGGTCATTAAGCGTATCCGTTCCTGGTCTCAGATGCCCATTATCGTAATCTCTGCTCGGAGTGAGGATGGGGACAAGGTTGCCGCGCTGGATGCGGGCGCTGACGATTATCTAACCAAGCCTTTTTCTGTTACGGAACTGCTGGCTCGTCTCCGGGTCGCGCAGCGCCGAATTACGATCGTTGAAGGCAAGCCTGGCGACTCGGTATTCCACAACGGTAAATTGACGGTGGATTACGCTGCAGGCTGTGCTTCCCTAAATGGTGAGGAACTGAAGCTGACCCCCACGGAATACAAGCTGCTGTGCCTACTTGCCAGGGACGCAGGTAAGGTGCTGACCCATACATATCTAACCGACAAAATATGGGGAAGCTCTTGGGAGAGCGACATGGCATCCCTTCGGGTACATATGGCAACCTTGCGTAAGAAACTGGAAAAGAATTCTGACACTCAGTATATCCAGACCCATATCGGCATCGGTTACCGGATGCTGAAGGTTGAGTAGTTTTCGCAAAACATATGCGTGTTCTGAAAGTGTATCGCTCAGCGATAGGTGACGCATGAATAACTCTCAATTTCATGAATGCAGCTGGGATTTCAAAGGGATAGCAAATTCCTTTGATTC
>JAZNQK010000014.1:0-14094 GCA_045590135.1 Faecousia sp.
TCTCCTGCAGAGTACTACAAGAGCTGCTCCGTTGGCGGTGAAGCACACGCAACCGAGACCTTCTTCGACGGTAATCCTCTACCTCACAACTATGTGAATGTGGTTGCCGACAAGTACCTGAAGAATCCGGCGACCTGTACCTCTCCTGCAGAGTACTACAAGAGCTGCTCCGTTGGCGGTGAAGCACACCCCACCGAGACCTTCTTCGATGGCAATCCCTTGGATCATACCGATGCCAATAACGATGGCCTCTGTGATCACTGTGGTGAGAGCATGGGCACTTCCTGTAATCACGGTCAGCTGACCCATGTTCCTGCAAATCCTGCAACCACGGCAGGAAACGGTAATAAAGAACATTGGTACTGCCCGGTGTGTAACAAGTACTTTGCAGACGCAGCAGGCACCCAGGAGATTACCCAGGCAAGCACTGTGATCGCAGCGCTGCCTGTTGTGGGTGTCCCCAATATGCCTGTGGGTGGCAATGTTTACGGCTTCCTGGTGGATTCCGTCAACAATATCCTGTTTGCGGATATCGTTAAGGCTGGTATGACAGAGCAGCAATTCAAGGACCTCCTGACTGCCGCAGTTGCCAACGATGCAGACAACAAGCCTGAGATCAAGGTGACCGGTATTGCAAGCAGCGGCCTGGTCTGCACCACCTCCAAGGTGACCCTGACTGCAGAAAATAAAGATGGCGCGAAGATGACAGTCACATATGACATCGTGATCATCGGCGATACCAACTGCAATGGCCGTATCGAATCCGGTGACGCAGTTAAGGTCGACAGACACTACAGAGGTCAGATCAAGATGGTAGGCCTTGAGTTCCTGGCTGCGGATACCAACCGCAACAGCCGCCTTGAGTCCGGTGATGCTGTTAAGATCATGACAAAGTATCAGAACAGCAGCCGCTATGTTACTGCATTAAAGAAATAATCAACAAGAGAGGATTATTACTATGAAGAGATTTTCTAAATTGACCGCAGTGCTTTTAGCGCTGGTCCTGATCATAGCAACTGCATCTGCCGTTTCCGCGGCAGATGCAACCGTGACTCCCGGCGCGACCGCTACTGTCAGCTTCTACTTTGAGAATATCGCCGGTATCGACGGAACCTTTACCTTCAGCAATGCCGGCATTATGGCAGGCGGCGCCTCTTATTCCAACACCCAGACAATGATGGGTAGTGTGCAGAATGACACGGCCTTCTTCTATGGCAGTGCGCTGACTTCCATTACCATCAATGTTTCCGTTCCCATCAGCGCCGGCGCACAGCCCGGTGATACCTGCACAGTTACCTTCACCTACGAGACCTCCGATCTGGATGGCAATATGTCTGCGTGGAACACCGTGTCCAAGACCATCGCCGTGGAGGCAGCAACTGTACAGCCCACCACACCTCCCACTCCCACCGAGCCTCCTGTGAAGATCGACTACACCGAGCTGAACAAGCAGATCGACGCAGCAACCGCCCTCATCGAGAGCGAGTACACAGCTGACAGCTGGGCAACCTTGGCAGATGCTTTGGCAGCTGCACAGGAAGCACAGGGCTCTAAGGATCAGGATACTGTGGATGCTGCTGCTAAGGCATTGGCAGACGCCATTGCAGCTCTGGTCAAGCTGGACTACACTGCTCTGCAGAACGCCATCGACAGCGTTGAGTCCTTCCTGAGCAGTGATGTGCTGGAGGGCAAGCTGAACGCTTTGATGAATGCTCTGAGCGATGCGAAGGCACTGCTTGGTACAGCTAAGGATCAGGATTCCATCGATGCAGCCGCCAAGGCTTTGAGCGCGGCGCTGGCTGACCTGGAGGAATACTTGGAGGGTCTGACTGCAACTGAGCCTGTCGAGTCCGAACCCACAGAGCCCACCGAGCCTGCTGAGCCCGATGGTGACTACTGTAACATCAAGATCCACTATGTATGGCCTGTTCTGTTCTTCATCAGCCTGGCTGTTAACATTGCATTTGCAGTGCTTACCATTCTGTACTTCCGCAAGAAGAAAGAAAACGAAGCAGCTGACGCTGAAAACAACGGCGATGCAAAGTAATCAATCATAAAGTATACCGGCACAGCCTTTACAGGCTGTGCCGGTAGTATATTAATAACACCATAACTGTCATTGCGAACCAGTGACAGATGTCACTGGTGTGGCAATCTCATAAACGATATTGTCGCAAAGACTAAAATAATTTGTATATAAAATAGGTGCTGTCTCAAAACAATGAGACAGCACCATTTGTTTGGCTTATTACAGATTATAGTACTTATCAAACTCAGCCGGATGGGGGATCTTGGAAAGCTCGCTGCACTCAGAGCGCTTTGTCTTGATCAGATTGCGGATCAGCTCCTCAGGGAATACACCGCCTTCGGTCAGATAGTCGTGGTCAGCTTCCAGAGCGTCCAGCGCATCCTCCAAACGGGTGGGAAGCTGCTGAAGCTTTGCCTTTTCTTCATCACTCAGGTGATACAAATTGAAGTCATAGGGACCCCAACCATTTTCGTGGGGATCGATCTTATTCTTCACACCGTCCAGGCCTGCCATCAGAATGGCAGCATAACAGAAATAGGGGTTGCAGGTGGCATCGGGATTGCGCAGCTCAAAACGGCGCTGGTCGGGACTCTTGGCATAGGCAGGGATCCGGATGACTGCACTTCTGTTGGAGGTAGCATAGCCAACCGTTACCGGTGCTTCAAAGCCGGGAACAAGCCGCTTGAAGGAATTGGTGCTGGGGTTGGTAATGGCGCACAAGGATGCAATGTGCTTGAGGATGCCGCCCATAAAATAGTGGGCAGTTTGGCTTAGATGGGAATAACCGTTGTCATCGGAGAATACCGGCACACCGTCCTTAAACAATATCATATGCACATGCATACCGCTGCCAGCCTCACCGTAGATGGGCTTGGGCATAAAGGTGGCGCTCTTGCCGTATTTCAGGGCGGTATTGTGGATGATGTACTTGATCATCATCGTGGCATCTGCCATATGGACCACTTCGCCCAGCTGCGGCTCAATTTCATACTGACCGCTGGCTGCCACCTCAGGATGGTGGTAGTTGATGTCAATGCCGGCATTCTTCATATGCAGGCACATCTCGCTGCGGCACTCATAGGAAGTATCAAAAGGCTTGGCAATGTGGTAGTTTTTCTGCTTGGGAACGACCACGCCCTTGCCCTCTGTGGCGGAGTTCCAGTAGGACTGCTGAGCATCCACGCTGGCACCGATATAGTTGCCCTGAACATCCCAGGTAACATCGTCAAACAGATAGAATTCAAACTCCGGCAGGATCTTCATCTCGTCAGCAACACCGCTATCCTTCATATAGGCAACGGCAGCCTTGATAATATTCCGGGGATACTGGGCCAGGGGACGGTTTTCCGGATGATCAATGATCATCGCGTTGCCGGTCATTGTCAGGGTTGCAATGGAGCAGAAAGGATCGATCATTGCGGTATCAGGGTCGGGAATGAACACCATATCGCTCTTTTCCACAACGGCGTAGCCGTAATTGGAAGCGTCAAAGCCGATGCCGCTTTTCATAGTGTCCTCAGAAAAGTTTTCTGCAGGAATGGTCACATGGCGGTATTGACCGTTGATGTCCACCATTTTGAAGTCTACCATTTTAATATCGTTCTCTTTTATGATGGCGAGAACATCCTGGATGCTTTTGCCCATTGTATACACTCCTTATATTATAATATATATTTAGTATACTTTCGTATATAGGCACAAGTCAAGAAAATTATAATCAGCAATCCATTTTGTTGCGCATTGCAAATGATCATAAGGGGTGATATAATAAAAAAAGAGGTGATCCACAGTGAAAAAACTGATTTTTATTCTTCTATCGATTCTTCTTTTAACTGCCTGTGGGCAAAATAAAGAAAACTCTCAGGAGGCGGTATATGTGAATATCACAGCGCAGCAGGCAAAGGAAATTATGGACAGTCGGGAGGACTATATCATCCTTGACACACGAACCCGGGAGGAGTACGAGGAAAGCCACATTCCCGGCGCAATACTGATTCCTCACGATGAGATCACGCAGAAAGCAGAAACTGTGCTGACGGACAAGGACCAGCTGATCTTAGTTTATTGCCGCAGCGGTCGGCGGAGCAAGCTGGCAGCAGAAGACTTGGTAGCACTGGGCTACACCAATATTAAAGAATTCGGCGGCATCATCGACTGGCCCTATGAAACGGAATGATCAAATAAAAGAACGGCTGCATTAGACTTTTTTCCTGAACAGACCGTGCTGGTTGCAGTAGTAATAAAGATATCCTCTTCCGGGCCGCTGCAGCCGGATCCCGGCGTTGCCTTCGGGATAGAGCTTCACCATCTGAATCCGATCAGAGGTAACAAATGCAACAAAGGAAATATAATGCTGTTTCGTCATAGGGTGGGGGATGGAGATGAAATGCTCGTCCTCCACCTTTTCCATAGTAATGGAATGGGTGCCGTCGCCATCCTCCGCTTCCAAAGCGGGCAGGGTGATACCGCAGCAGCTGACAAGCGTATTGCCGGTGCTGTGGACGATATTGCCGCAAATGGGGCAGATATAGAATTTACACCGCAGCATATTGGCGGAAAGATTTTTGTTGGTGATGTGCTCGCCGTTCATCAGTTCGATCACAGAGATACCCAAAGCCTGCGCCAACGGCTGCAACAGAGAAATGTCCGGCAGACCTTTGGCGGTCTCCCACTTGGAGATCGTCTTGCTGCTGACACCGATCTTTTCCGCAAGCGCTGCCTGGGTCAGCTTTCGGCTTTCCCGCAATTCCTTAATGGTTGCTCCGGTTACATAGGTATTCATAAATGCCACGCCCTTTCTTTATGCAAGCATACTCTGAATCCGCGAATTTGGCAACCTATGCTGCGTAGACTTGCGTTGCAAGTAGCGCTTTGGCGTGATATAATTGTATTATGAGGTGACGAGTTATGAAAAAAGTAAGAATTACCGCCGTTCGAAAGACAAGCTATCCCGACCTGATGGCAAAATATGAAAATCCCATTGAGCATACCTGCGATGTGGAGGAAGGGCAGGCTTGGATCGCCAATGGCCACCAAAAGCCGGAGGGTTTCTGTGACAGCGCGTGGGAGAGTATGTCAGCTTTTGTCAAAGAATTGGCTGAGGGCGGTGGAAACTTCTACGACGGATGGATGAAGAATCCCAGATCTGCAATGATCAGCTGCAACGACGGCTTCCGTCCGGTGAGCTTTTATTTGGAAGTGGTAGAGTAATTTTGTAGGGGCGGTTAAGAATACTCGTCTGCACGATGCTGTACGGAGGATTGTTTATGAAACTGCTGATCGAAGCTTTGGCAAAGCTTGTCTGTGGTCTGCTGCTTGTGGGTTTGTTGATTTTTCTGCCGGCAGGTACGCTGCACTATGCAAAGGGTTGGCTCCTGGTTGGACTGTTGTTCGTACCTATGCTGATCGCCGGCTTTGTGATGCTGGCGAAATCCCCGGAGTTTCTGAAAAAACGGCTGGATGCTAAGGAAAAGCAGGCGACACAGAAAGGTGTTGTTGCCTTGTCGGGGCTGATGTTCATCGCTGGTTTCGTGGTGGCAGGTGTGGACTATCGTTTCGGTTGGTCGAAAATGCCCACTTGGGTGGTCATCACCGCATCGGTGCTGTTTTTGGTTGCCTATGCCGTATACGCTGAGGTGATGCGAGAAAATGCTTACTTAAGTCGTACCATCAAAGTGGAAGAGGGACAGACCGTGGTGGATACCGGACTGTACGGAATCGTCCGCCATCCTATGTATATGGCAACGATCCTGCTGTTTTTGATGATCCCCATTGTTCTTGGCTCTTGGTATGCGCTGATCGTTTTTGCGTGCTATCCGGCGATCATCATTGTCCGGCTGAAAGACGAGGAAGACCTGCTGACCCGGGAGCTTGCAGGATATGTCGAATACAAGCAAAAGGTCAAATACAGAATTATCCCATTCATTTGGTGAGGTGGTTTTATGCTGATATATGCAATTTTGATGTTCCTTGTTGCAGCAGCATTTTCTGTTTTGGCTGCAGCAATATACAATGGGAAAACAGATCTGATCCACGATTATCACCAGTCCAGAGTAACGGATAAAAGTGCCTATGGCAAAGCCTTTGGCAAGGCGCTAAGCATAATGGCAGGTGCAATGGCACTCAGCGGCGTGATCTCTTTGTTTGGTGCGTCTGCTGCGCGGGGCGCTGTAGCGGTTTTGCTGATCGGACTTGCAGTTGGCACCATTGCAATCGTCCGGGTGCAGAAGAAATATAACGGTGGAGTTTTTTGAAGCTATGGACAATTACGATCTTCAGGTGGATATTGCCAAGCGGATTTTTTTGGAGTACGACCAGGAACTGTTGATCCGCAAATTCTGCCTGGAAGCGGATGAGCAGTATCTGTATCTGACCTATTTGAACACCCCTTGCCGCATCAGCAGAAAAGATGGGTCTGTCGATGAATACATCCAAAACCAGTGGCAGGAGTGCCGCGCTTATAGTACGGTAATGACCATCTATGACTTGCTGTGTTATCACAAGGGCGAAACTGCACCGGCGCTTTCCGGGCAGTGGTGCGCAGTGGGCAATTTTGTGATCACCGGGGTTACCAATACCGAAACCTTTACGAAAAAATACGCCGCCAGGCTTGACGGTCGTTTCGAAGAGTTGAAGGCAGCTTGCGAAAGCTTAGGCGGCGTTCTGCTGGGGCGTATGGCTGGGGCAGACCTGACCTGCAAATTTCAGGTGACACCTTTTTTTCCGGTTTTGCTGCAATTCTGGAGAGGCGATGATGAATTTGCGCCCAAGCTGATGCTCCTGTGGGACCGGAACGCCGATAAATTTATGCACTTTGAGACCACCTTTTATTTGCAGGGCGACCTGCTGGAACGGCTGAAAAATTGTATCGGATAAGCAAACGACCTGGAATCGCGAAATGCAATTCCAGGTCATTAATTTATTTTGTTAGGCACTCAATTTTGATAGCACCATCTCCGATACTCCGTTACAGCTGTTTCTTCAGCTTTGCATTGAGCGTGTCTGTTTTTGCCTTTTCGACGCAGTAGATAATGAGCCAAATGAGGGCATAGCCTGCTGCAAAAATGCCGGTGAAAATGGCAATGGGGATCAGTTGCCGCTGCAGCCAGCCGTTTAGCAAATAGGTGAGAATATAGGCGATATACAGCGCGCCGCCGTGAAGCAGGATCATAATGGGCAGCGGCAGCTGCTCCATCTGATAAATAGCGGTCATACCTGCCGCGGTGAATGCAAGCAGCGTGATGGTCAAAATGCCCATACACACTTCTCTGGGGGAGAAAGCTTCCACAGCACCGGTGGCGCCCAAAATGCCGTAAGTGATCGCCAAAACGACAGGACCGCCACTGGCGCAAATCAAACCTCGAAACAGGAACTCTTTCCAAAACTTTTTCATTTTTCTAATAACCTCCTTTTCATTTGGGCAAAGCACCGGCGGGAAACATATTCCGTGTAACCGCACTTAAAATATGCATCCACACTACCGGCGTAGGTGACCCGGAAACGGTCCAAAGCCTTTTCATTTGCCAATGTGCTTTTGTTGATGCGGATGAAAGACGAGGGCAGTTGCTGCTCCAGTTCATACAGCCGTTGCTTCAGCCGGTAGCGCTGATTCTTGGAATCAATAGCGTAGGTCTTGCCGTCCAGGACTGTGACGCATTCGATGTCCGAAAAGGGGAGCATCTTCATATCGTCATCACGGTAAGCCGGAATGCGATCAGCACCTACATGCTTTAAAATAAGCGCTTCGATCTCATCGGTTAAGGCTGAACGACTGTGGACTGTGGCGATTATCTCCTCGTCCTTTTCCTTGTCGATGATCAGTGTGAATTTCATCGCCTCACCTCCTGTGATGCCATTCTATCATAAAAGAAATCAAAAATGTTGCAAATTGCTCCCATCGGTGGTTTTAGAGCCGTAAGCGGTACAATAGCAAAAGCGACAGTGTTCTTAATGAACACTGTCGCTCACACGGCTGCAACGCGGTTTCACCCAGAGCGAACGGATCGCGTCGAAGGCAAGCGGCCTTATCCTTGCATATCCGCAGAAACAGAGGGAAGATTGCCTAAATTGTCGTTTTCGCTGCCGTTGGGGACGGACTTCAGGTATTCGGTGTCCCCGCGGTGGGCGATGGCAACATCGGCGATCTGCCCCTGCTTTGCCATATTTACCGCCTGCTGCTTTTCAATAACGGTATTGTCAGACAGCTGATACCCGGTGATCCTTCCGCCTTCTTTGACTAAACCAACGATCCGCTTTGCATTTGCGCTTGCCTGAGGGATCTGATCCAATGTCTGCTTTACAAGTTCTTGCCCGTCCATAAAACCACTCCTTTGGGATTAGTTTTCACGGATGTGAGTAGAAATATGCAAAAGCAGCGACACTTTTGTATCGCTGCTTTAAGGCTCTAAATTATCTTCTTCAAAGAGTGAGGACTGGAAAAAGTCAGTAATGGAAATGCCAAATCCTTGACAAAGCTCGTGAATGATACGCAGCTTCATAGAGGGATAAGCACAATTCAATATATTTCCTATCGTAGACTTAGGCACACCGCTTTTAATATAAAGCTGATAGGGTGTCATATGATTCTGCTGCAGCAATTCGCGCAAACGCCTGCTGACGGCCTCGTTTAACTGCATTAAATCACCACCACTCAAATAATTTCTATCATTATAGGAAATTATGGTGATAAATTAGTACAGGTAGATGGACTATTTGAAGATTTTAGTATATAATATCCTCGCAGCAAGGATCATAATACAAAAAGGAGACGGATAGTAATGAATACAAAGGATATACTTGAAAGAATTGCCAAGGACAATAACACAACTCCCGAAGAAGTTAAAAAGGAAATGCGAAGTGCCATCCGGGAAGGAATGAAAAGCAATGATACTAAAACACAAATGCTGTGGAAACAGATTTCACCGGACGGAAAAGAACCCTCAATAGAGAGTGTTTTGCAGTTTTGCGTTGATAGGCTTAGTGAAAGAAGATAGAAACAGGATTGACTGTATACAAAAGCCATCGTTTCCAATACGGAAACGATGGCTTTTGGTACGAGTTGTTTTATAGGAATTGGTTAAAAGTTAGGAACACCAACAATTATACTGCCGTCAAGCTGTTTAGTTATCCTTATCACAAAGCATAAAGATGCCGCCCAGCATGCTGACAAACAGCAGAGAACATACTTTGAAACCGGTACTGATAGGCTGATTGTTTTTTACTTTCTTAAAATAAGAAACAGTCATAGGAATGCACCATGCTAAGGGAAGCAGGTACAATCCCATAATGATGGTTCCCAATACCATAAATACTTTCGCAGCAGTTGTCAAACCTGAACTGTTTTTTGCTTCTAAAGCCACGGCAGATGTAGGGATTGAGACTGGTCCAACAGCACAGCCGCAACCGGTGCAAACAATAGCTTCATCTATTAATTGAGTGCCACATTTGGAACAATACTTCATTTTTTCCACCTCGTTACAATATTTACATTTATTAATTCTATAAATGCATTATATTGGCTTTTGGAAATAAAGTCAATACATATACAAAAAGCAAAGAGAACACTTGGCTGGAAGGACGAATTGTTCCATAGGTGAATATTGAATAGGAAAAATCGGCGATCCTCGGTAGAGGAACGCCGATTTTTGGTCCGGATGACAGGATTCGAACCTGCGGCATCTTGCTCCCAAAGCAAGCGCTCTACCAAACTGAGCCACATCCGGGTAGAAGGAGTATAAACTTACAATATTAAAATGAGGAAGAAAGGATGCGCTCTTCCTGTTGCGGTGCCCGGCATCTTCCTTGGCGACGAGGCGCCATCGTCAGCTGCCGACCGCGGCCACTCCCTCAGGTCGCTGCATCCGCCACAGGCGCCGCTCCCGTCGCTCCCCAAACTGAGCCACATCCGGGTAGAAGGAGTATAAACTTACAATATTAAAATGAGGGATAATTGATGCGCTCTTCCTGTTGCGGTGCCCGGCATCTTCCTTGGCGACGAGGCGCCATCGTCAGCTGCCGACCGCGGCCACTCGCTCAGGTCGCTGTATCTGCCACAGGCAGCGCTCCCATCGCTCCCCAAACTGAGCCACATCCGGGTAGAAGGAGTATAAACTTACAATATTAAAAAGAGGGATAATTGATGCGCTCTTCCTGTTGCGGTGCCCGGCATCTTCGTTGCCGACGGCGCGGCTTCCTCATCTGCCGACCGCGGCCACTCGCTCAAGTCGCTGAATCCGCCACAGGCGGCGCTCCCATCGCTCCCCAAACAGCGCTACACCTGGATATTTGTTTCACAGGCTGTATTATACACAAGGATTTCCAAAAAAGCAACCGCAATTTGCGCTCTTTGGTGTAAAAGAGCAGGAATCATATCCCAAGTGCGCACCTTACCTTGACGAAGCGGGTAATTTTCGCTATAATATAGAACAATTGTGATGTTTGTACCAAGGAGGTAGCGTAATGAGAGGAATTCCTTCTCTGATAACGGATATTCGTAAAAAGGTATTTACTGAGGTGGCTCGTATGGCCTATTCCGGTAAAGGCTATGAGGGCGCGGATGAGCTGCCCTATATCATTGTGCCGGGTGACCAGCCGCTGCACCGGGAATCCGTGTTTTTAGAGCGCGCCATTGCCAGTGAGCGGGTGCGCCTGGCTATGGGTCTGAACATTCGTCCCATCCAGACCCGTCATTTGATGACTGAGGGTATGGACGCAGCAGCGGTAGCAGAGCAGTACTATGAGCCGCCGCTGATTAATATTATTCCCTATGCCTGTCACGCGTGCCCCACCAATCAGTATAAAGTCAGTAACTATTGTCAGAACTGCCTTGCAGCTTCCTGTCAAAAGGTCTGTCCCAAGGATGCAATTTCTTTCCGGAATAACCGATCCTATATCGACTTAGATAAGTGTATTCGCTGTGGCAAGTGCGCCAAGGCATGCCCTTACAATGCCATCGTGCATTTGGAGCGCCCTTGTCAGAAGGCTTGCGGTATGGATGCCATCGTCAGCGATGAGCAGGGAAGAGCCACCATCAATCAGGACAAGTGCGTTGCCTGCGGTCAGTGTCTGGTCAGCTGCCCCTTCGGTGCGATCGTGGATAAGGGTCAGATCTTCCAGGTCATCCAGTCCATTTTGCGGGGAGACCGGGTGGTGGCTATTGTTGCACCGGCATTCATCGGTCAGTTCGGCAAGCACTCCACACCCGGCAAGTTCATTGCCGCTATGAAGCAGTTAGGCTTCCACCGAATCGTGGAAGTTGCCATCGGCGCGGATATGTGTACCATTGAGGAAGCCAAGGACTTTGTGGAAAAAGTACCTCAGGAGCAGAACTATATGGCCACCTCCTGCTGCCCTGCATGGCATTCCATGATCTATAAGCTGTTCCCCGGTGAAACAGGAAAGATCTCTATGACCCTGACACCTATGGTGTTCACAGCTCGCTTGATGAAGCAAAAATACCCCGACTGCAAGGTGGTCTTTGTTGGCCCTTGCGCTGCAAAAAAGCTGGAGGCCATTCGCGAGGATATCCGCTCCGATGTGGACTTTGTACTGACCTTTGAGGAGCTGCAGGGTATGTTTGAGGCCAAGGAAATCAATTTTGAAACCATTGAGCCTATGTACGATCTGAATGAAGGTACGGCAGCAGGCCGAGGCTTTGCAGTCTCCGGCGGTGTCGCCAAGGCGGTTGCCGACCTTGTAAAGCAGACCGATCCGGAGTTGGAAGTGAAAACTGCCCGGGCAGAGGGCCTGCGGGATTGTCGCAAACTGATGACATTGGCCAAGGCAGGTAAGTATGACGGCTACCTTCTGGAGGGTATGGCGTGTCCCGGCGGCTGTGTTGCCGGTGCGGGAACGCTGCTGCCGGTGGATTTAGCTGCGAAAGTCGTTTGCAATTATCAGTCGGAAGCAGACTTCGAAAGTCCTTTGGACAGTGAGTACCGTGACCGGGGCAAGACCCTGGATTGAGGATGCCCGGATGGAACTGAACGATGTCTATGATAAGGACCGGAATCTGACCGGCGCTGTTCATAAAAGAGGCACTCCCTGGAAAGCTGGGGAGTACGGTCTTGTGGTCTGCGTATGGGTCTATGACGATGACGGCCATTTGCTTTTGACCCGCCGGGCGCCGGGAAAGTCCTTTGCCGGTACCTGGGAAAATTCCGGCGGCGCGGCAAAAGCGGGGGAGACCAGCCGCGCAGCCATTTGCCGGGAACTGTTAGAGGAGACCGGTATCCGCGCACAAGAGGATGAGTTTACCCTTTTGGGCACAGATAGAGACCGCATCGCCCATTACGATTTTTACTGCCTGCGCAGAAATATCCCCATTGAGCAGATCATTCTGCAGCCGGGGGAGACTGACGCTGTTCAATGGGCGACCTTTGATGATATCCACCAGCTGATCCGCAATAAGCAGATCTGCAAGGTGATCGCCCGGCAATTCCTGCGGCAGGAGCCGCAGCTGAAAAAGCTCTTTGGGTAATCTGCACAAGAAGCAAGCGGAAATTTCGGCGGCACCGTCCGCCGTTTTTTCTTGCATTTTTTACCGTTTCAAAGTACAATGAAAAAAAGCGTTTTTCATTGTCCGGCAGAAAACGCTGTTGCCGGACGGAAAGACGCTTTTTCTTTTTATAAACAGCAAACGGAGGAAAGATTATGATCAAAATTATGGAGCTGCCCCTGCGCCACGGAAATGTACCCCTGCGGATCGCCCGGGGCCACTTTGCCACCAATCACAGCCATATCAATTATTATATTGACATTACATTCCAAAAGACCCGTCTCAGTGAGGCAAGAGAGATCGCCAAGCAGCTGGTGACCCACTTTAACCCCACTACCTTGGTGGATACCATCTTGTGCTTGGACGGCACGGCGGTCATCGGCACCTGTTTGGCAGAAGCCCTGTCTGAAAGCGGCTTCCGGAACATCAACCGCCACCAGACGATCTATGTGGTAGAGCCGGAGTATAATGCCAATTCCCAGATGATCTTCCGGGATAATATCAAGCCGATGATCCGGGGTAAGCATGTTTTGGTTCTGATGGCCAGTATGACCACCGGCTTTACCGCCAAGCGCAGCATTGAAGCTATCGGCTATTACGGCGGTTATGTTGCCGGTGTTGCGGCACTGTACAGTGCGGTCAAGGATACCGGCGGCTATCCGGTAGCATCCATTTATAATGTATCCGATCTGCCGGATTACGCCAGCTATGACTACAGGGAATGCCCCTACTGCAAGGCAGGCCAGCCCATCGACGCCCTGGTCAACAGCTTCGGTTATTCTGAACTGTAATAATATAATATAGCGGCACACTGCGTTATGCAGTGTGCCGCTTTTGCCTTTTATTGTGTCATTGCGAACCGGTGCGCACACCGGTGTGGCAATCTCGTAAAGGAATACGCTATAAATAAAAAAACCGGTGAAAATCACCGGAAAAAATTGGCATTATATATTGACAAAGGGGTGTCGGTTGTGATACAATGGCAGTCCATATTGTGATAGTATGCCCTTTTGCGCATTTTTCTCAACATAAGCATCCTATCACAGATGGAGGCCTTTGTCAAGCAATAATTTTCACAAAATGACAACGGCGCCGAGCGTATCAAGTAGTAAACACACATTCAGGCGAAAGCCAAAAGAAAGGCTGTGATGATCCATATGGCAATGGTCAAAGACCAGATGTTTGGCAAGACCATGCGTAAGAGCTACGCAAAGTACGAAGAGATCCTGGAAATGCCCAATATGCTGAAGATCCAGAAGGACTCCTATCAGTGGTTCCTGGATGAGGGCCTGCGTGAGGTCTTCAAGGATGTTGGCGTAATTACCGATTTCTCCGGCAAGCTGGAGCTGAGCTTCCTGGATTATTCTATGGAAGACAAGCCCAAGTACACCATCGAGGAGTGCAAAGAACGGGACGCTACCTATGCAAAACCCATCAAGGTACGGGTGCGTCTGCGCAACACCGAGACCGAGGAGATCAAGGAGCAGGAGATCTTTATGGGTGATTTCCCCATAATGACCAACGGCGGCACTTTTGTGATCAATGGCGCAGAGCGTGTTATCGTGTCTCA
>JAZNQK010000015.1:0-44319 GCA_045590135.1 Faecousia sp.
AGGGACTCGTTTGCATTTTCCCTCTGCAAAACGAAATAGAAGAAAGCCAACATCCATACCGGATGCAGTCTTTCTTCTATGGACTCTCCCACGGGCTAAAAATTGCTCGCCAGCTCTCAATTTTTACACCAGTCTGCGGACTGGTGCCGCCCTTTCGAGTCCCTCCCGTGCGGAGCACGGAATAAACAAGAGGGATACCCGGATGGGTATCCCTCTTGTTTATTTGGTACGCCGGAAGGGACTCGAACCCCCGACCTACTGATTCGTAGTCAGTCACTCTATCCAACTGAGCTACCGGCGCATACACGCGTCGCTTAACGCGCCTGCATATAATAGCACACAAGTCAGTAAATTGCAAGTCTTTTTTTCAAAAAATACAATTATATTTTACGCACCTTCTTTCCTGCGCAAAAATTCAACTTTCGTGACATTGCCGTCGGCTATTTAACATCAAATATACTTTACCTTTTTGTTTGTCATTGCTATAATAACAAAAAACAGGAGGTATATATACGAAAAAGTATCTGCTTCCCAAGGATGGAAAATTCTATAAGGCAAACCTGCATAGCCACTCCACCGTGTCCGACGGAAAATACACCCCCGAAGAGATGAAAGAATTATATATGGCGCAGGGCTACTCCGTCATTTCCTACACCGATCACAATTTGATGGTTGCCCATACAGAATTAACAGATGAAAACTTTGTTGCCATGATCGGCTGGGAGTTCGCCGCAAGCGCATATAATCAAACAGCGTTAGAGCATTACGGTAACGACAATCTGAATGCAAAAAGGCGTTATATCAACAACTGTGATATCTGCGTCATATCCCCCTCCCCTGACGACACTGTGCAGCATTGTTATCACCGCACAAAACACATTCCTGCCTTTATGGAACCGATGCGCGCATTGGTTAACTTCGATGAAAATGAGCCGGATTTTGAGCGGGAATTTACTCCGGAATCCATCAATGAATTTATCCGTATTCACAAGGAAAAGGGTTATTTTGTCACATTTAACCATCCCGGCTTTTCTCTGGCGGACTGCACGCAATTCACACAGTATCGTGGTATGGACGCAATGGAGATCTGCAATTTCGGCAGCATTGCCGGTGGCCATCCGGATTATAACGAAAAGGAATATGATCAGTTCCTACGCTCCGGGCAGCGTCTGTACTGTATTGCCACTGATGACAATCACAACTATGAGCGGTATGATCCCAATAGAGTCTGTGATTCCTTTGGCGGCTTTACTATGATCAAAGCAGAAAAATTAGAATATGAAGCTCTTTTTAAGGCACTGAAGGCCGGCAATATGTATGCATCACAAGGTCCGTTGATCTATGATCTATACTTAGAAGACGGAAAGATCTTTATAACCTGCTCTGATGCAGAAAGCATTGTTTTAAGTACAGCAGGCAGGCGCTGTGCCGTCGCCCAAAATACCGACGGCAGTCCCATCAACAGCGCAAGCTTTGATATTGTACCTGAGGACGGGTATGTGCGTATTACTGTCACTGATTTCCGCGGAAAACATGCAAACACCAACGCGTATTTTACGGATACGCTGCTATAAGTAAATTATAGACAAGAAAAGCCGGGCAGAAGCCCGGCTTTTGCTTATATATAGTTCAAGATCTCACCAGCATCCGGCAACACGATATGAGGCTTATCCTCAGAAGTATCTAAAATTTCCTGTGTAGTCTCACCGCTCATTACAAGAATACCGGTAATGCCGGCATTCAAGCCACTTTTTACATCCGTATAGATCCGGTCGCCGATGACACAGGTCTGTTCCTTGCCGATCCCAAGCCGCTCCATTGCCAGCTCCGGCATCAGCGGTGACGGCTTTCCGATCACCACCGGGCGCTTGCCTGTTGCATTATAGATCATCTGACACACGCTGCCGCAGTCCGGCACACTGCCAAATTCCGTAGGACAAACAAGATCCGGATTGGTGGCGATATAGGGGATCTGACGGGTAAGCAGGAGTCTTGAAACATCTTCGAGCTTCTTGAAAGTCAGCTCCGTGTCAAAGCCCATAACGATGCACTGCGCTTCATCCGCTTCTTCCGTAACAGTAAAGCCTTCGCTGCACAGCTCTTCCTTCAGAGAGTTTGTTCCACAGACATAAAGGATCTGTCCTTCGTGATGCTTATGCAGATAATAGGCTGTTGCCTGAGAGGATGTAATGAAATCCTCTCTTGTTGCTTCAATTCCCAGCCGTGCCAGCTTCCTTACATAGTCAGCAACACTTTTGGAGGAATTGTTGGTCATAAAGAGATATCTGCCGCCTACTGCTTTGATCCGCTGCAGAAGCGCAGGGGTAAATTCGTAAAGCCGGTCGCCCAAATACAGCGTACCGTCCATATCAAACAGGAACAGCTTCATTCTCCTAATGATCTGTGCGTTATCCATATCAATACACATCCTTTGTAATCACGATGTCTGCACCGCAAACACCTTTCAAAATTACATCACCGATCTGCACCGGTGCTGCAACAGATGTTTTGCGCAGCTGCTCCATGACTTTCAGCATATCACCCTTGGCAACCGGAACAGCCGTCTTTACGCTGACCATGGTATCGGGACGGTTATTGACCCGCACAGTGGCAGTGACGGTACGCACCGGATTGATACATTCGTTAATGGCATATTCCTCACCCTTAGGGCAGGTATGGCCTGTTACGCTGACTTTATCCCCGAGGATCTGCGCGGTAAGGGCACAGCCTCTGGGACAAATGATACAAGTTAAATTCCGCTGCATTACAGTTCCTCCAAAGATACACTAATGGTTTCTTTTACATCCTTAAGGGCATCTGCTTTTAAGGTGATCTTTTCCATTTCGCCGGGTGCAGCCTTCAGACGCTTCACAGTTTTCAGCACTTTATCTCCAGCAGTTACGGTAAATTTCACTGCACCAAAGGGCTTTGTTACACGCAGGAACAAGGATAGGTCCGTATCCCGGCTGTGGATAGTCTGCGGCAGCACATAGCGGACACCGTTGCCTGTCTTGGTTTGGATGGCAGTTTCACGCTTATCCCCTGCCGCAATATAGTTTGCAGCACCGATACCGGCGCGCTCCGCCTCCTCAGAAACATAGTCCACCAGATCGTGGACCTGCAGCACATTGCCGCAGGCAAAGATACCGGAAACCATTGTCTGACAATTCTCATCCACAATTGCGCCGTTGGTCACCGGGTCAATGGGAACACCGGCAGACCGGGTCAGCTCATTTTCCGGGATCAGACCAACAGACAAAAGCAGTGTATCACAAGGGATGTAGCGCATAGTGCTTTCAATGGGACGACGGTTTTCGTCTACCTGGGCAATGGTAACGCCCTCTATGCGCTTATCGCCGTGTATCTGCACCACAGTGGTACTTAAGTACAGCGGAATACCAAAATCCTCCAGACACTGGACGATGTTTCGTGTCAGGCCGCCGGAGTACGGCATAACCTCGCACACTGCTTCCACCTTTGCGCCCTCATAGGTCATACGCCGTGCCATGATCAGGCCGATATCACCGGAGCCAAGGATCACGACCCTTTTACCCACCTGATAGCCGAAGCAGTTTACCAGCTTTTGCGCAGTACCGGCACTGTAAACACCGGCAGGACGGCTGCCGCAGATATTCAATGCGCCGCGGCTGCGCTCTCTGCAGCCCATAGCAAGGATGACCGCCTTTGCCTGAATTTTCAGAATGCCGTCCCGATTTTGGGCAGTTACAAGCTTTTCCGGAGAAACTGCCGTTACCATGGTTTCATAATACACCTTTATATCACGCTGGGCAACCATTTTTGCGTAAACAGCAGCATACTCCGGTCCGGTCAGCTCTGTGCCAAGCTTATGCAGACCAAAGCCGTTATGGACACACTGCATCAAAATACCGCCAAGCTGAGGTTCTCTGTCTAAAATGGCAACGCTTTTCACACCGGCATCATACGCTGCCACTGCAGCTGCCATACCGGCAGGACCGCCGCCTACCACTACGATATCAAATTGGATCATTTCTCTTCACCGATCCTTTCTGTTACCATATAAGAGCCTGCGCCGGATTTGGTAACTTCTTCCATAGGAACACCCATTTCCTGCGCGAGCAGTTGCATCACATACGGACCACAAAAGCCGCCCTGGCATCTGCCCATGCCGCTTCTTGTGCGGCGTTTTACACCGTCCATATCCCGGGCTGGCGGATTGTTGCGGATCGCAGCGACTATTTCACCCTCGCTGACCCCCTCACAACGGCACACGATCCTGCCGTAAGCAGGGTTGGCTTTGATGTAGGCATCCTTCTCATCTTCATTCATTTTCCGAAAGCTATGGGGATCTAAACGCACAGGATTCCAGTTTTCCTTTTCTGTGAGCGAAACGCCCTGCTTCTTAAGCAGCTCTACTAAATATTTTGCAATGGACACACAGCAGGTAAGTCCCGGAGAATCGATGGCGCCTGCGTGGATCATACCAGGTGCTTTTTCAGATACAGCGATCGCGAATTCACCGTCTGCACCGGTGGCACGGACACCTGTGAAGGATGTGATCACCTGACGAAAATCCACCGCAGGCACACTCTTAGCAGCAAGACGACTAACCTGTGACAAGCCATCCGGAGTGGTGTCACGGCTTTCCGGTGTGGCAACCTTGGTAGCTGTGGGACCAACCAGGAGATTTCCGTCTGCTGTGGGACTGACAAGAATACCCTTACCCTCTACGGTAGGCACCTGGAAGATGGTGTGCTTTACCCGGCTGCCTTCTGTCTTATCCAGCAGCATATACTCACCGGCTCTGGGAATCACGCTGAAGAAGTCATCGCCAACCATTTGGGCGATCTTATCTGAATAGCCGCCGGCACAGTTAAAGAGGTATTTGCCGCAAACCTTTTCTCCATTATGGCTTTCCACAGTAAAGCCATCGGCATCCCGGGAAATAGCGCAAACACTGAAGCTGCACTTGAGTGTTACACCGTTGTCCATTGCATTACCAATGGAGGCGACTGTCAGCTCATAGGGGCAGATAATACCGGCGTTCGTAACATGAAGGACACTTGTGATCTTATCAGACAGCTGGGGTTCCAGAGCGCGTGCTTCATCTCCTGTAAGCACCTTTAAACCGGGTATTCCATTGGCAATACCGCGCGCATAAAGCGCATCCACAGTCCTGGCTTCATCCTCAGAAAAAGCACAGACCATAGAGCCGTTACGCTGATGGGGTACATTCAGTTCTTTTGCTGCCTGGAAAAGCAGCTCTACACCATCCGCGTTCAGCTTTGCCTTCAAAGTGCCGGGCTCCGGGTCATAGCCACCGTGAACGATACCGCTGTTGGCCCGGGATGCACCGCAGGCAACATCGTTTTCCTTTTCCAAAATGCACACCTTCAGCTGATATTTGCTCAACTCCCGGGCAAGCATTCCGCCGATGACACCGGCGCCCACGATCAATACATCGTATTTCATTGCTACCTCCTAAATAAAAAAGAGAAACGAACGACCGCAGACGCATATTTCATCGCCTGTGTCAGTCCGTTTCTCCAAATCTCTACGGTAATTATTGAATTACAACTCCCAAAGTGCTGCACAGCCGGTGGAAACAGCTGTTGCACCGCAGCTAAGTGCGTCCGTGACCTCCTGCTTGGTCTGCACCAAGCCACCGGCGATCACGCGGATATGCCCTTTACTGAACCGGCGAATGGCCTTGCCGATCACGCCGGGCATAATTTCCATCAAATGAGGGTTGGTATTGCGCAGCATTTCTTCAATACTGTCCATACCCTTGGAATCCAAAGCAAAGAAGCGCTGCACTGTTAAAAGGTCCTGATCCTTTGCACTGCGGATCAGCTGCGCCCGGGTGGATATGATACCATCCACGCCGTGCTCTGCCAAATAGCGGATACCGGTACGGTCTTTGCCGATGCCCTCTGCAAGGTCGATATGTACGAACAAGTACTTCCCTGCCCTATGGGCATCCGTGATCCGCTGCGCCACTGTAAGCAGATCGGCAGACAGATAGAAAAGGACCTGTGCAGGAGATGCCAGCGCTGCAGACCAGTTATCTTCATTCACTGCCGCAATGATGGGATTGCACTCCAGGCAATCCATAAGCTCAGCAAGCCGCACCGGGATCCCTCCGTTTCTGTATCGCCACTTATTCTATTATAATGCTGCGACAATAAATGTCAACATCAAAAATATGCTGATTTTTCCGGAAAAGTCGAACTTGCCCCTTGTTTTTTTCTCCATAGGCGGATATAATAGGGCAAGAATTGTATTAGGAGGTCATATTATGGCTGTTAAGATTGAAAAAGAAACCATCATTGGCGATATTCTGGATGTAGCACCTCAGGCTGCACCTTTGTTCTTCGCTATCGGTATGCACTGCCTTGGCTGCCCTTCTTCCCGGGGTGAGACTGTTGAAGAAGCTTGTATGGTCCACGGTATTGAGTGCGACTCTTTCCTGGCACAGCTGAATCATTTCCTGGAAGCCTATGAGGCTGATCAGGCTCAGAAAGGCTAAGCTATGCCATCCTGCAACTTCGCAGGATGGCTTCTTTTTTGGAGGTAGGTATGCGTCTTCCCCTGTCTGCGCGGCTGCGCCTGTGCAGCGGCTTTGTTGCTCCCGGTGATGTGGTGGCAGATATCGGCTGCGATCACGGCTATTTAGGGATCTATTTGCTTAAAAATGATATTGCCGTGCGGGTGTATGCGTCAGACATCAACCAAGGGCCTTTGGACAGCGCATATCACAACGCGCACAAATTCGGCGTAGCGGATAAAATGTCCTTTTATCTCTCCGACGGGCTTAAGAATGTGCCGAGAGACTTCACTGTGGCAGTTTGTGCCGGAATGGGCGCAGATACTATCCAGTGCGTTTTAGAGGCTGCACCCTGGCTGAAAGATACGAAATACCGCCTTGTCCTGCAGTGTCAATCCCGCAGACCGCAGCTGCGAAGGTTCCTGTCGCAAAACGGCTGGCGGATCACAGAAGAAAGTGTTATTCGCGACGGGCGGTTCCTGTATACAGTTATGGAGGTATACTGGGAGCCTGCTTATCCAAAGCTCAGTCCCGGGGAGTGGTTCTTCCCTCCCGCCATTATGGAAAATCCCAGCATAGAAACCGCTGCATATTACGACGATGCTGTATTTCGTCTGCGTCGGGAGCTTGCAGGAAAGAAAGCTTCCGCTGATCCGATCCTGGAAACCGCGCTGACTGAACTTGAAAATATGAAGGAGATTATCGATGGTATCCGTTCATGATATTTTGACATATTTAGAATCTATAGCACCTGCGCATATGAAGATGGACTGGGACAATGTAGGGCTGCTTTGCGGCAGTACTGCAAAGGAAGTAAAAAAAGTGCTTGTAGCTCTTGATCCTTTTGAAAATGTGTGCCGTGAGGCCGTTGAGATCGGGGCAGATCTGATCATCACCCATCATCCTCTCATTTTTCAAGCACCGAAAGCGATCACTGATGATACCAGCATCGGCAGATGTATTCTTATGCTTGCCCAAAACGGCATTTGCGCTGTGAATGCCCACACGAATCTGGACTGCTGTGACGGCGGTGTCAACGATGTACTGGCTTCTGTATTGGGGCTGGAAAATGTCAGCACCATCAACCGACCCGGAGAAGACTTCGGTTTGCTCCGTCACGGCTTTGTAAGTGTGCAAAGTCTTTACACCTTTATGGACAGCGTTAAGAACAAGCTCCACTGCGGCAGCGTCCGTTATGTGGACGGCGGTAAGCCGGTATGCCATGTAGCAGTTGGCGGCGGTGCCTGCGGCGATGGACTTATGGACGCTATTGACGCCGGCTGCGACACCTTTGTCACCTCGGACATCAAATACAATCAGTTTTGGGATGCTTATGATCTTGGTATCAACCTGATCGACGCAGGTCATTTTTACACAGAGAACCCGGTGGTTTCTGTCTTGGCTGACAAAATTCGCGCCGCTTTCCCGGAAATTCAAGTAAAAATCTCCCAAACACACGGAGATTGTATGAAATTCTATTGATTTTTATTGGCATATTTGCTAAAATAATTTGGAAATTTTGTTAATAATGAAGGGAAGATACTTATGTCCGGACATTCCAAATGGCATAACATTCAAAAAACCAAGGGCGCGCAGGACGCAAAGCGTGCTGCCGCTTTTACCAAGATCGCCAAAGAGCTGATCGTAGCCGTTAAGGAAGGCGGCGGTATTACCGATCCTGCCAACAACTCCCGACTGGCTACCGTTATCACCAAGGCAAAGGCTGCCAATATGCCCAACGACAACATTAAGCGTTGCTTGGAGAAGGCTGCCGGTGCAGGCGGCGGTGACAGCTATGAATCCATCACCTACGAAGGCTATGGCCCCGGCGGTGTTGCCGTGATCGTGGAGACAATGACCGACAACCGCAACCGTACTGCCGGTTCTATGCGTCATCACTTTGATAAGTTCGGTGGCAATTTGGGTGCTTCCGGCTGTGTCAGCTGGAGCTTTGACAAGAAGGGTGTTCTGGTCATCGACAATGAGGACGGCGACTATGACGAGGATACCGTTATGATGGACGCAATGGACTGCGGCGCAGATGATTTTGAGGCAGAAGAGGACTGCTTCACCATCTACACGGATCCTGACGATTTCAACGCTGTTGCCGATGCAATGTCTGCAAAGAAATACAGCTTTGCCTCTGCACAGATCGAAATGGTGCCCCAAAACTATCAGAAGCTGGATAACGAAGAGCACATTAAGCTGATGGAAAAGCTCATCGACATTATGGAAGATGATGACGATGTGCAAAATGTCTGGCACAACTGGGATAACGAATAATCCATATAGAATAACAAGGGACAGCAGATGCTGTCCCTTGTTTCTGTTAATGGATGCTGAAATGGGGTCTGTGGGTATTTTCTTTTCTTGCGCTGGTTTTACCTTCAGGCTTGATCTCCCCTGCCCGGAGCAGCGACATACGGGTCAGTGCAGGTCCGATCAATTCATACACCAAAACGCTGAAAAGCACAACATTGCGAACCAGCGCACCGCCGCCCAAGGATGTGGCTGTCATCGCCATACCAAGAGCAACACCTGCCTGGGGAAGCAATGTAATACCTAAATTATCTGTGATCGACTTGTTGCAGTGATTCCATTTACAGCTTGCGTAGCTGCCAAAGTACTTACCGGCAGACCGGGCAACAATATAAACGCCACCTACCAGCAATGTAAAGGGATTTACAAGGATCGTCAGATCCAACTCGGCGCCGGAGATCACGAAGAATAAAATATTCAGTGGTACAGTCCAGCCTTCCACGCGGGACATCAGTTCGTCAGAGAAATTACACACATTGCAAAACACTGTGCCTGCCATCATACAAACCAAAAGCAGAGAGAATCCACAGTGAATACCGCCGATCTCAAAGGAGATCATAGAGATGCCAACAGTCAGCAGCACGAAAGCAACGGATATTGCCATACGCTTACTTCTGGAATGGAAGAACCGCTCCACCCGGTCAAGCAGCAGACCCATAATGCTGCCGACACCCAAAGACAACACGATCTCTACGATCGGCTCTACCACAATACCAATAACGCTGACAGCGCCGTTTTCCAGAGCCGATGCGATACCAAAGGAAGCAGAGAACAGCACAAGGCCCACCGCATCGTCAATGGCAACCACAAGCATCAAAAGCCGGGTCAGCGGACCGTCTGCCTTATACTGACGAACGACCATCAGGGTTGCTGCCGGTGCTGTTGCCGAAGCAATGGCACCGAGAGTAATGGCTGCGGGAATCGAGATGATGTTGGGGAATGCAAAGTGCAGGCCGATCAGTACGATATCCACAAGAACAGTTGTAATCACAGCCTGGGCTATACCAATGCTGATTGCCTTGCTACCCATAGCCTTCAGTTGGGACAAACGGAATTCATTACCGATTGCAAATGCAATGAATCCCAACGCTGTCTTGGTAATAATGGACATACCCTCTACCTGTTCCAAAGAATTGAAGCCAATACCAGGTGTTTTCAAAGCACCGATACAGAACGGTCCCAGGATCAAGCCTGCCACAAGGTACGCTGTAACCGCAGGTAAATTCAGCAGCTTTGTTAGTCTGGACAGCAAAAGACCACCTAAGATCGCAACCGCCAGAGATATCAAATATATTTCCATTTTCACGCCTTCTTTATTTATTGTTCATTCCGTGGCAAATCATACCACTGCAAGCCAAAGACTTCAAGAGCAATATGTGCCAAATATTCCGTGTATTCTCCAATCCTTTTTGGGCAAAAGTAAGGCTCTATGATTCGTAGATTTTACACTGCGCCTATTGACTTTTCCCGTTTCTTACAATATAAAGACCATAGTATCAATTATTGGAGGCGCAGGATAATGGAACAACTGAAAAGCAATCTAATCCGGCATATGGAAACACTATGTTTGAAGTGCGGTACCCGACACAGCGGTGCAGACGGTGAGCATATGGCTGCCGATTATATGGTTGCGTATTTATCCGGTCTCGGGCTTCCTGTTGTTTGCGAGGAATTCCCTACCCGTGGCTGGAGGTTTGAAAGCTTTGAATTTTACAATGTGACAAAAAATCAGAACGTCCCCGGTACAACCGCCTGCTTCTTCTCCGGCTGTACCGATTGGGAAGGCAAGCTGCTGTTTATCCGCGACGATCAGGTAAATGATCTTTCTGCGTTGAATGTAGCAGGTCAGGTCTGCTTTATTAAGTACATTCACTCTGTCCACTCTCATAACCGCATCGCTGAGGAATTAGAAGCGCTTGGTGCAGTTGCCGCCATCTTCGTCAGCAGCGGTCTGGCTGCCGATGCCAAGGTGGTCCGTTCTCCCCGGCTGCAGCGTATGGGTGTGGCTACCACAGATGCATACGGCACATATCATATCCTGGACAATCCCAATGATATTTACCGTCTGCATATCCAGGCACACAGCTTTGATCAGGTATCTAAAAATGTGGTCGTCCGTTTGGGCAAGGGCGATAAAAAAGGCGTGATTGGCGGTCACTATGACACTGCGCCGCTGGTACAGGGCGCAAATGACAACGCTTCCGGTACTGCAACCGTTTTGGAGCTTGCCCGGCTGATGAAGGATGCAGATCTGGATATGACCCTGGATTTTGTCGCATTCTCCGGTGAGGAGTATATGGAAAAGGATGTGCCGATGGGCAGCGATGCCTATATCCGTCGTCATAAAGGCGAGGATATCCGCTGGCTGCTGAATATTGACGGCGGTGGTGATCTGTTCAGCAAGCGCTTTGTTCGCATTGGACTTCCTGAAAAGCTGCCGCAGTTGGAGCACAATATTGAAGATGTGATATACACCTGTGAAGGCGGTGACAACGGTCCATTCTGCAAGGCAGGAATTCCTACCGTTTGGCCATCCTGCCGTCCTTACCTGGGTATTCTGCATACCGCTTTTGACAGCATCGAGCATATGGACTACGATCTACTGACACGGCACGCAAACGAAGCATTCGATTTGCTGCAGCAGCTGATCCGAACCACCCGCTGATATAAAAACCGCAGAGCGTAATGCGCTCTGCGGTTTATTTTATCTTACATTTCCTATCGCCTGTTTCAAAACCTCACGGTTTTTATCCAGATCCGGAAGCAGAACAGACATTCCGTCGATCATAGTCATCTTATAGGCATTGTCAGCAGGGATCTGTACGGAATTTACCTTCATATCCGAAAGCAACGGGAACATAGACAGCGCGGTGCTGATGATCTGGGCGTTACTCATATCCGTAGTGACAAGAGGCAGCATCAGCTCCAGAAGATCATCAAACTCCTTGATATTCATTTCCTTGACCAGTTCCAGCAAAGTGTTCAGCACCTTACGCTGACGGTTCGTTCTGCCGAAATCGGAGTCCAGATCCCGGATACGGGAGTATGCAAACAATTGCTCACCGGTAAGGCGGTTGATCCCCTCCCGCAGATGCCAGGTGCCGGCAGATGCGTCGTTGTAGTCCCAGTTGCCTCTTTTGTTGAGGTACCAGGCTTCGTCACTTGTCAGCTCCATCTCCAAACCGCCCAGGGTATCGATAGCCTTATAAAATCCGGAGAAATCGATCTCCACATTACCGTCGATATGCACACCGAAATTCTTTTCTATGGTAGCATCCAGCAGTTTCATTCCACCGATGGCATAGCTGGCGTTGATCCGGTTGTCCCGATAGCCGGGGATCTGAACATACAAGTCCCGCAGAAATGATGTGAAGGTCAGTGTCTTTGCCTCTTTATTGATAGTGCAAAGGATCATTGAGTCCGAACGGGCCCGGCCCTCACCCGGGCGGCGATCTTGTCCGATCAGCAGAATATTGATGATTCCATCTTCATCACCCAGCAGATCCGAAACATCGTCATCCCAGGTCACATCACCCGCATCCATAGTGGGACCGGTATAATCAGGAATAAATTCCGTTTCGTGATAATTGGCATCGTATTCAGACTGGGAAAGCGGATCGTCATGGTCACTGCGGTTAATAAGACCAAGGCGGCTCTCTGCATAAGCCGTCACGGCGATCAGTATTGCAAGAACAACTGCCAATACGATACATAATGTGATCAGGACCTTACGCTTGGGCATTTTGAATTTTATATCTTTAAGTTGCATTTGCTTTTACCTCCGGTGCTTTACGAAAAACAGCATATCATAATAATATGAACGAAATATGTATAGTTTACAAAAATTCCGTCGTTTGTCACTGCAATATCATACCACAAACATTGCATTCGTCAACAAAAAATTGCGGCAGCATCTGCCGCCGCAATCTCTGCCGTTATTATTTTTTACGGAAGGACATGCAGTCAGTGCACTGGTCCATAGTGGGATTACCCTCGTGGGTACCCACCAGGATGCGCTCCAGAGAGCAGTAATTTGCCTCATCGCAGTGATGGGCACACTGCTTTACAGTACACTCGATGCTCTTGTTGGCATTGCAGTTCATTGCGCGTTCCTCCTTTTTTCCGTGATGAGGATATTATCTGCACAATCAAGAAAATAATTCGCATTTTTTCGATCCGTGCTGGTTTTCGGATTGACAATTCTATTATCTGCCAGTATAATATTATCCGGAAAATATGAGTTTTTAACTCAACATTACAAAAGTCGTTTACGGCTTTTGAAAAGAAAGGAAAATTGCCATGATTTATAGTGCAGAAGTACAGCATATGTGCTCCGTGGCCAAGGGTGCCTACCACGGCCCCGCTCCCATCCCCGAAGAGGGTAAGTGGGTGCAGGTCAAGGAAATTAAGGATGTCAGCGGTTTTACCCACGGCATCGGCTGGTGTGCTCCTCAGCAGGGCTGCTGCAAGCTGACCCTGAATGTGAAGGAGGGCATCATTGAAGAAGCTCTGGTGGAGACTCTGGGCTGCTCCGGTATGACCCACTCAGCAGCTATGGCTTCCGAGATCCTCATCGGTAAGACGCTGTTGGAGGCGCTGAACACAGACCTGGTTTGTGACGCCATCAACACTGCAATGCGCGAGCTGTTCCTGCAGATCGTGTACGGCCGCAGCCAGTCTGCTTTCTCTGAGGACGGCCTGGCAGTCGGCGCTTCCCTGGAGGACCTGGGTAAGGGTCTGCGCAGCCAGGTAGGTACCATGTTCGCCACCAAGGCTAAGGGTCCGCGCTATCTGGAGATGGCTGAGGGTTATGTTACCCGCATTGCTCTGGACAAGGACGATCTGATCACCGGTTATGAGTTCATCAATCTGGGTAAGATGATGGACTTCATCAAGAAGGGTGACGATGCAAACGAGGCTCTGAAGAAGGCAAAGGGCAGCTATGGCCGTTTTGCCGACGCTGCCAAGTACATCGACCCCCGTCACGAATAAGAGGAGGACAAAGGCTATGGCATTGTTTGAAGGTTATGAAAGAAAGATCGACAAGATCAACGGTGTCCTCGCTCAGTATGTCCTGGAGTCCGTTGAGGCTTGCCGCGATATGTGTGTTGCCAAGGGCTTTGATCCTTATGAGATCGTTAAGGGCATTCAGCCCATCGCCTTTGAGGACGCTGCCTGGGCATACTGCGTTGGCGCTGCCATCGCTATGAAGAAGGGTGTCAAGAACGCTGCTGAGGCTGCTGAGGCTATCGGCATCGGTCTGCAGGCATTCTGCATCCCCGGCTCTGTTGCTGAGGACCGCAAGGTCGGTATCGGCCACGGCAACTTAGGTGCTATGCTGCTGCGGGACGAGACCAAGTGCTTCGCATTCCTGGCAGGTCACGAGTCCTTCGCTGCTGCTGAAGGTGCTATCGGCATCGCCCGCTCCGCCAACAAGGCCCGTAAGGAGCCCCTGCGGGTTATCCTGAACGGTTTAGGCAAGGACGCTGCACAGATCATCTCCCGTATCAACGGCTTTACCTATGTGCAGACCCAGTTTGATTACTACACCGGCGAGCTGAAGATCGTTAACCGCATTGCTTACTCTGACGGCGAGCGTGCTGCTGTTAACTGCTACGGCTGTGACGATGTCCGTGAGGGCGTTGCTGTTATGCGTTATGAGGGTGTTGATGTTTCCATCACCGGTAACTCCACCAACCCCACCCGCTTCCAGCATCCTGTTGCCGGCACCTACAAGAAGGAGTGCATGGAGAATGGCCGCAAGTACTTCTCCGTTGCTTCCGGCGGCGGCACCGGCCGTACCCTGCATCCGGACAACATGGCTGCAGGCCCCGCTTCCTACGGTATGACCGATACTATGGGTCGTATGCACGGCGACGCACAGTTCGCTGGCTCCTCCTCCGTCCCTGCCCATGTTGAGATGATGGGCTTCCTGGGCGCTGGTAACAATCCGATGGTCGGTATGACTGTCTCTGTCGCTGTTGCAGTTGAGGAAGCATTAAAGTAAAATCTATTTATTATCGTGGCATCTGCTTCGGCAGATGCCACTTTTTTACATCGACCATCGGGTTATTAGAGGTTAAATCAGATTGCGAACCGGTGACACCGGTCACCGGTTCGCAATGACGATAAGGATTTACAACAGCAAAAAAGAGGAGGATCCAGCGATCCTCCTCTTTTTACATTACGGATTCGGTTGGTAGGCAAGAGATTCTCCCAGGTACTGCTCCCATGGGAGCACCTGCTCATATCGGCCAAGGCGGTACGCGTCCCGTATACCAACACACAGCTGCTTCAGCTTATTCTGCATAGGGACGGAATTAAACAGCTCTTCATTTCCGGGTGATGCTGCATAAACAAATGTCAGGCATCTGTCATCGGTAAGAGATTTCATAGCGGCAGGATCCACAAAACAGCGCTCCCCTTCATAGAAGCAATCCTGCTCACCGCTTCCATATACAAAATCAGCAGGGTTATACGCCGTCCAGGCATCGATCTCAACAGAATTACCCAGTATGTGGCTGACAACAGCATAGGACAAACCCTTGAGCAGTTCCTGTTGTACATCTGCGCCGGAGGTGATCAAAATATAACACTCGCCATCATACCAGTACTGCTTGCCGGCGCTGCCGTCTGCAATTTCACGCACCAGGCAGATCCGCAAGCGATTACTGTCTGTTCCGTCTGCACTGTCCCACAGGAAGTCCTCGGGCAGCTGCGCAGCAAAGGCCTCTATTTCGTCCAGCATACCGTTGATCACGCTGACCTGATGTTCCCCTACCAAGGAATACCCCTGTGTCTTTTCAAGAGCTTCCTGCCAGATCAATATCCTTGTAAAATACTTACTGTTCAGTGCATCCACCCGCTGCTGACAGGCTGCAAGGCCTTCCGCGTCCGGTGCTTGCGCAGTATAGTATCCACCGGAATAGATCGTTTCATCTCCGGTATTGCCTATATTTATATTCCACTTGCAAAGCAGCTGTATATTTGTGCTCTGCTCCTTTGTTATAAACCAAATGCATCCTCTGCTTCTATCAGCATAATAAGCAGACGGCAAGGAAACATCCTCCAGCACCAGCTCCGTTTTGCGCATACCTGTGGACAGGTCGTAGTAATTCAGCACCACTGCATTATTCTCATTGACCTGACTGTGGACCACACCGCCAACAGCTAAGGCGCTGTGAAAGCTTCCGCTTCCTTGCTGCACATTCAGCTGGCTTACAGATTCTTTATTTCCAAACAGCTGCAACTGCAGTACGCCATCCATCCGCGTTGCAAAAAAGCTTTCACCGTGGGTATCAAGCTGCGTAAGGCCGGGGTCTGCAGACATTGTCTGCCCTGTTTGTGAAGAAATATAGGTCACACTTACCTGCCCGGAATCGTCTGTCAGGCGGCACTGCAGGATCTGTCCGCCGCAGTAGCTTCCCATAATTTCAACGCCTGTGGCGCTGAATTGGCGCACCATCCTGACGATGCCGGTAGCAGGATCATTTTCATAGATCTCACTTCCTGCGGAATAGAAAACCTTGCCTGAGCCTTCCAAAATACCAACAGTACCGGATATATTCTGGGGCAGCTGCAGCTTCTTGGTTTGTGTAAGCGCCGTATTGTAGTATAACACCTGCTTTTTTTCCGAGGAATAACTGGCAAAGCCACCAGTGATCCCGGCATAGGTGTTTTCAGGCGCAGTTATCTCCAATTCCCGCACCACCATATTATATTTCTTAGCACAGTTTTCGCCGGAGAGCACCATCACCCGGGAATTGCTGCCATCTGTTGCCACCATCAGATCAGAGCCCAGGCTGCTGATCCACGCAAATTTCCTGCCGCTGCCCAATGGATAGACCTGCACAGCTCCGCCTGTTGCCAGCTCAAGGCGGCTTTCCGGCTCATACAGTCCCGGCTCTGTGGTTGTCTGCGTTTCTTCGACTGTGGTCTGCTGGGTGGTGATCTGTGGGTCATCCGCACCACAGCCGGCAAGCAGCAGAGCGGTCAAAAGCAAAATATATATGCGCTTCATATTCACTGTCTCCTTGCCAATGTATAATCGTCACCCTGCCGATAGTACGGGCACCGCTGTTGCCGGGAATTCAGAATGCGGTACACCTCATCCTCATCCAAGTCCATCATGCAGTAGTATTCATCGTATTCTTCATCATAATCATAATGCCAGCAGGTCTCACATTCATTCCAAGCCATTTAAATACTCCACTACATCAAAGGGTCTGATTTTTTCATCCTTACGCATATACAGCGGATGATGGGGATGTCCCTTTTTACTAACTGCGCCGGCGCAATACCATTTTGCGCCCAGCTCCTGCCCTACCGCCAGCATATCCTGCAAGCACTGAGGCAGATATTTTCTCTTTTCAATGATCGTTCCCCAGGCTGCCCAAACGGACGGATTTTCCGAAATGGAAAGCACATACCGGAACGCTTCCAGATTCTCCCGGTGTAAAAGAGTGTTGCAGCTTTGCTCCATAGAGTCCGGGTCTGTTGCCCGCTGGGCATAGACATTGAACATAATAAAGCTGTCGAAGCCATTGCCTAAAGCGATCCGCTCCACGGATTTCAAGGTATTATCCAGATCATCCGGTTTTGCCGTGGAGGGGTTGATACCAATGCAGATCAGTGGATTTTTTCCCCGTGTGCCTAAAATATAACGGTACTCAGAGTAAAAATTGGGTACATACAGCCATTTATTTACATCGTATTCATCATTTATAGCATTCGCCTGCTCCAGCGCCTGCTGAAACGGCACCAATTCCAACTGATCCGTCGTTCCCTTGGGAATATGCATACTTAACCCTCCGCACCGGGAAACCAGCAGCTGTTCTCCGGATCATAAAAATCACATTCTTCTTTCTTTCTTCCGGTTTGAACAAGCCAAGCCGCAAATGCAGTATCCAGGAACGGATACACGCCACTCATCGCAGACTGCAGCTGCACAGCGCGTCCATCTGCCATATGCAGCTCGATGATCACATTTCCGGCAGTCATATACAGCTGCTGGGTGCAAATATCTTTATAGGCATAAGTCTTGCTGCGCTTGCCAAAGGTAGTCAGCACAAAGCTGTCCGCATCATAGAAAATGCCGAAAGTCATATAGTAAGTGACCAGCGCCGCACCGGTCAGCGTTAAGATTGCGCCACCGGCAATAAGCACCCAGCCATCGGAAAGACCGGTAAAGATCGCTGCAATACCAACAACAAAAATTATCAAGCCAATGGAGCCGTATCGCTTACTCAGTCGCACAGAAAGGCCAGAAGCGTGCTGCTGCGTATTGCGAAAGACTTTGTGAAAGCCTTTGTCTATCAAAAAGCACACGCCAAACACCAAAGCTGCCACCAAAAGGATCGAAACAAATTCCATAACTTTTCTCCTATGCCCAGATCACAAGATCCACCGGGATGTCGTGTTCAAGCACCTCCAAGGAAGGAAGTACCTGGAAATCGTAGCAAAGCGCCACCTTGGGATGATCGGGCTCTTTTTCTAAAAACTTGTCATAAAAACCGCCGCCGTAACCGATGCGATGGCCTTGCTTATCAAAGGCAAGACCCGGCATCAGCACCAAAGCGGTAGAGTCTTCTGCTATGGGAAAATCGGCAACCGGCTCCGGAATTCCCGCGTAGCCGGTACTGACTGCAGAAATATCATCTAAGTAAATAAAACGCATTTCGTCCCCATAAACCTTCGGAACGGCGACCTTTTTCCCGTCACGCATAGCCTGCAGGAGGATCGGTACAGTTCGCACCTCTTGATTATAAGGCAGATAACCATAGATCACAGTGGCGTTCTTATACTGCTCTGTTTGCATAAACAGATCTTTCAGCAATGCGCTTTTTTCTTCGATCTGCGCATCCGTCATTGCTCTTTTTTTCTCACGGATGCTTTTTCGCAGCATTACCTTATCCATTTTCTTCCTCCTTGGGGTTGCGGCGATACATACGAAACCATAGAAAGATCGCGATTTGACCGGGAATGCCCAACAAGAACATCCGCAACAACTTAGACCAGATGTTTGCATCCACAAGCATCACGATCGTGGCGAACACACTGGCAAGCACACCCCACATAATTGCGGATATCAGCAGCTTATTCCAACGAAAATCCTTCCATGCAGAAAGCAAGCTCAGCAAAACGATGGCATCTGCCGGGACTGCATAAATAAATGCGATCCAGGACTTAGGGATATCCAGCATAGAAAGCACAACAAAAATCAACAGCGCCACAAACCAAACAAGCAGAGAGGATAAATTCAGAATGATCCGCTTGTCCGCTTTGCGCTTTAATGTCTTTTCTACAGCCTTGCCCATTGCTCGCTGCACAGCGCCGGTCTGCTCCGGCAGCGCGTCCGGGTCTGCGATCAGATCATTGACCGTTACGCCGAACTGCTCTGCAAGCTGTACCAAGGTCAGTACATCCGGCACAGACTCGCCGCGCTCCCACTTGGAAACAGCCTTATCTGAATAATTCAAACGCACTGCCAGATCTGCCTGTGTCATACGCAAATGCTTGCGGTAAGCGACAATATTCCTCCCTATGTGATTTTTCAGCTTCAGATCGTCCATAATTTCCCTCCGGAACATAATTACCTTATTATATTTTAACAGATTTCGTTTCACATTGCAAGAAAAACACACCTGCAGAGAGCTCTGCAGGTGTGTTTTGATCAGTCGTCGGGAAAAAGCTTTTGCTGGCAGTATTTGATGATAGCGCTTCGGGTAATGATACCGATAAATGTATCCTTATCATCCACCACCGGTACAAAGTTCTGAGAGCTGGCACGCTGCACAAGATCATACATACCGGTAGTAACACGAACAGGGATGTTGTCCTTTCTTCTGGTGATCTCCATGATCTTCCGGGCCTCTGCCTGCCGCATATCCATATAGCACATATTTTTGAGTGCCCAAAGCAGGTCGCCCTCTGTAAGTGTTCCGCGATATTCGCCGCGCTTATTGAGAATGGGGAGCGCCGCATACCCCGCCGACTCCATACGCTCCAATGCCTGGCGCACCGTAAAATCATCATACACAAATGCACACATAGCCTTGGGCGTAAGGGAGAATAAAATATTATTCATACAGGTCTCCTTTATTACGCTGCATTGGCAGTATCATCTGCCACTAACATTATAGCATAAATTTTCCGGTTAAGGATGAAAACTTACTGTGAATTTAGTTTTTTACGCACCAAAAAACGGGGTGCATTTTTGTGCAAATTGCACATTTCTCCTTATAATAGAGTGTACCTCTCCTGTGCGTAGAGGGTTGTTTTTCCATCGTAGTTAGGCTGCGACGGGCATTTGTGATATGATGCGTTTATGAAAGGTACGGTGATCCATCTATGGCAAAACGAATCAAGCTGTCCCAGCGCAAGCTGCCGGATTATACTCACGGCGAGGAAACAATGAATATGGTGACCCATATCGTTGGTGGCGGGCTGGGTGTGATCGTGCTGATCCTGTGTATCCTGCGCAGCGTAAGCAATCATAATCTTATGGGTATCATCGGTTCTGCCATCTACGGAGGCACGATGATCGCATTGTACGCAGTCTCCAGTGTATATCACGGTCTGCATAAAAATATGGGAAAAAAAGTGATGCAGGTCATCGATCACTGCACCATCTACTTTCTGATCGCCGGCACATACACGCCGATACTGCTATCCGGCTTTTTGCCGGTATATCCTGTCCTTGCCTGGCTTCTTTTCGGTATTCAATGGGCGCTGTGCTTCACTGCGGCGGCGCTGACAGCTATTGACCTGAAGAAATATAATGCATTTTCTATGACCTGTTACATTCTTATGGGTTGGTGTATTATCTTTTTTATCCCACAAGCCATCCGCGTGTTGACACTTCCGGGATTCTATCTGCTTCTCAGCGGCGGTATCGCCTACACAGTGGGTGCTGTGCTGTATGGGATCGGATCAAAGCTGCGGTGGTTTCACTGTGTATTTCACATTTTCGTGGTTTTGGGCAGCTTCCTGCAGTTCCTGGCGATCCTGATCTATGTGATATAAATACAAGGCGGCACTTCTCTATGAAGTGCCGCCAAGAACATTTTTTACGCTTCCTTGTTTTCCTCTTTCTTAAAGGCATCAAACAAGGAGCTTTCCTTTACTTCCTCGATTTCTTCACCCGCCATACACTGTTCAAACTGTACGCCTGTCATTGTCTCATTCTGCAATAAGAATTCCACAACTTTTTTCAGCTTCTGTGCATCGCTGCGCAAGATCTGCTCACAGTGCGCATAGGCCTTATCCATCAGAAGCTTTACTTCCTCATCAATGGTGCCGGCAAATCTCTCTGAATAGCTCTTGGTCTTTTCATAATCTCTGCCGATGAACACTTCATTATCATTGGTGTAGGAAACTGTTCCCAGCTTTTCACACATACCGTAGCGCGCCACCATATCTCTTGCCAGCTGAGATGCTCTGTCGATGTCATTGGATGCACCGGTGGAGATGTCGTTCAGGAAAATTGCCTCCGCCACACGGCCGCCCAGCAGGCCCACGATCCGTTCATACATTTCATTGCGGGTCAGGTGCGCAGTATCCTCGCCGGGCTGTGTCCATGTCAGACCCAGAGCCTTACCTCTGGGGACAATGGTGATCTGATATACCTTATCGTGGGTCGGAAGACTGTGCATCGCCACAGCGTGACCTGCTTCGTGAACAGCCGTGATCTTAAGATCCCGCTGGAGACGGACCCGGCTGCGCTTTTCAGGACCTGCCAGGATCTTCATAATAGAATCATTCAGATCTTTCATATTCAGAGCAGGACGGTTATCTCTTGCCGCCATAATGGCAGCCTCGTTCATCAAATTACTTAGATCCGCACCGGTAAAACCGCCGGTAGCCAAAGCAACTGTATGCAGATCTACATCTCCATCCAGGCACTTGTCTTTTGAATGGACCTTCAGGATCTCTTCACGGCCCTTGGCATCCGGCGCGCCGATATAGATCTGCCGGTCAAAGCGACCGGGACGCAGCAGCGCAGGGTCTAAGATATCCGGAC
Source organism: Faecousia sp. (assembly GCA_045590135.1). Classification (GTDB taxonomy): domain Bacteria; phylum Bacillota; class Clostridia; order Oscillospirales; family Oscillospiraceae; genus Faecousia. The sequence continues at coordinate 21,867 of JAZNQK010000015.1, forward strand.
GGTTTGTTGCTGCCAAAACAATAACACCCTCTGTTTTGCCAAAACCATCCATCTCTACCAGCAGCTGATTCAGCGTCTGCTCACGCTCGTCGTGACCGCCGCCCATACCGGAGCCGCGCTTTCTGCCCACAGCATCGATCTCGTCAATGAAGATAATGGCAGGAGATAGTCTCTTCGCCTGATCAAACAGATCCCGGACGCGGCTTGCACCTACGCCCACATACATTTCCATAAAATCAGAACCGGATATGGATAAGAAATGCACATCCGCCTCTCCGGCTACCGCTCTCGCAAGGAGCGTTTTACCTGTGCCGGGAGGGCCGGAAAGCAAGATGCCGTGAGGGATCTTCGCGCCGATCTTGGAAAACTTACCGGGATCGCGCAAAAAGTCCACAACCTCCTGCAGCTCCGCTTTTTCCTCATCCACGCCGGCAACATCAGAGAAGGTGACCTTTTTACCGTTGGGCAAACCGTTTACCGTTCTTGCTCTGCCGAAGTTTGCCATAGGGTTGCCGCTGTTGGCTCTGCCCACCAGCAGCACCCAGATCACGATCAGAACCAAGCCTGCCACAATGATCGGCAGCACATAATCAAAGGGTTTCACAGAATCCTTAGCCACAAAGTCATAGGATTCCAAAACTCCAGACTCTGTCTGCTCCTGCAGCAAGGTGTTTAATTCTTGCCGAAAGTTCTCCGGATCTGCAAGCTTTACAGTCAAAGAGTCCTTTTCCTTATAGGGTGTATGCAGCTGCATATAGAGCACACTATCCTCCACTACAAAGCTGCGGACCTGCTCATTACGAAACAGGTCAAGGACCTGTGAATAAGGCACTTTATCAGTGCCGAAGCCAAAGGCACCCAGCATCCAGGAAAAGAACAGCGCCAATACAGCCACATAAACAATAATGGATATGATTTTGCGATTTTTCTTCAAAATGGCTACTCCTTATTTTTCATAAACTTCCGGTTTCAGTATGCCCACATAAGGCAAATTCCGGTAATGTTCATTATAATCCAGTCCGTATCCCACAACAAACTCATTGGGAATCACAAAACCTGTATAGTCAGGCTTAAGAGTAATCCCCGGTTTTCTGCGCTCCGGCTTATCCAGCAGCGTACAGATCTTAAGAGACGCAGGCTCCTTCGCCATAAGATGCTTGTAGGTAAAATCCAGGGATGTACCGGTGTCAAAAATATCCTCAAGGATGACCACATGGCGGCCCTTGATATCGGCAGAAACATCCCGTTTCACGGTCATGGTTCCGGAAGAATTTGTTCCAGAATAGGAGGATATCCACATAAAATCGATCTGACAAGGAACCTCAATTCGCTTTACCATATCCCCAAAGAACATTACAACGCCCTTCAGCACACCCACAAAGATGGGATCCTTATCCGCATACTCTTCGTTCAAAGTCTTTGCCAGTTCACAGATCCTTGTCTGCAGCTGCTCTTCGCTGAGCAGCACTTTCTGAATATCTTTGATCATAATATTCTCCTTGCTCTCTCTATTTATAGCTCCTGGAAGGTGATGCACACAAGATTTGTGCCGCTTACGCGGTCTAAGTTTGCACCGATGGAATACACACCCAAAACGCCCTTGTCATCGGCAACGACCGGGATCTGCATTCGCTTGGATGCAGGGATTTTTTTGTCGATAAACAGCTTTTTCAAGCTCTTACAGCCGCCTGCCAGGCGCATACTGTCCCCGCTTATGCGGCTTCTGATCATCACAGCGCCTGACACGGACACAGTAAACGAGTCCGTTTTCAACTTTTCTTCCTTAGCGGGTGTTGCCGTGATCCGCAGATGCAGCTGCGGAAGCTCTACGCTGCCGGGACAAGGCAGCTGCTGAGCAAGCACAGTGCTGTCCTTGTCAGCAATTTGCAGAATGTCATAATTTCTTTGGATCGTAATATTTCCCGGAAACACAGCAAAGGCAGAAGGTTTATCGGAAAATACCAGTGATTCAACCAGCTCTATGTGTGCTGCAGCAGGCTCTTTCACCCCGGCGCTTTCCAGGAAAGCCGCAATTACGCGGCGGCGCTGAAACGGACGCATCTGCCGCAAGGCAAAAACATCTGTACAAATACCGTTGGATAGAGCGATCTCCTGCAAAGCCTGCTCCTCCTCCCGGAGCCGCAGTGCCATGTCGGACATATTTTCCGCAAGGCGGGGATTCTCTGCAGCAAGCAGCGGCATAACACTGTGACGCAGCCGGTTTCTCAAAAATGCGTTGGCAGTATTAGAGCTATCCTCCACATAAGGAATGTTATACTCCTGTAAAAACGCAAGCACCTCTTTCCGGGTGATGCGCAGCATTGGCCGCAAAACATTGCCGCTTACCGGTGTGATGCCACCAAGGCCCTTTAAGCCGGTACCGCGAAGCATATGCATCAGCACAGTTTCTGCGTTATCATCAGCCGTATGGGCAGTCAGGATCTTCCCGGAAAGACTTCGCAAAAAGCGGTAGCGAGCATCCCGGGCAGCAGCTTCCAGACCCTTTCCCCCTGCAACAACTGCTTCTGTACCCACGGTCAAAGGGATCTGCCAGCTTTGACAGAAGCTGCGCACAAAGGCTTCGTCGCCGTCCGACTCGCTGCCTCGCAGCTGATGGTTAAAATGGGCTGCCTGCAATTGGATTTGAAGTTTGGGTGCAAGCAAATACATGGCGTACAGCAGCGCCATGGAATCCGCGCCGCCGGACACTGCGCAAACAGCAATATCTCCCGGCTGCAGCATATTTCTACTGCGGATAAAGCTGCAAAGCTTATTCAGCATGCTTCCACTCCCGGTCTGCAAAAGTCTGATACTGCGGGATCCACTGCAACTTTACCGTGCCCACCTCACCGTGGCGGTTTTTGGACACGATGCATTCGGCAATACCCTTATCTTCCGTATTTTCGTTATAGTACTCGTCACGGTACAAGAACAGCACTTCATCTGCATCCTGCTCGATGGCGCCGGATTCACGCAGATCAGACAGCATAGGACGCTTATCCGTGCGGCTTTCCGGACCACGGGAAAGCTGGCTCAAACACACAACAGGAACATTGAGTTCCTTTGCCATAATTTTCAGGCTTCTGGAGATCTCACTGACCACATTCACACGACTGTCGCCGCCCTTGCCGTAGCCGGAGCCGTTCATCAGCTGCAGATAGTCGATGATCACAAGACCCAGGGTATCTAACCTGCGGCATTTTGCATTGATCTCTGCAACCGTAATGGCGGCATTGTCATCCACACGGATATCCGTCTGGCTCAATACACCGGATGCCATACACAGCTTTGTCCACTCTTCCTCGGTAAGCTTACCGGTGGCCATTTTCTGGCTGTCCACGAAGCTCTCGATCGCCAAAAGGCGCATAGCAAGCTGCTCTCTGGACATTTCCAAAGAGAACATCGCTACGGTCTTTTTGTACTTTTTGGCTACATTCAGGCCTAAATTCAGGGCAAATGCAGTTTTACCCATAGCAGGACGGGCTGCAAGCAGCAACAAATCAGATTTATTCAAGCCGTTGATCTTCACATCCAGATCCCGCATACCGGTGGAAAGTCCGGGGATCGCGGAATCCGACTGGCTCATCTCCGTCAGATGGTCAAAAACATTGTGCAGCGTGGTGCCGATATGCACCAGAGAGTCTCCCCGCTCGCCCTTGCGAAGAGCATAGATCTTCTTTTCCGCACTCTCAAGGATCTCTTCCGGCGTGCCGATCTGAGAAGATACGGTCTCGGAAATCTCTGTTGCCGCTGTTGCCAGACCGCGCAGCATTGCCTTGTCGCGAACGATACCGGCATAACGCACAGCATTGGCAGCTGTAGGCGTGATCTGCATCAGCTGCAGGATGTAGTCCCGGGAATCCTCCCGATGTACACCCAGCTCCCGCATTTTATCCAAAACGGTGACCGGGTCAATGGTTTGGGAATAATTGAACATCGTATAGATGGTCTCATAAATTTCCCGATTCTGCTTCAAATAAAAGTCCTCAGGCTTGACGATACCGATCACATCTGTCAAACATTTACTGTCGATCAGAATAGATCCCAGGACCGCCTGCTCTGCCTCCAAGGATTGGGGCACTTGCCGGGACATCAATTCCTCATCCATTGTAAACTCTCCTTTACGGATCCTTTCACAAAGCGTATCAGGCTTCCTCGATCTTCACCGTCAGAGGTGCTGTGATCTCGTAGCCCAGCTTGCACTGAACTGTATAGGTTCCTACGCTCTTAATCGGATCGCTGATGACGATCTTGCGCTTATCCAGTGCGATACCGGTCTTCGCCTTCAGGGCATCTGCGATCTCCTGATTGGTCACAGAGCCAAAGAGTCTGCCGGCGCCGCCGCCCTTGGCAGTCACAGTCAGAATCATATCCCGCAGCTTATGGGAGATCTCCAATGCCTCCGCGCGCTCCTTCGCAGCGCGCTCAGCCGCTGCTTTATCGTTCATACGCATCGTGTTGACAGCATCGGCAGTTGCCTCCACCGCCAGCTTCCGGGGCAGCAGATAATTACGGGCATAACCGTCAGACATTTCGATCATCTGACCCTTCTTTCCCTTGCCCTTGATATCCTGTAAAAGAATGACTTTCATTGTTTTATCTCCTTAAGATTCAAAATATTTATCGATGGATGCCAGCAGGCTATCCAATACATCCTTAAGCGTACTGTCCTTGACCTGTGCGCCGGCTGTTGCGGTATTGCCGCCGCCACCTAAAGGCTCTAAGATCATCTGCACATTTGCCTCGCCGATAGATCGGGCGGATATAATGATTTGATCATTATCCGGATACAACACAAAGGATGCCGTAATACCGGAAATATTCAGCATCTCGTCTGCAGCCTGCGCCGCTAAGGTCCGGGATGTAGGATCCTTCAAAGCAGCAATGGCGATCTCCTGCCGGTACAACCGGGCAGATTTGATGATCTGATACTTGGACATGGTATCCTGGAAATCATTTTGCAGCAGCTTCTTGACTTCCACCGTATCTGCACCCAGCTGGCGCAAATATGCCGCCGCCTCAAAGGTACGCTCACCGGTGCGGACATTAAAGCTCTTGGTATCCAGGAAAATGCCTGCCATCAGGCTCTTTGCCTCTATCGGCAGCACATCCGCCTTTTCCACACCGTACTCCAAAAGTTCTGTTACCAGCTCTGCCGCAGAGGACGCATATGGCTCGTGAAGATTAACTACCACAGGCTTGATATAGTCCGCTGCGCGGCGGTGATGGTCCACCACGCACACTCTGGGAACAGCTTCCAGCAGAGGTCTGCACTCCACCTGATCCGGGCGGTTGGTATCCACCACTACAAGGGTGCTGCGGTTATCGCATAGTAAAAGCGCATCCTGGCCGGAAATAAAAATATTTTTATACTGTGGCACAGCGCGGATCTCCTGTATCAGTCTGTCCGACACATTATTTTCAAGGTCCAAAACGATATGCGCCTGCTTACCCTTTTTGCGGCAAAGGCAGCAAATGCCCATTGCAGCGCCCACAGCATCCATATCTGCATTCTTATGGCCCATAACAAAGACCTGACTGCTTTGACCGATCAGCTCCATCAGGGAATTGGCAGTAACACGGGAACGGACCTTACTGCGATGCTCTGCTTCCTTTGTCCTGCCACCATAGAAATTGAAATTGATGCGATCCTTCACAACCGCTTGATCGCCGCCGCGGCTAAGCGCCATCTCAATAGCCAGCGCGGCAAAGTCATACCCCTCTTCAAAGTTGAAGCCGTCCACGCCCAAGCCAAAGGATATAGACGCAGCCAAACCGGAGGGTGCTGTAATATCGTGGATCGTCTCCAAAATGGAGAACTTATCATCGATGGCCTTTTTCAGATCTTTTTTCTCAAAAATAAAGAGGAACCGGTTCTTTTCCAGTCGGCGAAGCAGGCCATGATACTCCGCTGTCCATTCCGTAAGGGCATCGTTGATTCGGGCGTGAAGGGCAGAGATCGCACCTTCAGTCAAATTACGGGTCAGCTCCTCATAATTGTCAACCAAAACGATACCTACCACCGGACGGGAGCGGATATACTCATCCCGGACACTGTAAAGCTCCGTCAGATCCGTCAGGTACATAACACCAAGGGGGGTCTGCTGGGGATCATCCCTGTGGATGCAGCTGCCATAAACGCGGTAGCGCCGGTCCTGAAAAGTGATATCATAAGGATACTCTGTTTTACCGGATGTCAGCCACTGCAGCTCCAGTCCCGGCAAAAGTTCCGGAAGGGTCACTTCCTTAAGCAGATCCTGCAAATTGGTAATGCGGATAAACACATCGTTGGCATAAACAATGCCGCCGTCTGTCAGGCGCACCACCACCATAGGCATCGGCGCCTGAGTATTGCCGGTGGTCATCGTTTCATTTGTAGCATTCTGGATATATGTCTGCAGCTGACGGCGGCGATATGTCCGGAACACAAGCTGTACAACAAACAGCACCAAGGTGATACCAAGCTCCACCACAGCAAGGATATACTGATTGAGTATTGCGGCAGCAGCTGCAAAACACAATAAAACACCCAAATACATTCCCGGGTCCGGGTGCAACAGCCGTTCCAGCTTTTTATTCATAATCCGCCGCCTCCTTACAGTAAGTCCATTTTAATAACTAATGTATTATAACAAATTAAGACGGAAGGTGCAACTGGAAATTGATATTTTTTGGCAAATAGACGCGCAGGAAAATTTTTCTGTATACAACAAGACAAAAATGTGTTATAATATACTAACAGTGCGTCAGGAAGGCAGTCCTGAGCAGCGCGTACGCAAATTGTTTGTGGCGCGCATTTTACCAGTCAGATACAGAAATTGCGGGCGTTATTTTGTTATCCAAAGCAGCGAGACGGGGCTGTTTTGGGTGCAGGCGGCTGCCTGCTTTGTTTGCTATTTTTTGAAAGGAGTTATGATTTTACTTGGCTGAAAAACTGAAAATTATTCCCCTTGGCGGTCTGGATGAGATCGGCAAGAACATTACTGTCCTGGAATACGGCAAGGATATGATCGTCGTGGACTGCGGCGTTGGTTTCCCGGATGAGGATATGTATGGTGTGGATCTGGTGATCCCGGATTTTTCCTATCTGGTGCAGAACGCAAAGAAGCTGCGGGGTATGTTCATTACCCACGGTCACGAGGACCATATCGGCTCTATCCCCTACTGTATGCAGCAGGTGACTTGCCCCATACACGCAACTGCTATGACCTGCGGTCTCGTAAAGCTGAAGCTGGAAGAACACCGCATTGCCGATAAGGTAAAGCTCATCACCCATAAACCCGGGGATGTTGTCAAGGCCGGCTGCTTCACCGTAGAATTTATCCATGTGAATCACTCTATTGCCGATGCCGTTGCCTTTGCCATCCACACTCCGGTTGGCACAGTGATCATGACCGGCGATTTTAAGATCGATCCCACCGCATCGGAGGGTATGATCGATCTTGCCCGGTTGGGCGAATTAGGCAACCAGGGCGTGCTGGCGCTGCTGTGCGATTCCACCAATGTGGAGCGTCAGGGCTACACCCCCAGTGAAAACATCGTTGCAGAGGGTCTTGACCGGCAGTTCAAAAACTGCGACCAGCGGATCGTAGTTACCACCTTCGCCTCCAATATGCACCGGATTCAGGCGGTCCTTGCCACCGCCCACCGCTACGGAAGAAAAGTGGCGGTCACCGGCAGAAGTATGGAAAATATGCTGAAAGTGGCGCAGGAGCTTGGTTATATCAAGGTGCCTGCCGGCACCATCGTCGATCTTGGCAGCATTAAGAGCCTGCCGAAAAACAAGATTGTCATCGTTTCCACCGGCTCTCAGGGCGAGAATATGTCCGCCCTTTACCGGATGGCATTTTCCACCCACAAGCAGGTGGACATTATGTCCGGTGACAGGATCATCATTTCCGCATCCGCTATCCCCGGCAACGAAAAGGCTGTTTCCAGGATCATCAATGAGCTGTATCGCAAGGGTGCTGAGGTGGTATATGAAAAGAGCGAGGGATTGCATGTTTCCGGTCACGCCTGCCAGGAGGAACTGAAGATCATCCATGCCCTGTGCAAGCCGAAGTTCTTCATTCCTGTACACGGCGAACAGCGTCATCTGCAGATCCACGGCAAACTTGCCACGCAGATGGGTCTGCCTGCAAAAAATGTGCGGATCGCGGAGCTGGGCAGCGTCATCGAGCTGTCCGGAAAAACCTGCAAGATCAACGGCACTGTACCTGCCGGCAAGGTCTTTGTGGACGGCACCGGTGTTGGCGATGTGGGCAGTGTTGTGCTCCGGGACAGAAAGCATTTGGCGCAGGACGGTATGATCGTGGTATGCGTCAACATTTCCAGTCAGGACGGCGAGCTGATCTCCGGGCCGGACATCATCACCAGAGGCTTTATCTATGTGAAGGAATCCGAAGAGCTGATGGAGGAGCTGCGCAGTGTCGCCATCGAGGCCATCGATCGCTGCCGCAGAAAACGGGTCAAGGATTGGGCCGCTGTGAAATCCGCTATTAAGAACGATCTGAGTGGTTATCTTTATAAGACCACCAAGCGCAATCCTATGATCCTTCCTGTGATCATGGAGATCTAAAATAAAAGGACGGACTTAGCGTCCGTCCTTTTTTCAGGAGATATTATGCAGTATTATTTTGCGCCCCTCGAAGGTCTGACAGACAGTACATACAGAGCACTGCACCACAAATATTTTCCGGGAATTGACCGCTATTATACCCCATTTCTCTCCCCTACCGTTCACCGGCAGCTGACGCCCAAAGAGACCCGGGAACTGCAAAAGGCGGATTTTACAGTCATCCCCCAGCTGCTTACCAAGAACAGTGAGGATTTCCTGTGGATGGCGCAACAATGCGCAGACCTTGGTTATCCGGAGGTAAATTTGAATTTAGGCTGTCCTTCCGGTACGGTCACCGCCAAGGGAAAAGGCTCGGGCATGCTGACAGATTTAGCAGCATTGCGGTTATTTTTCGACGATGTATTTACCAAAGCGCCTTTGCCTATTTCCGTAAAGACCCGCATTGGTTTTACAGATCCGGAGGAGTTTCCGGCTTTGATGGATATTTTTAATCAATATCCCATCAGCGAGCTGATCGTGCATCCCCGGGTGCGGAAAGCATTTTATAGCGGCAGCGTGGATATGGACGCATTTTCTTACGCTTATGAAAACAGCAAAGCGCCCCTTTGCTATAACGGAGATCTTTGCAGCAAGGCGCAGATAGATATGCTGCAGCAGCAGTATCCAAAGCTGAATGCGGTGATGCTGGGAAGAGGTCTCATCGGAGACCCAGGTATGCTCTGCAAGGGTGGAACAGACATTGCTGCTTTGGAAGCATTTTTTGATGCTTTACTGGAAGCCTATCTTGTAGAGTTTGGCGGCAGCCGTAACGCTATGTTCCGGCTGAAGGAGCATTGGCGGCATTTGCTGTGCCTGTTTGAAGGCAGCGAAAAGTTAGGAAAAAAGCTGCGTAAATCCACGGATATCGGCGAATTCAAAGCCATTACCCGGGAAATATTCCATATGCTTCCCAAAAGGGATGTTTTAACCCCGGATTGGTAAACAGCACGGTTATTCCAAGAGATTGCCACAACCAGTCTGCGGACTGGTTTCGTAATGACAACTAAACGATACAAACAGATCGACCCGGGTGTGCGCTGCACACCCGGGTCAGTTTCATTATCCAATAGAGTTTTCTGCCAGGACGATCTTCTTATAGTTTACCTTGACCGGCTTGTCTTCACCGGCAGTCTCGATCATTGCATTGGTACGCTCAGACACAAGCTGGGTGGTCGCAGCTTCTACCCAGTCACCCTCGGTGACCTCGCTGCTGATAAAATACATCACATGATAGCCGTAGACCGTCTTAACAAGGCCGGTATCTCCGGCAACGCGGCTGGTATCAAAGATCCAGCTGTCAAACTCTTCCACCATTTGGCCCTGCTTTACATCGGTGTAAATGCCACCGTCTTTTGCATTGCCGTCGGCAGAATGGGTTTTGGCAAGCTCACTAAAGTTTTCCTCAGTGGGGTTTTCCAGATAAGTGTCCAGGACGGCCTGTGCCTGCTGGCGGCACTGCTCCCACTGCTCCTCTGTATAATCAGGACGACCATAGGAATCCTTTTCGCCGTCTTCCAGTTGGATCAGGATATGGCGGATATCCACAAGGGTCTGATCCTCTTTCTTCATACCCTGGGATTCAAAGGTCTGCTTGTTCTCATCGTAGTATGCAGAGATCTCATCCTCGGTGGGCGTGAAATCGTCATACTTTTCCTCATAGTACAAAAGACTGATATTGCGCAGCTTCATATAGTTGAGGTAATCCGCTAAGGTGCAGCCGGCGCCCATATCGTCTCGAATCATTTCCTCGGCGCTTGCATACTCATACTCCTTGGCCATTTCTTCCAGATCGGCCTCCATAGAATCCAGGCTCTTTTGATCCTCTGCGCTCAGCTGAAAGCCTTCCTCCTCAGCCAGCATACTAAGCAGCGTATATCTGCGCCAGCTTTCAATGGCAATATCAATAAAATACTGCTGCCAGGTCACGCCGTCTTCCTCAGAAAAGTACTGGGTGTCCAAAGGTTTTGTATAGTCGAAATAATAATTGCCGTAGTACTCTAAGAACTCATAGATCTGCATCCAGTAATGGATCTGCAATTCGCCGTTGGTCAGCTTATAGTCACCCATAGTGGCGATCACATCTGCGCCCTTCTTCTGAGCGGCAGCTTCATCAACGGTATAAGAATCCTTATACTGGGCATTGTTCTCCCGGGGCTTCAGATCGATACCCGCGCCCCACAGAATTGCAACAGCCAGCGCGGCTAAAACAGCAACAGAGGCAACCACCGCCAATACGATCTTCCAGGGACTTGTCTTTTTCTTAGGAGCTTCTTCAACCTGTACATCTTCGCACGCCGCTTCCTCCGCAGCGGTTTCTGGCGCAGCTTGTACCTGCACTTCTTCAGAAATCAATGCTTCTAACTGTTCCTCGGCAGCATTATCCTTCCCGCAGGACGGGCAAAGGGTCTGCTCTTCCGGCAGCTGAGCACCGCAATATTTACATTCCATAGCATAATTTCCTTCCATTGTGGGATATGATTTTTAAGTTTATCACAACAGTATAACAATTGCAAGGATATAATCTGTCAGAAACCGTATGAAAGGCACGAAAATGTAGCAAACAGCCCTTGCAAAATACCCAAAAAAATGATATGATTTCAAATTGAGATAGTATGGAAAAAGGAGTCACCCTATGAGCAGCAAAACCGGCGTAATCTCCAGGGAAGCATTGGATCAGCAGATGCGCTTTTGTCATCAGATCCGGATATACTGGCAGGAAAGAGACAGAACCCCCCTTGCATATGTGGAGACCTACGGCTGTCAACAAAATGAGGCCGACTCCGAGCAGATACGCGGTATGCTGGTACAGAGCGGCTATGCCATCACCGACAAGGCAGAGGGCGCGGATGTGGTGGTTATGAACACCTGCGCTATCCGGGAACACGCCGAGCAGCGTGTCTTCGGCAATTTAGGCGCGCTGACACATACAAAGCGTCGGCATCCGGCACAAAAAATCTTTCTTTGCGGCTGTATGGCAGGACAGGAAAAGGTAGTCGAGCGGATCAAGAAAAGCTATCCTCATGTGGATGGCGTGTTTTCTACCCACCATTTATGGCAGTTTCCGGAGCTTTTGCACCGGATCCTGACCACCGGAAAGCGCAGCTATTTTACCCAGGACGAGCCCGGCTCCATCGCAGAGGGCATCCCCCACCAGCGTGACAGCGCTTTGAAGGCCTGGGTTTCCATTATTTACGGCTGCAATAACTTCTGCACCTACTGTATCGTGCCCTATGTCCGGGGTCGGGAGCGAAGCCGAAGGATGGAGGACATTCTGCGCGAGTGCCGTGAGGTCATTGCAGGCGGTGCAAAAGAGATCACCCTCCTTGGCCAGAATGTAAACTCCTACGGGAAAGATTTGGATGAAGGGATCGATTTTTCTGATCTGCTAAACCAAATTTGTCAGATACCCGGGGATTTCCTTGTCCGCTTTATGACCAGCCATCCCAGAGATGCCGGCAAAAAGCTCTTTGATACCATGGCTGCCAATCCTAAGATCGCCAAGCAGCTGCACCTTCCCTTCCAGTCCGGCTCCAGCCGGGTGCTGAAGGCTATGAACCGTCATTACGACCGGGAGAAATATTTAGAGCTTGTAAAGTACGCTAAATCCGTTATGCCGGAGCTGGTGCTGACCTCTGATGTGATCGTCGGCTTCCCCGGCGAAACGGAGGAAGAGTTTGAGCAGACCATTTCCCTGATCCAACAGGTGCATTACGATGCACTGTTTACCTTCATCTTCTCCCCCAGAAACGGCACGCCGGCTGCATCCATGGAAGATCCCACGCCCAAGGAGGAGAAAAACCGCCGGTTTGACCGTCTGTGCGCGGTGCAAAATGAGATCTCTGAACAGATCCACAAAAACTATATCGGCAAAACTATGCGCTGCCTTGTAGACGGCACAGACAATGGTCTGCTCACTGCCCGCACCGAAGGCGGCAGATTGGTCCGCCTTTCCGGAGATGCAACACTTGTGGGCAGCTTTGTACCGGTGTGCATCACCGGCGCTTCCACCTGGTCTCTTACCGGTGAGCTGAAATAAAGAAATTTACGAAAAGAGGTATGGCTATGGCTACACCTACCGATGGAATGACCCCTATGCGCAAACAATATCATCAGATCAAGGAGCAAAACAACGATTGTATTTTGTTCTTCCGGCTTGGTGATTTTTATGAAATGTTTGATGAGGACGCCAAGGTAGCTGCCCGTGAGCTGGATCTGACCCTCACCACCCGGGACAGAAACAAGCCTAAGGAAGAGCAGACACCCATGTGCGGTGTTCCTTATCACAGTGTGGACGCCTATATCGCCCGTCTTGTAGCAAAAGGCTACAAGGTAGCCATCTGCGAGCAGATGGAGGATCCTGCGCAGGCAAAGGGCCTTGTGCAGCGGGATATCAGCCGTATCATCACCCCCGGCACTGTTACAGAGAGCTGCATGCTGGACGAGAGCAAAAATAACTACATTGCCTGCCTGTACGGTCTTGACGGCAAGTTCGGCCTGGCTTTTTGCGATGTTTCCACCGGTGCTTTCTATGCAACTGTCTGTGCAGATGCGCAGGCTGCTGCCTCTGAGCTGGGTCGCTTCTCCCCCTCTGAGGTCATCCGCTTCGGTAAGGATACTGACGGTGAAATTTTGCAGGATGCGCTGTTTCACCGTTTAAGCTGCTGCGTTGGCGAAGGCAAACAGGAGCAGTTTGATGAGGAGAAAGCAATTGCGGTTCTGGAGCAGCATTTTCAGCAAAACCTGCGGGATCTGGGGTTATCCGGTCTTCCCAGTGCGGTTGTTGCTGCAGGTACGCTTTTGCAGACCCTGCTTACCCTGCAAAAGAACGATCTTGCCCATATCCGCCAGCTGCAGTATTACACCACCGGCAAATTTATGGAGCTGGACATCGACGCCCGGCGTAATCTTGAGCTTGTGGAAACCATGCGCAGCAAGGAAAAGCGCGGCACGCTGCTGTGGGTATTGGATAAGACTAAAACACCTATGGGCAGCCGGCTGCTGCGCAGCTGGATGGAAAAGCCGCTGCTGGATGCCGCAGAGATCGTCAGCCGGCAAAATGCCGTAGAGGATCTTCTTAATTCCACCGTATGCCGCGGCGAGCTGATGGAAGCGCTTTCCGATGTGACGGATCTGGAGCGCGTGACGGCACGGATGGTCACCGGCACAGTCAACTGCCGGGATCTTTTGGGCTTTGCCCGGGGTCTGCGCGCCTTGCCGGAGGTGAAAAAGCAGCTGCAGCAGTTAGATGCGCCTTTGCTGAAAAAACTGGAGCAGGCCATCGATCCTATGACCGAGTGCGCCGATATGATTGAAAACACCATTGTGGACGATCCTCCTCTGACAGTTAAGGATGGCGGTATTATCCGTAAGGGCGCCGATCCGGAGGCTGACCGTCTGCGCGATATTATGGAGGGCGGCTCCGGAACTGTGCTTGCTATTGAAGCGCAGGAAAAGGAAAAGACCGGTATTCGCACGCTGAAAGTTGGCTACAACCGTGTATTCGGTTACTATATTGAAGTTTCCAAGTCCTTTGTGGATCAAGTACCGGAGCACTATATCCGCAAACAAACTTTGGCAAATTGCGAGCGCTACATCACCCAGGAATTAAAAGAGCTGGAGGAGCAGATCCTCACTGCCAAGGACCGGCTTACCGCCCTGGAGTATCAGATCTTCAACCGGCTGCGTGAGTATCTGGCTGCCCAGTCCGCCCGGGCGCAGCTTTCCGCTGCTGCCGTTGCCGCCGCGGATGCCCTTTGCTCGTTGGCTTCTGTCGCTGCCCGTCACGGCTATTGCCGTCCCGAGATCACTTTAGGTGATGAGATCAACATCACCGACGGCAGACACCCTGTGGTGGAGCTTGTTCTGAAAGACAGTCTGTTTGTTCCCAATGATACTCATTTGGGTGCAGCCGACAATCAGGTTTCTATTATCACAGGCCCTAATATGGCCGGTAAATCCACCTATATGCGCCAGGTGGCGCTGATCGTACTGATGGCGCAAATGGGTTCATTCGTGCCTGCCCGCAGCGCCAGCATTGGCATCGTGGATCGGGTGTTCACCCGTATCGGTGCCAGCGATGATCTTGCTTCCGGTCAATCCACTTTTATGGTGGAAATGGCAGAGGTTGCCACCATTTTGAAATATGCCACCTCCAAGAGCCTTTTGATCCTGGATGAGATCGGCAGAGGCACTTCCACTTACGACGGTATGGCAATTGCCCGGGCGGTTCTGGAATATGCAGCAAGCCACAAATCCTTGGGTGCCAAGACCCTGTTTGCCACCCATTATCATGAGCTTTCCACCATCGAAAACGAACTGCCCAATGTGAAAAACTATAATATCGCCGTAAAAAAGCGCGCAGATAAGATGATCTTCCTGCGCAAGATCGTGCCCGGAGCAACCGACGACAGCTTCGGCGTGGAGGTGGCAAAGCTGGCAGGTCTGCCAGGCAGCGTTATCAACCGGGCGCGGCAGATCCTGGAGGAGCTGGAAAGTCAGGACCCCAAGGTGATCATTAAAAGCAGCGCACCCCAGGAAGATCAGATCAGTATGCTGGATCTGCGCGCACAGCAGGTCAGTGATGCGCTTGCTGCCATCAGTCTTGATACGCTGACCCCTATTGAGGCAATGAACGAGCTGTACAGGCTTAAGAAAATGCTGGATTGATATGATGAATCGATTGTCCTACTTAACAAAGAAAGAGACGCTTTTTGGTTTTTGTTTTCTCTTTTTTCAGGCAGTTCTGCTGCCCCTGGCGCTTGCATTACTGAATGGGCTTTTGACAAAGCCCCTAACAGACACACAGCTGAATTTTCTATACTTTTGTATTAACTTCTTATGTGCAGTACTGATCTTTCACAGGTATCTGCGCGGGCAGATCAAAGCTATTTCTGCCGCGCCGTGGCAGATACTGCGCTATGCACTTTTGGGATTTGTCCTTTATTATGCTGCAACCATTGGTATCGGCATTTTGATCCAGTATATTTATCCCGCCTTCAGCAATGCCAACGACAGCAGCATTAGCGTGCTTGTTCAGGATGATTTTGCGCTGACTGCCATTGGAACTGTCCTGCTGGTGCCGCCTGTTGAGGAGTTATTGTACCGAACCCTCTTGTTCGGCTCTGTTCACAGGCACAACCGGGTCGCTGCGTATATTGTCAATATGCTCGTATTCGGCGGTGTACACATCGTTGGATATATCGGTGTGGCTGACCCTGTTTCCCTTTTATTATCCTTTTTGCAATATGCTCCGGCATGTATTTGTCTATGCTGGGCATATGAGCGCTCCGGCAGTATATTCGCGCCGATGCTGATGCATGCGGCCATCAATCTGCTGGGAATTTCCCTTATGAGGTGATTTTTATGGCTAAGATAGCGCAGCTGGATACACATATTGCCAATCTGATCGCTGCCGGTGAGGTAGTGGAACGGCCTGCTTCTGTTATTAAGGAGCTGCTGGAAAATGCAGTGGATGCCGGTGCTACCAAGGTGACCGTTGAGATCCGCGATGGCGGTATGACCTTTATCCGGGTAACCGACAACGGCTGCGGTATGGAAAAGGAAGATGCCCAAACGGCTTTCTTGCGCCACGCAACCTCCAAGCTGCGCAGCGCCGAGGATCTTGCCGCTATTTCTACTATGGGTTTCCGGGGTGAGGCTCTTGCAGCGATTGCATCTGTCAGCCGCATTGATCTGATGACGAAAACTGCGGATTCTATCAGCGGTACAAGTCTTAGCTTAGAGGCCGGCACCGTCACAGAATGCTCTGAGATCGGCTGCCCCGACGGCACAACCATCATTGTCCGGGATCTGTTCTTCAACACGCCGGCGAGAATGAAGTTTATGAAATCAGATACCGTAGAGGGCGGCAAGGTAACCACTGCCGTGCAATTGCAGGCCCTTGCCCATCCGGAGGTGGCATTCCACTTCCTGCGCGACGGCAAGCAGATCCTCTCCACCCCGGGAAATGGAGATCTGGAGGCGGCTGTTTACTGTGTTTACGGCAGAGAAAGCGGTAAAATGGTGAAGCTGGACAGCCGCTGGGATGATTACCGTCTGACCGGCTATGTTTCTAAGCCCACCGATGCCCGGCCCAGCCGGAATCTGCAGACCTCCTTTGTTAACGGACGGCCTGTAAAATCCCGGCTGCTGATCGCCGCATTGGAGGAGGCTTATCGCAACCAAATTATGGTGGGAAAATTCCCTGCCTGTGTATTGCATCTGGACTTTCCCGCAAAGCTGGTGGATGTAAATGTCCATCCGGCTAAGACGGAAGTGAAATTCTTAAACGAAAAGGCAGTTTTTGACTGCATCCATTACGGTGTGCTTGGTGCTCTCAATAAAACACCGGACAGACCACAGGTGCAGTTTAAGCCGCAGCCGGCGGTGCCGCAACCCCAGAGCGCTGCAACCACTACTGCACCGCAAAAACAAACGAACTTCTTCCGGACAATGTCCGCGCAGGAGTATAAAAATTTTACTTCAGTCATCCAAAATGCACCCAAGCCGGACCCCGCGGCTGCTGCCGCTGCGGCAGCTGCTGTAGAGCGCACTGTGCAAATGCCGCTGCGGGAGCAAATCATCCTGCCAAAGGCAGAAGTTATACCGCCAGCTTCACCTGCAACGGTAGAACTATCTCAGGAGCCGGTCATGGAGCAGGTGCAGCTGCCTATGCCGGAGGAGATCCCCTGGCGTATGGTGGGCGAATTATACCGCTCGTATATTCTGGTAGAACAAGGTGAGGAAGCTTTTCTCATTGATAAGCACGCTGCCCACGAGCGCATTCTCTTTGACAAGCTGAAAAACAAGCAGGAGGCCATCAGTTCTCAGGCATTGCTTACGCCTATATCCTGCCGGTTAAGTCCCGATGCTTTGGCCATTCTTATAGAAAACCGCGATCTTTTGGATGAGCTTGGTTTTGAGGTGGAGGAGTTTGGCAGCAATACGCTTTTGCTGCGGCAGATACCAATGGATCTGTCTGCGGAGGACGGTGCAGATGCCCTGGAAGCATTGTCTGCCGATCTTCTCAGCGGTCGCCGGGAAAAGAAGGATAGCGTCCGTGACGAATTGCTTCACACCGTTGCCTGCAAAGCTGCCATCAAAGCTGGCTGGCACACTGATGAAAAAGAGCTGACTGCCCTTGTAAAGCAGGTTATGGCATCAGAGGAACTGAAATACTGCCCCCACGGCAGACCCATTTGCATCACATTAAGCAAAAAGCAGCTGGAAAAGCAGTTTAAGAGAAGCTGATATTCTTAAGGAGGTCCGCAATTGAATAACATCATATGCATTGCCGGACCTACCGCATCCGGAAAAACCGCCCTGGCCGTAGAGCTGGCAAAGGCATTGAACGGCGAGGTGGTATCCTGCGATTCCATGCAGGTATACAAAGATATGAATATCGGTACAGCAAAGCCGACCAAAGACGAAATGCAGGGAATTGCCCACCATATGCTCAGCGTTGCTGAGCCTTGGGAGGATTTTTCTGTAAGCCGTTACTGTGAAATGGCTGCCCCTATCGTGGATGATATCTGCGCCCGGGGAAAAACAGCCATCATAGCAGGCGGCACAGGCCTTTATATGGATTCTTTGATTCGCGGGAACGCATTTGCTCCCTACCCTTCCACCGGCCGACGGGAGGAGCTGGAGGCGCTGGCAGAAGCTGAGGGCATTGAAGCTGTTTTGTCACAGCTGCGGGAGGTAGACCCGGAAACTGCTGACCGGCTGCACCCTTCTGATCAAAAACGGATCATAAGGGCAATGGAGGTCTATTTAGAGACCGGCGAGACGATCTCAGAGCATAACCGCAAAACCCAGCAGCTGCCACCCAGGTACACGCCCGTTTGGTTCGCCCTGGAGGATGTGAATCGGCAGGATCTATATGATCGTATTGACAAACGCGTGGAGCAGATGCTTTGCGATGGTCTTTTGGATGAAATAAAGGATCTGCTGGGCCGGGGTATCAGCGAAAAATGCACCGCCATGCAGGCCATCGGCTATAAAGAATTTATCGATGCACTATCGGGAAGAAGCTCCATTGAAGAGGCTTTGAAGCTGGTGCAGCAAGCCTCCCGTCACTATGCAAAGCGGCAGCTGACCTGGTTTCGCAGAAATCCTGCCATAAACTGGCTGCGCCGGGAAGCTGGGGAAACAACCCAGGAAATTTCTCTTCGCGCACGACAAATTCTTGCGGATTTCGACAATTGATTTCCGCTAAAATATATGTATCCCAAAAGAAAGAAGGAATACATATATGCCAGAACAGTATAATTTGCAAGATGCCATTCTCAAGGAGGTCTGCAAGGACAAGGTCCCTGTTACCCTGTTTTTGATGAATGGCTTTCAGCTCCGGGGGACCGTCACAGGCTTTGACAGCTTTGTGGTGGTACTGGTGAGTGATGGCAAACAGCAAATGATCTACAAACACGCCATCTCTACCCTTGCCCCCATTCGTTCCCTGAAAGCTGCAGCACAGACTCAGTAATAAAAGGGCGGCGGAGCACCTGCTTCGCCGCCCTTTTACGCTTGTACCAAGGAGGTCAAATTATGTCTATTTTTGATAATGTGGCATATATCCGCAGTCAGATCGATGCCGCTGCCCGGGCAGCAGGTCGGGATCCCAAGGATATTTTGCTGTGCGCTGCCACCAAAATGAACGATGCTCCCAATGTGCGCGCTGCCATTGCCGCAGGTGTGGATTGCTGCGGAGAAAATCGGGTGCAGGAGCTTACCGCAAAGCTGTCGCAAGAGGCTTATAACGGCGCTCCGGTACACTTCATCGGTCATCTGCAGACCAACAAGGTGCGCCAGGTGGTCGGAAAGGTGGAGCTGATACAAAGCGTGGATTCTATGCGCTTGCTCCAGGCTATCGACAAGGAAGCAAAAAATCAGGGCATCTGTCAGGATATTCTTTTACAGATCAACATCGGCAAAGAGCCTTCCAAATCCGGTTTCTATGCCGAAGATATACACACGATTCTTGAACAAATTCCCGGTTTTGACAATATTAGGGTCTGTGGTCTTATGGCGATTCCTCCGATTTCCAAAAAAATCGGAGAAAATCGCAAATTTTTTCAAGAAATGTTTAACCTTTCTGTTGACATAACGGCAAAAAAATACGATAATGTATGCGTAAGATTTTTGTCTATGGGTATGTCTGACGATTTTGCTGATGCCATCGCCTGCGGCAGCAATATGATCCGCATCGGCACAGCCATCTTCGGTGCCCGCAACTATGTAAGTCCTCATCCGTAATGGATGCGAACATATTAGGAGGAAATAGAGATATGAGTTTATGGGATAACTTCAAGAAATTTGCCCAGCCCTATTCCGACGAGGAGTATGATGATTACGACGAAGAATTGGATGAATACGAAGAAGATGTCACCGACGCGCCTCGCGGCCGCCGCACCTCTCCCTTCGCTTCTTCCGATCTGAATTCTGATTCTGATTATACCGCACCCAGCTCCGCCGCTTCCGCATCTTCCGGTGGCTTCAGCGGTCAGGTGCTGAATATGAGCTCCGGCAAGCAGGAGGTCGTGTTGTTCCACGCCAAGACCTTTGACGATGCTGCCAAGGCTGCCAACGAGCTGCGCCGCAAGAAGGCTGTTATTTTGAATATGGAAAATGTGGATAAGGCGCTGACCCGCCGCGTGGTGGACTTCCTCTCCGGCAGTGTGTATGCGCTGGACGGCAGTGTAAAGAAGGTAGCCCAGTCTACTTACCTGTTCTGCCCCCACAATATGGATGTTGTTGGCGATCTGGAAAATGTCCAGGGCGGCGTTGACAGCTATCTTTAATTCCTGTGTAGAGAAAGGACCATTATGTTTACACCTCAACAGATAGATCAGGTATCCTTCAGCCGCGCCACCTTTGGTGGTTATGATATGCAGTCTGTGGATGAATTCCTGGAACCCCTTACGGAATACTACATTACCCTTTATAAAGAAAACGCTCTGCTCAAGAGCAAGATGAAGGTGCTTGTCAGCAAGCTGGAAGAGTATCGCAAAAACGAAGCCAGCATGAAGGACGCCATCGTCAATGCCCAGAAGACCTGCGATATGATGGTCAAGGAAGCAGAAGCAAAATGCACCCAGATGCTTACCGATGCCAATGCTGCTGCCGCGGAAAATGCCCGCAATGCCAGCGCATTGATCGCTCAGGAGAATGCCCGGGTAGAGGAAGCAAAGCAGGTCGCTGCTGCAAAGATCGAGCAGCTGCAGGAGCAAATCCGTTCCTGTGTGCAGGCTTTGGAGCGTATCAAGGAAGCAAACCGTCCCATTAAGGCCGCTTCTGCATACGACTTTGACAAGGATGCACCCAGCAACGCAGAAGCTGTGGCTGATGAGATCTCCGCCAATGTGCAGGCGCTGGTAGGTACTACTGAGGACACCCAGCCTAAGGCTGCACCCCAGCATCCTGTGTCTGAGACCACCACCAGCAAATTTGCCAATCTGCAATTTGGCAGAAACTACGATCCTACGAAAAATCAATAATTTGCTATGACGAGGACAGGTACACCGCACCCCATCTTCAGAGAGCTGCCGGTTGGTGCAAGGCAGTGTTGGCGCGGCATGTATATCCCCTCTGAGCTGCGCACCGAAATAAAAGTAGGCTGCGCCGGGTTCGCCCGATATCGCGAAACTTGAGTGCCGGGCAACCGGAATAAGAGTGGTACCGCAGAGGTAAATTACACCTTTGTCTCTTAAATTGAGACAAAGGTGTTTATTTTTGAAATCCAGTCCTGTAATTAAATGGAGGTTATATCCAATGGAGTATAAAAACACGATCATCACCCCCAAGACCGACTTCCCTATGAAGGCGGGTCTACCCAACCGCGAGCCGGGTATGCTGGATCGCTGGAACGAGCAGAATCTGTATGAACTGATGCTGGAGAAGAATAAGGACCTGCCCCCCTTTGTGCTGCACGACGGCCCTCCCTTCTCTAACGGCAACATCCACATGGGTCACGCTTTGAATAAGACGCTGAAGGACTTCATCGTCAGAAGCCACGCCATGATGGGCTATTACACCCCCTATATCCCCGGTTGGGATAACCACGGTCTGCCCATCGAAAAGGCCATCGAAAAAAGCAAGAACAAACTCAACAAGGATATGACCGTTCCCGAATTCCGGGATGCCTGTGAGGCCTTTGCCGAAGATTTCATTCAGAAGCAGATGGCAGGCTTCCGCCGTTTGGGTGTTGTGGGCGACTGGGAAAACCCCTACCGCACAATGGACAAGCACTTTGAGGCCGAGGAAGTTAAGATCTTTGGCGCGATGTATCAGAAGGGTTACATCTACAAGGCGCTCAAGCCCGTTTACTGGTGTGCTACCGATGCTACCGCCATTGCTGAGGCGGAGATCGAGTATCAGGATGATCCGTGTACTTCTGTGTATGTAAAGTTCCCCATGAAGGACGATCTGGGTAAGCTCAGTGCATTTGATCTTTCCAAGACCTACTTCGTGATCTGGACCACCACCATCTGGACCCTGCCCGGCAATATGGCTATCTGCCTGCATCCCCGGGACAGCTATGTGCTGGTAAAGGCAGAAAACGGTGAGACCTACATCGTTGCCGACGCTTTAAAGGAAAAGGTCATGGCTGCCGGCGGCATCGAAAACTATGAGGTCATTGCTTCTTATCCCGGCGCATTCTTTGAGAATATGCTGGCGCAGCATCCCTTCCTGGATAAGACCTCCCGTCTGGTTTGGGCTGAGTATGTCACCATGGACAGCGGTACCGGCTGTGTCCACACCGCTCCCGGCTTCGGTGCTGACGACTACCAGACCTGCATGCGCTATGGCATGGATCTGGTTGTCCCCGTGGATGACTAC
>JAZNQK010000016.1:0-10780 GCA_045590135.1 Faecousia sp.
CACTGCAACCTACCTCCCTCCTTGAGGGAGGTGGCACGGCGTAAGCCGTGACGGAGGGAGTGTCCTACAACTGCAACGACACTCCCCCAGTCAGCTTCGCTGACAGCCCCCTCAGAGAGGGGGCCAAGAATCGGCGCAGCGTAAGTTTAACCTGCCCTACAAACCGGAATTTATCCATTCCCAAACCGGGGATTGGAAGGATTTATAGGTTGCAATGTTATGTAAAATCTGTTAGAATAAAACCATCATAAAACGCGTCGCATTTTGCAACTTCAACAATGAAAGGATGATCCGGATGAAACGAGTGTTTGCTTTACTGCTTGTGGTACTTTTACTGCTGTGTGGCTGCAAAAAAGCGCCGGAGCCCACCGAGCCCAGCACCGAGCCTTCTACTGCGGAGACCACGGAAGAGGCAACAAAGCCCACCAAAAAACCCCAGGATGAAACCACGGCGGCGGAGCTTCCTTATCAAAATCCCCTTACCGGTGAAGGTCTGGCAAAGCCTTTCAAGGGTCGGGTCACCACCGTTGTTATCGATAATATTGAGGAATGTCTTCCCCAGCGGGGCATTGCTGAGGCGGATATGATCTATGAGCTGGAAACCGAGGGCGGCATCACAAGATTGCTGGCGGTCTTTACAGACCCCACCGCGGCGGATGACTTAGGCCCTGTTCGCAGTGACCGTTCTTTCTTTAATAACATCACTGTTTCCTACGACGGCACCATTTTCCACTGCGGCGGCAGCGGCGCCGGCTTGGGCGGCTGCTATGACGACAGCGGCATCAAGATCAACAACTGGTCTCATGTGGATGTGGGCAACTATGAAAAGAGCCATTGCTACCGGGATCAGGCCCGGATCGCTGCCGGCTATCACTCCTGGGATGTGCTGTTCACCTATGGTGAAAAAGTGCAGGATATGCTGAAGAAGAACGGCAAGGATACTGTAGGCAAGGAAGAGACCGATTTCGGCCTGCTCTTTGATAAGAATGTAAAGCTTAAGGGTGACAAGGCAGAGAAGATCACTGTAAAGTTCAAGTGGTGGAAGACGACCACAATGACCTATGATGCAAAAACCGGCCTGTATACTGCTGCCCAGTACGGTGATCCCCATATCGATGAGAACACCGGCGAGACGATCTCTTACAAGAATGTCTTTGTGCTGTATGCAGATCAGTGGGGTGTGGATGATGGCGTTTATGTCCGGTCCTACTATGACCTGGTAGGCTCCGGTAAGGGTCACTTCGCCACCGGCGGAAAGATCGTACCCATCCAGTGGCACAGAGAGGATCTGTACGGACCCTTCTCCTACACCTTGGAGGACGGCACACCATTGACCCTGGGCGTTGGCACCAGCTATGTGGGCGTTGTGGACGATTCCAGAACGGTAATTTATGAATAAGCAAAAAGAATCCGGGGCTGCGTAAAAGCGCAGCCCCGGATCTGCTATTGTATGAAAAAATATTAAAATTTTCCCGGTAGGGTAGCGTTTGGAGCAAGACTGTGTTATAATGTCAACAAGTATACGCTAAGATACACGGAGAGAGAAACTATGCTGGAACTTTTGGCACCGGCAGGGTCTATGGAGGCTCTGCGCGCCGCCGTTCAAAACGGCGCAAATGCAGTATATCTTGGCTGCGGCACCTTCAATGCCCGGCAAAGCGCCAAGAATTTTACGCCTCAGACATTGACTGAGGCGGTCAAGTACTGCCATATTCGCGGTGTCGCCGTGCATCTGACGCTGAACACCCTGGTCTCTGACCGGGAGATGCCGGAGCTGGCGGCGCTGATCCGCCATGCAGCGCTCAGCGCTGTGGATGCTTTTATCGTGCAGGATCTGGGTGTGGTGCAGCTGTGTAAGCAGATCGCACCCCATATCCCCATCCACGGCTCTACCCAAATGACAGTGCATTCTCTGCCCGGTGTGCAGCTGTGTGCTGCCTGGGGCTTGAGCCGGGTGGTGCTGAGCCGGGAGCTGAGCCGGGAGGAGATCCTCTATATTTGCCGCCACAGCCCCATTGAGATCGAGGTCTTTGCCCACGGCGCGCTGTGTATGTGCTATTCCGGACAGTGTTATCTTTCTGCCGCCATCGGCGGACGCTCCGGCAACCGGGGGCGCTGCGCCCAGCCCTGCCGTCAAAGCTACGGCCATGGACGCTGGCAGAACAAATATCCTTTGAGTCTCAAGGACAATTGCCTTGTTCATAACCTGAAAGAGCTCGATGAAATGGGGGTTGCCTCCATTAAGATCGAAGGCCGGATGAAGCGGCCGGAGTATGTAGCCGCAGTGACCCGGGTCTACCGGCAGGCTCTGGGCAAGGGCAATGTGGACCGGGAGATGATGAACACCCTTTACGCCGCCTTTAACCGGCAAGGCTTTACCGATGGCTATTATACTGCCCGTACCGGCGGCGATATGTTTGGTATCCGGGAGGATACTTCTGAGGATGCCGCCTGGCTGAAGGCTGTGCGGCAGACCTATGAAACGGTGGAAGCACCCTTGGTGCCCATTGCCTTTTATGCCAAGCTCACCAATCAGCGCTTTACCCTGACCGTCACAGACCCGGAGGGCCGCAGCTGCACCCAGGAAGGCGGCATTCCGGAATTGGCGCGGGTCATGGAGCTGACCCGGGAGGCCCTTGCAGACCGGCTTAGCAAAACCGGCGGCACACCGTACCGCTGCGTGGATGTCCGCGCAGACATTGCCCCGGGACTGACCCTCTCCGCAGCAGCCATCAACGCTGCCCGCCGGGATGTGCTGAATCAGCTCACCGCGCTGCGGGCCCGCCGGGAGACGCAGCGGCTGAGCAGACCCCAAAAGATCGCCCATTATGCAGGAAACCGGCAGCGCCCGGGCTTTACGGTGCAGGTTACCACCCGGGAGCAGATCACCGGCAGACTTTTGAAATTCAAGCCGGCGATGCTCTATGTGCCGCTGCATTTACTGGCAGAGGACCTGAATTTCTGCCGGGAGCTTACCCGGAGAGTGCCGGTTTGCGCGGTGCTTCCCCGGATCGCCCACGACGGCGAGCTGCCCCAGCTGAGCCGGGAGCTTGCGCTGGTCCGGGATCAGGGCGTACAGGGTGCACTGGTGGGAAATTTAGGCCTTTTGGACACGGTCCGGGCCTTGGATATGGATATCCGGGGCGACTTTGGACTGAATCTTTATAACAGCGCTGCGGTGAATGCCTGCCGGCAGCTGCAGCTGAAATCTGCAACCCTCAGCTTTGAAATGACGCTGCCCCAGATCCGGGATGTGAGCAAGGCGGTGGACTGTGAGATCTTAAGCTACGGCCGTTTGCCGCTGATGGTCACGGAAAACTGCCTCATTAAGGGCCGCACCGGACAATGCACCTGCCATTTGGGAAACACAAAGCTGGTGGACAAGACCGGCGCAGAATTCCCGGTGATCAAGGACGGCAATTCCTGCCGCAGTATACTGCTCAATGGCAAAAAGCTCAACTGGCTGGACAGGCAGTCGGATCTTGCCCGGTTAGGCTTGTGGGCAACACGGATCTGCTTTACCACGGAGAATCCCAAGGAAGTGGATATGATCCTTGCTTCCTGCCGCAACAGCACACCCTTTGACCCCGGCGCCTGCACAAGAGGACTGTATTTGCGAGGCTTAGAGTAATCACAGTTGTCATTGCGAACCGGTGCGCACACTGGTGTGGCAATCTCCCGGATTATACGCAATATTTAGGAGATCGCCATATCGCTCCTTCATCGCTCCTCGCAATGACAGGCATAGAGGAAAACTATGAATGTAATATTAGCTTCCCAGTCGCCGCGGCGGAAGGAATTGATGGGTCTTTTCAAGATCCCCTTTACCGTCCGGGTGGCAGATGTGGATGAAACAATTGAAGAAAACGAGCAGCCCTTTCAGGCGGTGGCCCGGTTGAGCCGGTTAAAGGCGCTGGCGATCCCCCGGGAAGAGGACGAGGTCATTGTCGCTGCCGATACGGTAGTGGTGTGTGATGCGGAAATTCTGGGAAAGCCTGCTTCTGAAGCCGATGCATATCGGATGCTGAAAATGCTCTCCGGCAAGGATCATCAGGTGATGACCGGTGTGACAGTGCTCCGGGGCGAAAAGCTGCGCAGCCATACGGAAGTGACGACGATCCATTTTCGGGAGCTGACAGACCGGGAAATTTTAGACTATATCTCCACCGGCGAGCCTATGGACAAGGCAGGCAGCTACGGCATCCAGGGCGGCGCAGCGCTGTTTGTGGAAAGAATATCCGGAGATTATTTTAATGTGGTTGGACTGCCGGTGTGCCGGCTGGGTCAGCTCCTTCGTGAAGTTTTGGAGGATTAAGATATGAAGCACTTTTTTTCTACCCGGGTCCGGGTGGTGCTGCTGGTAGCAGTGTTACTGGCGGTGACGCTGACGGTGGTGGGCAGCCTGACAAACCTGTCCCTGGGGGATATGGTGGTCAAAGGTGTGCTGACACCGGTGCGCACCGGCGTGAGCAAGCTGACACAGCAGGCGCAGCAGCTGTATAGCTATATGTTTGAATATGAGGCGTTGGCCGCAGAAAACGAAGCGCTGAAGGAGCAGCTTGCACAGCTGGAGGACGCTGCCCGGGAGGCAGATTCCGTAGCCAGAGAGAATGAACGCTTGCGCCAGCTGCTGGAGCTGACGCAGTCCAACGAAGATTTTGAGCTGGTGGATGGCTACATCATCAGCCGCAGCAGCGTGGACTGGTCCAGCACCTTTACCATCAATGCAGGCAGCAATGTAGGCATCACGCCTGGTATGTGCGCCATCACCGCCAACGGCGAGGTGGTGGGTCTGGTCAGCGAGGTAGGCTCCAACTACAGTGTGGTCAAATCGGTTATGGACTCCTCTCTGGAGATCAGCGGCACTATTGCAGCCACCGGTGAAAGCGGTATGGTCCGGGGCGGTTACACCTCCGGTCTTTCCGATCTGCTGAGAATGGACTATCTGTCCAGCTCCGCAGTGATCCGCAACCACGATCAGGTAGTCACCTCCGGCTCTACGGTGTATCCCAGAAATCTCATCATCGGCTATGTGGTGGACGCAGGCTTTAACGATACCGGTGTTGCCAAATATGCCCTTTTGGAGCCTGCCGTGGATATTGCAAGCTTAGAGCAGGTATTTATCGTCACCAGCTATCACGCAGACTAAGCTGAGGGGAATCGAACTCCAATAGCCCCACAGCAGCTCTTTCGTTTGTATTTTTCCTTATCTTCCTTGCCTTGCGCTAGCAAGGCTGCGTCATCTGCGCAAAAATCCAAAGCAAAACTTCTTGCTGTGGGGTGCTTTGCAGTTTCCGGAGAGCAGCATTTCGGCAAGACAAGAAAAATCGTGAAGGGAATACCTGTTGGTATTTTCGAAGGATTTTCCGCAGTATTGGCGGAATGTTGCCTCCGAAAACCTATCGGGGTTCGACTCCCCTCAGCTTAAAAGAAAGGACCGTGGTTTCCCTATGGCAAAACGCAGTGAATTTAAGCCGGATAAGCCCCGATCCGGTCTTTTGAGCAAATTATATCTGACCCGGCTGCAGCGTCGGGCATTGCTGAAATGGGTGCTGTATGCGCTGATCTTGGTGGGGCTTTCGGTGCTGCAGGATGTGGTCCTTTGCCGGGTCCGTATTTTCGGTGCCACTACCGATCTGATCCCGGCTGCCATTTTTTGCATTTGCGTACTGGAGCAGATGCATCGGGGAAGCTTGTTTTCTCTGGTCGCGTCCATCGTGTATCTGTTTTCCAAGAGCAGCTTAGGGCCGTATATCATCGTTTTCATTACGGTGCTGGCGGTGTTGGTAACCTTTTTCCGGCAGAGCTATCTGCAAGCCGGCTTCAGCGCTACGGCGTTGT
This sequence comes from Faecousia sp., assembly GCA_045590135.1. Classification (GTDB taxonomy): domain Bacteria; phylum Bacillota; class Clostridia; order Oscillospirales; family Oscillospiraceae; genus Faecousia. Next base: position 5,842 of record JAZNQK010000016.1, read on the forward strand.
GCGTGGTGGCAGCGACGGTTTTGTATGAATTGGCATTATTCTGTATGGGTCTGTTTTTGGGCCTTACTACTTTCGCGCGTATAGGTGCCTTTTTCCTGACAGCGGTGCTCTCCGCTGCCGCAGCACTGGCGCTTTATCCTGCATTACTGGCAATTGGCCGCATAGGAGGGCAGCAATGGAAAGAATAACCCAACTGCGCAGCCGCCTGCTTATCGCTTTTTTCTTAGCGGTATTGGTGTTTTTTGCATTTACCTTATACGATCTGCAGATCATTCAGACCGAGGGTGACATGAACAATGTTACTACCTTCCGGGTCATGACCCGTGTCAAGGCTGCCCGGGGCGACATTTTGGATACCAACGGTAATGTGCTGGTATCCAACCGCGCCAGCTACGACTTAGTGATGAATCACTTCGTACTGGAAAGCGCCGACGGCACAAATGATTATCTGTATCAGCTGGTGAAGCTGTGCCAGCGGCTGGGCATTGAATACACAGAGCATTTCCCCATTTCAATGGAGCGCCCCTTTGTGTATACCCTGGATAAATTTAACTCCGCATGGCAGAGCTATTTTCAGGAATACCTTGCCTATATGGAGGGACTGGATTCAGATATCACCGCCCCCTTGCTGGTAGAAAAGCTGCGCCAGCGCTATCGCATTCCGGACGAATGGACGGAAGAGGAGGCGCGGCTGGTGATCGGACTGCGCTATGAGCTGGATCTGCGCGGCCCCATTGAGAGCCTGCCCACCTATGTGTTTCTCACCGATGTGGCAGACGATACCCTTTCTGCCATTATGGAGCTGAGCATTCCGGGTCTGAATGTGGAAGCGTCCACCGTAAGAGAATACAACGGCACTTATGCTGCCCATATTTTGGGTTATGTTGGACCGATGAATGCCAAGCAATGGGAAAAATATAAGGATAACCCAGACTATTCTATGGACTCTGAGATCGGTCAGGACGGCCTGGAGGCTGCGTTTGAAGAGTACCTGCACGGCGTAGACGGCTGGCGTATTGACGAGGTGACCGCAGACGGACTGGTAGTAAAATCCTACTATGCCGACGATGAAGAGCCCAAGGCAGGCTCCAATGTAGAAGTGACCATCGACCTTGCGCTGCAGATGGCGGCGGAGGATCAGCTGAATAAGGTCATGCATGACCTGAAGGCGCAGGAAGAAGGCACTGACGGCTACGATGCCGAGGGCGCAGCAGTGGTGGCGATGGATGTCAAGACCGGCGGCGTTCTGGTCAGCGGTAGCTACCCAACCTATGATCTGACAACCTTTGCCGAGGACTTTAACGACCTGCTGGAAGCAGACTTTGATCCGCTGTTTAACCGGGCGCTGCTGGGCACCTACCCTCCCGGCTCCACCTACAAGATGTCCATGACCATTGCCGGTATCCATCAGGGCTTGATCAATTCCGGTACAACCATTTATGACCGGGGCGTTTATGACCGGTATGCCCCGAACTTCGATGTTAAGTGCTTGTACTATACCAATTACGGTATGCTCCACGAAGACTTAACTGCGGCAGAGGCTTTGCAGGTTTCCTGTAACTACTTCTACTACTGGCTGGGTGACCGGATCCGCATCAGTGTAATGGACGAAACAGCCAAGGGTCTTGGCTTGGGAGAGCGGACGGGCATCGAGCTGCCGGAATATATCGGTCATCGGGCAAATAAGGAGACGAAAAAAGAACTGTATACCGGTGATGCCGCCGAATGGTACCAGGCAGACGCCATCACCGCAGCCATCGGTCAGTCTGACAACCGGTTTACGCCTTTGCAGCTGTGTGTGTATGCCTCCACCCTTGCCAACCGGGGCACCCGCTATAAGGCGACCTTCCTGAACCGGGTGGTGTCTGCGGATTACCGGGAGCTGCTGCTGCAGAACGAAACATCTGTTGCCAGCGTGATGGATATATCCGACGATGCATACCTTGCTTATTCAGAAGGTATGCAGCTGGTTACCAAGAAGACGGAAAAATGGACCGGCACGGCGTATTCCACCTTTGCTGACTATCCCATCAATGTGGCAGCCAAGACCGGTACTGCCCAGACCGGCATCAACGGCACTTCCGACCACGGCGCCTTTATCTGCTATGCGCCGGCGGAGGACCCGCAGATCGCCATCGCCGTTTACGGCGAAAAGGCAGGCCACGGTTCTACCCTTGCAACCGTTGCCCGTGCCATTATGGATATCTACTTTGAAGTTGGCGAAGTGGGCGATGTTACCGTTAATGAAAATCAGCTCAGCTGATATGGACGAAAAGGACGCGTTGCAAAACGCGTCCTTTTCATTACACATAATTTGCGCAACAGCGCGTCAAACCGGAAGTTGATGAGAGCAAGAGGAAAGGGTGCGTTTTATACCGATTCTGAATAAATATGGTATATTTTGGGAACAAAAATACAGATTTATTCTGAAATCACAAGAATAGTTTAAGATTTGTACATATTTGCCACATTGACAATCGGGTGCTCCTATGCTATATTTGTAGGACTGATCGTATATGTATTTTCAAGGGTATTTATTGGAGGTTAATTATGAAAAAGATAATTGTTTTTCTGATTGCTTTGGCGCTGGTGGCGGTGCTGCCTCTGAGCGCGCTGGCTGCTACCGGCATTAACCAGTATGAGCAGGCCGTTCTGAACAAGATCGCATCCTGCCAGCTGGTGGACGAGACCGGCAAGGTCATTAATGTTCCTCAGGAATATATCAACGCTGCCCGCAACTACTTCCTGGGCGACTTTGAAATGACCGAAGAGCAGATGAACACCGTTATGGCAAAGATCGACGAGAGCGTTGCTGTTGTGCAGAAGGATGTGGCAAACAAGGAAGTGCAGGGCAATAAGGTCGGCTCCAGCGAGATGAATTCTTCTACACTGGATGCAGTGTTGAGCTTGGGCCAGCAGGCCGCAACAGAAGTGAAGCTGAATATGTCCTTTGACAGTCAGTCCAATCAGGTGATTATTTCCTCCAAGGAAAATAACAACACCGTATTTACCACCGGCGGCATCATTAAGACCACCGGCAAGGACTTCTATGTTTCTTCCGGTATGGTGATCGCAGCTGTCGCTGCTGTGCTGGTTCTGGGTACTGCCGCTATCTTTGGCGTGTCCAAGAAGGCGGGCCTCCTGGTAAAATAATATGGAGCATACGAAGAAGTTTCTGTGCTTGCGAAATGGAATCGTAAAGTTAGCGGGACTACTTGTAGTCCCGTTTGCTTTTATCGCCATTATCTGCGGCATTTTGTTGATGGTTGCCGACACCTCAGTTGGCGATATTATTGGCTACGGTAACCTTTTGCTGATGAAGCCTGCCGAGGAAAACCACAATGTTTCGGACTTTTTGGTGCTGGCAGACCCGGAGGAGACCGGCCCCAAGGAGAATACTGTGGACATCCGGGATGTGAACTTCCCCGGCTACGGGGATGTTTACGGTGAGATCTCCATTCCCGAAGCGGATATTCTCTGCCCCCTGGTCTACGGCGATGACGAGCCGGCTTTGAAAAAGGGTGCCGGTCAGTATATGGGCAGCAGCATTATCGGCTACGGTGGCACCACCATGATCTGCGCCCATGTAAACCAGCAATTTGCCAATCTACATAATGTGGAAGTAGGCGACACGGTGCAGATCCGCACCGCTTACGGCGTCTATGTCTATGAAGTAAAATATGTGGGTGTCCACAAAGCTTCCGACAATTCTATTTACGACCTGTCCCGGGAAGATGAAAATGTGGTCATGTACACCTGCTACTATCAGATGACTGCGCTGGGCAGCGTGAAAATGCGTTACTTTGTCTGCGCAGACCTGGTTTCCGGTCCTATGATCGTTGACGGAGGTGGCAAATAATGGGAAAGAACATTTTGCGTGCCGTCTTCAGCATCATCCTTGCGCTGTTTCTTGCCATTGGCGCTTTGGCCGGCAGCTTGTGTGCCTATGCCGAGGTGAACTTGTGCGACAGCACGCTCCTTTTGGACACTGCCGCTGCCGGCAACTATGCCCAGGAGCTTTATGAAGAGATCGCATACGATTGGGGCAATCTCATTGCCATTGCCGGCGTTCCGGAGCCTGACACGCTGATGACTGATTTGACGGTAGAGCGGGTCAAGGCGGATGCCCTTGCTTATTTAGAGGATTCCTACACCGGCTCTGCCTCTGTGGATGTAGAGGCGCTCCGAGGCAAGTTAGAGGAAAAGGTTCGTCAATACGCTTATTCCAACACCATCCACGAAACACCGGAGGAGGAGCTGGAAAGGCACATTGATGAGCTGGTTACCGCCTGTATGCAGGAGTATACCTCGTCGGTCAAGATTCCGCTGCTGCCCAAGGCGCTGGGCGCCGTCAGCAAGCTTGATAAATATGTAAGCATCGGTAAATTTGCTGCCTTCGGCTTCTGCGCTGTGGTGCTGGTACTGCTGTTCTTCCTGCAGCGCAAAAAGGAAGAAATCTTGTACTACGCTGCTCTGGCAGCTGCCACCGACGCATTGCTGCTGGCCGGCTCGGTGGGTCTTGCAGAGCATTATGAACTGCTGAAGCGGCTTCCTGTGCAGGTATCCGCTTTGAAAACCCTGCTGGACGGCTATCTGCAGCCGCTGCTTGACCGGCTGGGTGAGATCGGTCAGATCTTTATCTTTGTTGCCGCCGGACTGCTGCTGGCTTATGTCCTTTGGACACTGATCTCACAACTTCTTCAAAACCGTAAAAACAAACAAACTACATAAGGAAAACACCGCAAGTTTACACTTGCGGTGTTGCTTTTTCGCAGGGCATCAAATTTCGGTTTGACAAAGGCTTCCCCCGGGGGGAAGCTGTCAAAAATCTTTGATTTTTGACTGATGAGGAATGCGGGCATACATCCTAAATATAGCTGTTTCTACAGACTTATTCTACTGTTTCGATCCAGGAAGCCCCTCATCCGACCTCGCTTAT
>JAZNQK010000017.1:0-2148 GCA_045590135.1 Faecousia sp.
ACGACCGCTGAAAAATTCCGGTTTGTGGGGATGCTGGTTAGAGGAACAATCCAATGGCCCCCTTGTGTAAAGGGGGCTGGCAAATTGCCGATATTAGGCAATTTGTCTGGGGGATTGCGTTACGGATTCACCTGCAGCTGAAGGGAGTGTTGTAAATTCTGCACCACAATCCCTCAGTCAAAAATCAAATAGGTTTTTGACAGCTCCCTTTACACAAGGGAGCCTTTGCGCATTATCCAACTGCTCGACAAACTGAAATTTGTACAATTCAGCCGGGTGCAGGGGATAAAAATTGTCGATTTGAGAAAAAAACGATTTTACTGTAAAACGGGGTTGAAAAAACAAGGCGTTTGTGATACGATATCGTTGTATCGATATGGGGTTACTGCGCCCAAATGTCGGTGCATCTTTCAATACTAACAAGGAGCGTTTTTCTATGCCCCATACCATTGCTGTCGCCGGTAAGGGCGGCGTAGGCAAGACTACCACCTGCGGTATGCTCATCGATTACCTCACCCAAAAGGGTCAGGGGCCGGTGCTGGTGGTGGATGCCGATGCCAACTCCAATCTCAACGAAGTGTTGGGCGTGGAGGTGGAGACCAGCCTGGGCGCCATCCGTGAGGAAATGGCACAGGCGGAATTAAAGGGCACAGTTCCAGCCGGTATGACCAAGGCGGACTATGCCGAGTTCAAGTTTGGCTCAGCCATCATTGAAGAGGATGACTTCGATATGCTGGTGATGGGCCGCACCCAGGGTAAAGGCTGCTATTGCTATGTCAACGGTGTGCTGAAGACTCAGGTGGACAAGTATGCCAAAAACTATAAGTATATTGTAATGGACAATGAAGCAGGCCTGGAGCATGTTGCCCGGGGAACACTGCCTCATGTGGACACCATGCTTTTGATCTCCGACTGCTCCCGCCGGGGTATTCAGGCAGCTGCCAGAGTAGCTGAGATGATCGCTGATCTGGAACTGAAGCCTGCCAAGCTGGGTTTGATCGTGAACCGGGCGCCGGGCGGTGTGCTGGATGACGGTGTGAAGGAAGAGATCCAAAAGCAAGGGCTGACCCTTCTGGGTGTCCTGCCGCAGGATGAGGGCGTTTACCGCTGTGACTGCGACGGTGAGCCTTCTGCCAAGCTGCCCGGGGATAATCCGGTAAAGGTTGCTCTGCGCAGCATCATGCAGCAGCTGGGCATTTAATTTCGTTAATAAAAATATTTTATTATAAAACCAATTCAAGGGGGAAAACAACTATGTCTTTTACACCTAAGACGGGCGCTTTCAGCGGCAAGATCAATGCCGTGACCCTGGGTACCGGTGACAAGGCAATCGTCATCGGCGGCCAGAATGTGCTGCCCTTCTACTCCTTCGATGCAGCCATTGAGAATGCACCGAAGATCGGCAACGAGATCTCCGATGCTGCCGCTGCCTGGGATCTGCCCGGTCTGACCGAGCTGTATGCCGGCTGCAACACTATGGCTGAGCGCGCCGTTAAGGCTGCTGCTGTTCCCGGCGTAGACTTTTTGTGCCTGCACTTCGAGTCTGCCGATCCCAACGGCGCAAACCGCGCTACCGCTGAGTGCGTGGAAGATGCCAAGGCTGTTGCTGCGGTTACCGACCTGCCTCTGGTGGTCGTCGGCTGCAAGAACCTGGAGAAGGACGGCGAGCTGCTGGGTGCCATTGCTGACGCACTGCGGGGCAAGAACATTCTGTGTATGAGCGCAAAGCAGGAGAACTGCAAGACCATCGGCGCTTCCGTTGCCCTGGCTTCCAGCCAGAAGGTGGGCGCTGAGACTGCTGACGACATCAACCTGGCTAAGCAGCTGAACATCATGCTGAAGAAGGATGCCAATGTTCCCGCTGAGGCTATCGTTATGGATATCGGCACCGCAGCTGTTGGCTATGGCTACGAGTATGCTGCCTCCACCTTTGACCGCATCCGTCTGGCCGCTCTGGCACAGTCCGATGCTGACCTGCAGATGCCCATCCTGGCAACCGTCGCTCTTGACACCTACGGTGTTAAGGAGTCTACCGCTTCTGAAGAGGACGAGCCCGCATGGGGCAGCCGCGAAGAGCGCGCCATCGGCATGGAAGTTTCCACTGCCGCTGCCGACCTGACCGGCGGTGCTGACGCAGTTGTTCTGCGC
>JAZNQK010000018.1:0-9758 GCA_045590135.1 Faecousia sp.
GAATTGAGAATGGAGAATTGAGAATTAAGGTATTTCCTCCGGAAATGATTTAAATAGTTGCCGTAGGCAACACAATAATTCTACATTCTCCATTCTACATTCTACATTATTTCAGTTTGTCGAGCAGATACATCTGCTCGACAAACTGAAATTTGACATCCGCAAAAACAATATTGGGTACAAAAAGAGCGCGTTTTGCAACGCGCTCTTTTTATTTACCGTAAAGCGCTGCGATGGCTGCCCGGGCAGCGTCCTGCTCTGCGCGTTTTTTGCTGCTGCCGGTGCCGGTGCCCACCACCTGCGCATTGAGCCTGACCTGCGCCACAAAGCATTTATTGTGGTCCGGTCCGCTTTCATCCACCAGCTCATAGGTCAATACCTGATTCTTCTTTTGCTGCACCAGCTCCTGCAGCGTGGTCTTATAGTCGGTATTGTGCAGCTTTACCACCGGCACATCACACAAAATAAATTTCTGAATGATGCCCTTTGCCGCATCAAAGCCGCCATCGATAAAGCTTGCCGCGATCACAGCTTCCATAGCATCCGCAAGAATGGATGCACGCGTTCTGCCACCACCTTGCTCTTCTCCGTGTCCCAGGAGCAAATGCCGCCCCAGACCGATGCGATCTGCTGCCTCTGCAAGACTGGTCTCACAGACCATATCTGCACGCATCCGGGTCAACTCGCCCTCCGGTCGATCCGGAAAGCTGTGGTACAGATACTCTGCCACCACCATGCCCAGAACAGAATCTCCCAAAAACTCCAGCCGCTCATTGCTGAGCAAGCTGTTATGCCAACGCTCGTTGGCATAGGAGGAATGGGCAAGGGCATTTTGCAGCAGCGTTATATTTTTGAATGTATAGCCAATGGTCGTTTCCAGATCCTTAATCATCTGCGCTCTCCTTTGCCTCAGACAGCTGCTTTAGACCCTGCTCCAACTCCACTGAGAAGTCGCTGCTGACGGCATCCATAGCCTGGCGCACTGCATTGCAGAATGCCAAGGCATCCGAGGAACCATGGGCCTTGATAACAGGCTTACGGATACCCAAAAACTGGGTGCCGCCGATCTGGCGGTAATCCAGCAGCTTCTTAAAGGCCTTGATATCTTTCATAACCAGTGCTGCCGCCAGCTTGCTGAAAAGGTTCTTTTTGAACATTCTGGACATCAGGCTGCCCATAAACATAGCAGTGCCCTCAATGGATTTCAGCAGCACATTGCCGGCAAAGCCGTCACACACCACCACATCCACCGCACCCAACGGCACATCCCGGGCCTCCACATTGCCAACAAAGTTAATAAGACCCTGCTGAGCCGCACCGGTAAGCAGTGCATAGGCTTCCTTCTGCAGAGGCGTCCCCTTGGAGTCCTCTGTGCCGATGTTCAGAAGTCCCACCCTGGGATCTTCAACGCCTAAGTACTTCTTGGCATACAGTGAGCCAACCAGACCAAACTGGAGCAAAAACTCCGGTGTACACTCTGCATTGGCACCGCAGTCCAAAATCACGGTTTTACCGCCTGCCTTATTCGGCATAGCAGGACCCATTGCCGCCCGGCGGATACCCTTTACCCGCTTGACGATCAAGGTAGCGCCGCTGAGCAGCGCGCCGGTGCTGCCGGCAGACACAAAGGCATCGCCCTGTCCGTCAGCAAGCATTTTCAGGCCGATGACCATAGAGGAATTCTTCCGCTTATGGATAACAGATGCAGGATCGTCGTGCATATCCACCACATCGTCGGCATTGGCGATCTCCATACCCACAGGCAGATCGGCAATACCGTGATCACCCATTACCTTCAGGATCTGCTCGCCCCGGCCCACCAGCGTGATCTGCACACCGTAGTCCTTGGCTGCCCGGATAGCGCCCAGTACCGGTGCTTCCGGTGCGTGGTCGCCGCCCATAGCATCTAAAATGATCTTCATAGCTACACCTCCTGGTTTCAGATACCCTGCGCTTTCAGCCCGTCGATCACTGCAAGGGATCGGTTAGCGATAGCCAGATTCTTTTCTGATTTCTTACGGATCCGCTGCTCCAGCGGACTGATAATGCTGAAATTGATATTCATAGGCTGGAAATCCTCCACCCGGGAATCACTGATATACAGTCCCAGCGCACCAATGGCGGTTTCTTTGGGGAAATCCGGCAGCTCCCTGCCCTGAAGTTTTGCCGCCATCGCCACCGCAGCCAGATAGCCGGAGGCTGTACTCTCTACATACCCCTCCACGCCGGTCATCTGTCCGGCAAAAGCTACCATAGGATTCCTGCGGTCTGCATAATACTTATCCAGCAGCTTAGGAGACTGCAGGAAGGTATTTTGATGCATCACACCGTAGCGGACAAACTCCGCATTTTTCAGTGCGGGGATCATGGAAAACACCCGTTTCTGCTCGCCGAACTTCAGGTGTGTCTGGAAGCCTACAAGGTTATAAACGCTCTTTGCCGCATTATCCTGCCGCAGCTGTACCACCGCATAAGGCTCTTTTCCGGTTTTGGGGTCTGTCAGTCCCACCGGCTTCAAAGGGCCATAGCGCAGCGTATCCGCACCTCTGCGGGCCATAACCTCCACAGGCATACAGCCTTCAAACACATTCTTGTCCTCGAAACCGTGGACCGGTGCTTCTTCGGCTGTGATCAGCGCCTGCAAAAAGGCTTCATACTCCTCTTTGTTCATGGCGCAGTTTACATAATCCGGAGTTCCCCGATCATACCGGGACTGCCACCAGGCCTTGTCCATATCCACGGAATCCGCGGTGACAAGGGGTGCTGCCGCATCGAAGAAATGCAGATACTCTGTGCCGAAATAGTCGCCGATGGCTTTAGACAGAGCGTCTGATGTCAAAGGACCTGTTGCGATGATCACCGGACCTTGGGGCACTTCGGTGATCTCCTGCGCCGTTACAGTAATATTGGGGTGGCAGCGCAGCTTCTCAGTCACAAGGTCCGAAAACCCCTGTCTGTCCACTGCCAGACAGCCGCCTGCCTCCACCCGGGTAGCATCTGCGCAAGCGATGATCAAGCTGTCCAGCCGCCGCAATTCCTCTTTCAGAAGACCCACAGCGTTTTCCAGCCGATCCCCCCGGAAGGAATTGGAGCATACAAGCTCCGCAAAGGTATCTGTATGGTGGGCAGCAGACCTTTTTAAGGGTTTCATCTCCACCAGCTCCACGCTGATTCCCCGCTGCGCCAGCTGCCACGCCGCCTCAGAGCCGGCAAGACCGGCGCCGATCACTTTAACCGGTGTCATTTCTTTTTATCTCCTGTCTTAGCAGACTTGGCTGCGGTTTTCTTCTTTGCTGCTGTTTTTTTCGCAGGCTTCTTTTCCTTGGTTTCCTCTTCGCCGTCAGTCTTTTTCTTGTAATAGCCGCGCTTGTCCTCCGGCAGGAAGTTTTCGCAGCTTTCATTGATGCAGAAAGGCTTCATTCTGCCCTTGCCGGATTTTTTGAACATAGTCTGACCGCACTTGGGGCAGTCCTCTGCCGTAGGCACATCCCAGGACATAAAACCGCACTTTGCCCCCTGCTCACAGGCATAGTATGCAAAGCCACGCTTGGAGGTGCGCTTCAGGATGGTGCCGCCGCACTTGGGACAGCGACCGGGCATTTTTTCTACAATGGGCTTGGTGGTCTTACACTCCGGGAAGCCGGGACAGGCAAGGAACTTGCCGAATCTGCCCACCTTCACCACTAAGTTTCTGCCGCACACATCGCATACTTCGTCAGACACCTCATCCGGCACCTTGATCCGTGTGCCCTCCAATGCCTTTTCCGCATCGGAAAGAGAAGCGCTGAAGCGCTTATAAAAATCTGCCAGCAACGCTTTCCAGTTCTGCTTTCCCGCTTCTACATTATCCAGATCCTGCTCCATATTGGCAGTGAATTCCACATCAATAATGTCGGTGAAGCGCTCTATCATCAATCCGGTGACCACTTCACCAAGGGCTGTGGGCATCAGACGCTTATCCTGCTTGCTGACATACTCCCGGTCCTGAATAATGGAGACCATTCCGGCATAGGTAGAGGGTCTGCCCACACCCTTTTCCTCCATTGCTTTGACCAGCGTTGCTTCCGTATACCGGGCAGGCGGCTGGGTAAAATGCTGCTCCTTTTTCAGATCCGTTGCAAACGCAGTATCCCCCTCCTGCAGCTCCGGCAAGGGGGAGCCGGTTGCTTCGGCTTCGTCGTCCCGGCCTTCCTCATACACTGCGATAAAGCCGGCAAACTTCATACTCTGATGGTTGCTGCGGAAGGTATGGCCGGCGCAGCTTGTATCGATGGATACCGTATCATACACCGCATTTGCCATCTGAGACGCCAGGAAACGGCTCCAGATCAGCTTATACAGCCGATACTGCTCCCGGGTCAGGCTGTCCTTGATCTGCTCGGGGTCCAGTTCCACATGGGTGGGACGGATGGCTTCGTGGGCATCCTGCGCGCCGGATTTTGTCTTGAAGGTATGATATTTTCCATAGTAATAAGCGTCGCCGTAGCGCCCGCGGATAAAGCTTGCGGCAGCCGCCATTGCTTCATCGCTTAAACGCAGAGAGTCGGTACGCATATAGGTGATCAGACCCAATGTGCCCTCCCCTGCCACATCCACGCCTTCATAAAGCTGCTGGGCGATGGCCATGGTGCGCTTGGGCGTCATATTCAGCTTCCGGGAAGCCTCCTGCTGCAAAGTAGAGGTGGTAAAAGGAGGCGCAGCAGAGCGCTTTTTGTCTGCCCGGCGGACACTGGTGACCGTAAATTCTTTACCGGTGATATCCCGGATGACGGCATCGGTCTGCTCCTGGCAGGAAAGCTCCCGTTTCTTCTGATCGCCGTAATAGCTTGCTACAAAGCTGCCGGGCTTTCCGTTTAACTGTAGCGTCACATCCAGCGACCAGTATTCCTTGGGCACGAATGCGCGGATCTCATTCTCCCGGTCCACCACCAAACGGGTGGCAACAGACTGGACACGGCCGGCAGAAAGGCCTCTGCGGACCTTCTTCCACAGCAGCGGAGAAAGCTGATAACCCACGATCCGGTCCAACACCCGGCGGGCCTGCTGGGCATCCAGCAAGGCATAGTCGATGGCTCTGGGGTTATCGATGGACTGGAGGACCACCTTTTGGGTGATCTCGTTAAAGGTGACCCGGTGTGCCTTTTCATCCGGAAGCTGCAAAAGCTCTTTTAAGTGCCAGGAGATAGCTTCGCCCTCCCGGTCCGGGTCAGTTGCCAGATACACATTATCTGCCTGCTTTGCAAGCTTACGCAATTCGTTGATGATCTCTGCCTTGTTCTCCATAGGCAGATACTCCGGCTCAAAATTCTTCTCTATATTGACGCCCAGCGTACTTTTGGGCAGATCCCGCAAATGACCCATACTGGCCTTGACGGTATACTCCGGTCCCAAGTACTTTCCAATGGTCTTCGCCTTGGAGGGTGACTCCACGATTACAAGATTGGATGCCTTAGACATTACTTTCCTCCATAAATTTTACTTACCCGTTTACCGGGATGGCTGCGCACAACACCCTTAACGGTGAGCATCGTCAGAATGCTCATCACCCTGGCTGCCGGCAGCTTGACTTGCGCGATGATCTCGTCCACCTGTCGGGGCTCCTGGGTCAGACAGTCTGCTACCAAAGCTTCCTCCGCTGACAACTCGATCTGCTTTACGCTTGCAGGGGATTCTTCTTTTTTCTGTGGCTGTGACGGTTGCTGTGCCACCTTTGCAGGCGAATACTCTGCCTCACGGATATGCGCAGGTACTTCCCGCCTTTGCACCGTCCGGGGATACATCTGCTGATACTCCTGCAGAATATCCCAGCCGGTGAAGGCTGCCATCGCATAGCCCTGCAGCAGTGCATTACTGCCGGCACATGCCGTCACATCGATGTTTCCGGGCACAACGAACACATCCCGGCCTTGTTCCAAGGCTTCCCGGGCTGTGATCAGCGCGCCGCTTTTTTCCGGTGCCTCCACCACCAGCACGCCGTTGGACATACCGCTGATGATCCGGTTGCGCCTGGGGAAATTCCAGCTATAGGGCCGGGTCCCGGGCGCATATTCTGAGATCAGACATCCCTTTTCCGGGATGCGATCGAACAGACGCTTATTTTCTTTGGGATAGCAAACATCCACACCGCAGCCTAAAACGGCTACCACACTTGCCTCCAGCTCCAGCGCACCCTGCAGCGCCATCGTATCGATACCACCTGCACCGCCGGATACCACGATGCCGCCGCAGGCAGCGATCTGCTGGGTCATATTCCGGGCAACGCTCAAGCCGTAGGCTGTGGCTTTCCGGGTGCCTACCACACCGATGACCGGTGCATTTTCCGTATCGGGAATCGTACCCTTACAGTATAGCACCATGGGCGGGTCAAAGATATTACGCAGCCGGGGTGGATAAGCCGCATCTGCAAAGGTGACGATATCGATCCCCTTGCTTTCACAGCTTTTCAGGATCTTTTCCGCTGCGGAAAGATCCTTGTTGTCTATTTCCTGCAGCATTTGCTCCGTTACGCCCTCTAACTGCGTCAAAGCGGCTGCGCCCAGATCGAAAATCTCCTCAGGGTCGGAAAAGCGCTCTAACAGTGTCAGTTTCAGCGGCATTGGTATCTTGCTCAAGCCGGCAAACCATATCCAATGTATCTGCATTTTCCGCCCCTTCTTTCTTTATTGCTTCATTTGCCACATTACGATGGCCGCGGCAATGGCGGCGTTTAAGGATTCGCAGTTTTCGTCCATAGGAATGATCAAATGCTGCTTTGCCTGCTCCAAGATCTCCGGACGAACGCCCTGTCCCTCACTGCCGATGACTACAGCAGCGGCGCTCAGGTCTGCCTGCCGCAGATCCTTGGCATCATCCCGCAAGGCAGTCACTGCAATTTGGACATTCGCATCCAGGCAAGCTTTTTGAGCCTGCTCCCAGGTTGTCTGCACTACGCTTTTGCGAAACACCGCGCCCATACTGGCACGGACCACCTTATGGCTAAAGGGATCTGCGCAGCCTTCCAGCAGCGCCACCGGGATCTGCAGCGCATCTGCGGTACGCAGGATCGTTCCCAAATTACCGGGATCCTGAATGCCATCCAGCAGGAGCATTCCTTTTTCCGGTGTAAAGGCAGCCTTCTCCGGCAGCCGACAGATAAACAGCGCGCCCTGGGGCGTGCGCATAGGCGAAATGGATTCCATTACATCCTGGGGAACGCGCACCACATTCACCGTTTCCGGCACATCGCATTGTACCCCGTCGGACAAAATAACTGTTTCCAAGCCCGGAAAAAAGCGGACAGCCTCAGACAGCAGCTTGGTGCCGTCTGCCACGAAAAGGCCTGCTTCTTCCCGTTCCTTTCTGGAATTCAGCAGCCGGCGCACCTGCTGTAAAAGCGGATTCCTCCGCGCCGTGATCCGTGCTTCCGTCATAGCTTCTGAACAGCTTCAAGCGCTGCCGTGCTGCCCAAAACAACGATAATATCTTCAGCCGCAATACGGAAATCCGCAGCCGGAGAAACGGTGATCGCCGCATCGCGCTTTATTGCGATGATGTTCACGCCCAGCTTTGCCCGGACACTCAGCTCCATCAGACTCTTATTTACCCAGGATGCCGGCGCAGGCACTTCAATGATGCCGAAATCTTCAGAAAGCTCAATATAATCCAGCACATTGTCCGAGGACAAGCTTTTTGCCAGCCGAACGGCATTTTCCTGCTCCGGGATCACCACCCGGTCTGCACCCAGCTTATTGAGCACCTGCCGGTGGGTATCGTCATGGGCCTTGCACACCAGATACGGCACGCCCAGTTCCTTCAGATTCATAGTCGCCAGAACGGAGTCCGCCAGGCTGTCACCAATGGCAACGACTGCGCAGTCAAAGCTGCCTGCACCCAAGGCCTTCAAAACGCTTTTATCCCGGGCATCGCCCACCACCGCGTGGGTCACCTCGCTGCTGATATGCTGCACGAGCTCACTGCTGATATCCATGGCAAGAACTTCGCAGCCCTGCTCGCTGAGTCTGCGGGCCACCTCGCTGCCAAACCGACCCAAGCCGATCACTATATATGATTTCATAGCAATACTCCTATCCAATAAGCAGATTCGTGTTGGCATACTGATACCGCTGCACCGCCTTATTTCCCATCAGGAAGCCAAGGCTGATGGTCAGAATGCCGACTCTGCCAAAGTACATAAATACGATCACCAGCAGCTTTGCCGCCAAGCTCAGGCTTTCGGTCACACCCGCTGTAAGACCCACGGTAGCCAGCGCAGACGCTGCCTCAAACAGGCTGTCCGCAAAACCCACTTGCGAAGTCACACAGATGAAGATCGCACCGGCAATGCACAGCGTTACCACCACAGACACGATGGTCATTGCGTCCATTACCTTTTCGCCGGGAACAGTCCTGCGGAATACCGTGACTGTGTTTCTGCCCCGGAGCCGGTTATACAAAAACAGCATCAGCACCACAAAGGTAACGGTCTTGATGCCGCCTGCCGTAGAGCCGGAAGAGCCGCCGATGAGCATCAATATGGAACCGAACACCTTGCCCGCTTCTGTCAGCTTTGCCTGATCTACGGATGCAAAGCCAGCGGTACGCATAGTCACCGATTGGAACAGGGCATTGAGTATTTTTTGCCATACCGGCATATTCCCCAGGGTATCCGGGTTATTCCACTCCAAAGCTAAGAACACAACTGCGCCGGTCAGCACCAGCACCAGGGATGTGAGCAGCACCAGCTTTGTGTAAACGCTGCATTTTTTGAAGCTGCGCTTGGTGATGATCTCCTCCCAAACAAAGAAACCCAAGCCGCCCAATGTGATAAGCGCCATCAGCGTTAGACAAATGACCGCATCGCCGTTGAAAATCGCCACACTCTGACCGGGAGCGATCGCTCCGAAAATATCAAAGCCGGCATTGCAAAAAGCGGAGACTGCGTGGAAAACGCCCCAGATCGCCGCCCTGCGCAGACCGTACTCCGGCAGAAATCGCAGCATCAGGATCAGCGCACCTGTAAACTGGATCAGCAAACTTCCGGTAAGCACTAATCTTTGCAGCCGGACCACGCCTTCCATTTCGTTCACGCTCAGTGCCTGTGCCATCACCATTCTCTGCTTCAGGCCCACCTTTCGGCGCAGCAGAAAAATAACCAAAGAAGCTGCGGACATAAAGCCCAAGCCGCCGATCTCGATGAGCGTAAGGATCACAGCCTGTCCGAAACCGCTCCAAAGGCTCCAGGTATCTCCCAACACAAGACCTGTAACACAGGTAGCAGAGGTGGAGGTAAACAAGGCAGTCAAATAGCCAGCGGATTCTCCGCTGCGGGATGCAACCGGCAGGCTCAGAAGGATACTGCCCAACAGAATAATGCCCAAAAAGGACACCGCGATGATCTGCGTAGCACTGAGTTTGCGCCTGCCGCGCAGCATCCATAAACGCTTTTTTCCGGACAACACAGCTCACCTCTTCCCTTCCTCAAAAATGGAAACACTTATCATTTTACACCTTATTATATACAAGTTCCTTTTTTTTTGCAAGTAGGATTTCCGCAAGGGACATTTGACGGTCAAATTTCAGTTTGACGAGCAGATGTATCTGCTCGACAAACTGAAATAATGTAGAATGTAGAATGGAGAATGTAGAATTATTGTGTTGCCTACGGCAACTATTTAAATCATTTCCGGAGGAAATACCTTGATTCTCAATTCTCCATTCTCAATTCTCAATTTGCGCGACAGCGCGTCAAACCGGAACTTGGCTATATGCAGCAAAGCAGG
>JAZNQK010000019.1:0-31219 GCA_045590135.1 Faecousia sp.
ATTCTCTTTGCGTCCTTTAGCGGCATTCGTGGAACCAGCCAGTATAAAACGAAGTATTTTATACTGGTGTTCCGGGACCGCAAGGAATACAATAAGGCTTGCAAAAAGCTGTTCAGCCGCAGTACAGATGATGCTGGAACAAGCCGAACGAAAGTGAAGTATGATATGGTGTTGGTGGCCGGTGACTGGACAGAATTGGATGAATCTGAATACAGTGCCTACGGGGTAAAAAATGGCGAGCTTATTTACGGCGCGCAGATATCGGATTTCTATTCCAGAAACCAATTTTTCCCTATTCCCCAGCAGAAACGCAAAGAAAAGTGATACTATAGCGAAAGGCAGCCGAGTGATTCGCACTCGGCTGCCTTTTCTTATGCTTTGGTATAGACCTTATGATACTGCTGCTGCGTATCCACAAAGCGATCGTACTCGGTTTCCTTCACGTTGTAACGCCTGCAATTTAATTGGATAGGCATATTCTGTGGATGAGAAGACAGTCTGACACGAATATTGTCCGTGGGTTCATTTGCTGTAATGTGCATCTCGGTTTCTGCGGAATCTGCCGGTATTTGCAC
Source organism: Faecousia sp. (assembly GCA_045590135.1). Lineage (GTDB taxonomy): Bacteria > Bacillota > Clostridia > Oscillospirales > Oscillospiraceae > Faecousia. The sequence goes on from JAZNQK010000019.1 coordinate 576, forward strand.
ACAGGCAGTATGCTGTAGCTGCAGCCGCTCTCCCACATCGATGCGTTTGATCTCAGAAAGGTCACTGTTGACCAAAGGCCTGCGGTCCATTTTTTGCTTAATGGCAAACAGCTTCTCTTCGTTGACAAACTCATTTCGGGTTTCGTAGGGGTCATCAATATCGTGCCCGATCACGTATTCAATTTCTGGTTCGCTTAAACCGAGAATGTGTAAATGCGTTCCAAAGTTACGACGGAACAGATACGCCGTAGGGTCTTTTCGATCCTCAAAAGGTAGGCTGTCTCTATCGGATATGGGGTCCTCTTGAAGGTCCTCACTGATGGATGACATCTGAACAGCTTTAATTTTAATGTTTTGAAACAGAATGCGGGCAGCATTTGTTAACTCCCGGGCGGAGCACCGAACATCCCACCGATCGTTGTTGCACACAATGGGGTAATCGTCGATTGATTTGTTAAGCTGCGACTCTATATACTGACGCCGCTCATAAATCAGAGCAGCAACCTTATCAGGTACCGGGATAATGCGATCTGCATTCCTGGTCTTTCCGCCCAGTTTACCTGCGCTGGTGTCATAGCCGGTGGTTTTGTAGATCCATATTACCGGGCAGTCAGGATGGGTTTGCATGGGTTTGATATCGCCGTAATCCACCGCGCAGGCTTCCGCATTGCGCAGCCCTAGAGAATACATTAAGAGCAGGCCTATGTTTTGGCCGGATTGCAGCGGATCAGAAAGGAGAGCCTTGGCCACTGCTTGCTCTTGGGGGATGGTCAACGACTTGCAAAGCAGTGCCTGATTGGCTTTTGTTTCCTCGCTCCCCGTTGTGGCTTCGGGGTTTAAGCTGCTTTCCCAAAGAACATTATCGCATTCACCGTGCCGGGCAGCTGTTTCCACTACATAGTAAATCAAACGGCGAAAATCCTGCAGGGTGCTTTCCTTGTAGGGCATATACTGTTTGCCCTTTGTATCCTGCCCCCGCTGGATCAAAGTCTGAATAACAGCATCGTAATCTTCCTGGGTATAGGCGCTTATCGGGGTCTCGTCGTGCCGAGAAAGCAGCGGAATGATTTGATTGCAGTAACGTAGGTGGTTGCTTCTTTGGGTGGAATCCGCTTTCCAATGCTCTTCAAAATCCTCATAGTAATCGTGATAGATTCCGTAAAAGGTGTGCTCTTCACCAACGAAGCATTTCCAATCTGTCATTATTGGCCATCCTCCTTTCCGGCATCATATACGGCAATGCTGCCGGTTACACCGTGATTGCATTCGATCAAAACATCAATATAGCTTCCGGGCACCTCCTGGGTCGATGCCATGGTGATTGAAAGGGCGTTATAATGATTCTTTTTATGATCAGAATGAACGGTGGTTTTGCGGGTGAATGTTGAAATCTCGGAGGTGCTTTGCGCAGCGTTTTGCACACCGGTTTCGTGGGTGTGGCTCCAGCGGTTCAGCTTTTGAACCATCCCGTACTGGACCAAATCGTTTGTGTAATCGCAATAATGCTGAGAAAACGTATCCGGGGCCTTGTTGCCTACCACATAGGACAATTCTCCGCGGTTAAAGGAACAGGTGTGGTTAGCCCGGTGCTTAAAATTGCTGTAGAAAATATCGCCCTGATACTTGTTCATATCCACAACGATCTCTTTGTCACCGTCACCGGGAAGTACCAGCTCCTGGGTGGGAATGTCGGCTTTTTCAATCAGAGACCGACAAACCCGTATGGCAGCATCGTACTTGCAGAAGGACGGCTTAGAAAGTGCTGCAACAGTCTTTTTGTTATCAGGCATAATGACCGGCAAATGCTGCAGCTCTGCTTCCGTAAAGCCGCACACAGCCTGCAGATAGGTTTTTCGGGTATTCAGCATATCTGGCAAAAGCGGTGCTACCGGGACTTTTCTGCAGGCAGTGCCATCTGCGTGGTAGATCACTGTGCCTTCGTCCGATAGTAACTTGTACACCAAAAGGCGATATGCTTTCAAGCCGGGAATGGTCTCAAAATCATCCCAGGTCAGTGCACAGGCTTCCCGGGTGCTCATGCCGGTAAACAGCTGAATCGGACCAAGCAGCAATGTGCTGTCTTCCTCGAACCGCAAGGCCTTTCTTGGACCAAAATCTGATTTGACTTCTTTGCGAACGTAGGCAAGGATGCGGGCCTCCTCTTCAAAGGTGAAGGTCTTTTTCGTCAGCATATTTCGCAAATTCCGCAGCTCTTTGGATGCCCGATTGCTGATTTCCGGCAGAAGCGCGGGGATGGGGTTTGCTTGGATATAATTGCTTTCCTCCGCGACACGCATAATGATGTTTAATTGCTGCCAGAACTTAACAACCGCGAGACTGTCTTCCGGGATGACAGATTGCATTGCGTTGCGGTAATCGTCATCGTTGGCACCCACTGGGCAAAGCGCAGACAGTGCGTTGCTGCCGGAACAAAACAGGACATTCCGGGCAATTTCGTCACGGTAATCCCGTCGTGCCAGCAAGCGACTGCGGCAGCAAAACCAGATGGTCTTGAGGGAGCATTGGCCGATACGCTCACCGTAATGATCCAGCATATCTCCTACGACATACGGGTAAATGGCATCTGAATAGGTTATGGTCTCCATCTTACCAATTACGGATTCCCGATCCTTACAGCGCAGACCTTTCTGCGTTGCAGGAGAATTCCAGACTCGTCCATCCTTCTTATTGTGGGATACCGTTTTTCCTCTGTAGTAGGCCTCGCCAACATAAACGCCATACCTGTCCCGGTGCACGGTGTAGTACAGCGAGATCTCATTGGAGAACTGATAGACAGATGGCCGCTTACGGTGCTTAACAGAGTCCGGGGCAATTTTTGCTTTTTCAAATGTCTCCCGCAACTTAACAAGTGTCGTTGGCTTTTTCAGCTGTTGCTGCGTTGCCTGGATATATTCTTTTTCAACGATAAGGTTGGAACCATCCTTGTCACACTGGGTAAAGAAAACAGGGATCGGTGCATTGGGATCCACGCGGCGGCCTGCGAACAAAAGCATTTTCTTTCTAGGCTGGGTGACTGTGGCATTGGATGCGATTGCAATGATTTTGCTGGGGAGGAAACCGTGTTCCCGTAAGACTGCGCAAACATTGTCCTCAGGCGCAGATATAAAGGTCTGAGGAAGCAGTGCTATACAGTTTGCGTTATCCTTGCCGGCGGAAAGCATGGTACCGAAGCTGAATTCTTCCGCTGTGAATGGCGACGCAATTGCAATCAGATCAAATTCTTTTTCGTGATTTGCAATGTCTGAGAAAATACAGAATTTCAAGTTTTTGAATTCCATTCGATAGGCGGCAGCCACATAGATATTCGGCACGGCAACATAGCATTTACATGCGTACTTTTTTGCTTTTTGAGACCACGCAAGGAGAAAGTCGGGTCCCGGATTTACGATTAGAACTTGAGACGCGTTCCGGGCCAACAACTGAAACTGCTGCAGGAAGAAGGAGCATTCGAATCTGCCGTCGTATTTGCTTCTGACATTAAAATCAGATCTCTGTCCAAATAGTCCCGGGAAGGGGTAGAGTGCTGCGCGGATGACATCACTGGGTCTCTCGTTCCGGATATCTTCAACCATATTAAAGGTCGATTCGGTAATGCTGATGCCTTCTGCGGCATTCTGCTTTCCTTTGATTGCTTGCTGGAATTCCAGCCAGGGATTAAATGCATCCTCAATCTGTGTGCGGTGCTTGTTATATTGGCAGTAGTTCGCAAGGAGCCTAAGACCGGAAACCTTGTGCTGTCGGTAGAACCGAATGGTATCCACCAGCTTGGGGCTGACAGTTCCCTTTAGCTCCGACATATGGTTGTAATACACGGCTTGCCAGCAATGAGTGAAATTGTCCTTAGCAAGTTCAACGGAAGTATAGAGTTCCTTGTTTTCCACATAGAAGCTTTCAATCCTGGATTTATCAATTTTCGCAATTGGTAGCTGAGACTCCTTTGCGGATCTGAGAATCAGGTAAAGCACATAGGCTAATTTTTCGCGATGTCCTTTCGGGAATTCGGTTATAAGCCAATCCCAGTCAGCAACCAGGAATGGTGCGAAGGCCTCAAAAAACAGCCGGCAATCTTTATCCATGCCTGCCGAGACAAGCTCACTGCAAAGTTCGAAAAAAACGGTACTGTCATAGTACGGCTGCACATCAGGATGGAGCAGCTGATATCGGGAAACCTCTGTATCAAATTCTGCCGAGTGAATCCCGTCTGTATAATCAGGCTTTCCGGAGTGCTCTATATTGAGCTTCGCCAGAGCGTAGCAGCGGACAATCTCCTCGTAATGATAGATATCTATATTGAGTGCGGTGAGATTTTCTATGATGGATTGATGGATATTGCTCATTATAAAACACCTCCGTAAATTTAGTTTTGAGCCGATGGATTTGGCATGAGAAATGTGTCTTCAAAATAATATTACCACTTAAAATAAATCTTTGCAAGTATATATAGAAATAATCAAGCGGGAAACTGTTGGTCAAAAGTTGGTCAAATTCAAGATGATGGATTTTGAAATGTGCAAAATAAGAACAAAAAGCACCGTATTTTGCATTTTAACTCGCAAAATACGGTGCTTTTCTAACTATTCAAAGAACCACATAGCCACACAAGGTCATTCCCACTCAATAGTGCCGGTGGGCTTCGGGGTCAGGTCCATCAGCACACGGTTGATGCCTTCGACCTCAGAGGTAATGCGGTTTACGATCTTATGCAGCACTGCGTAGGGGATCTCCTCTACGGTAGCGGTCATTGCGTCCTTGGTGTTCACGGCACGGATAATGGCAGGCCAGCCTTCGTAACGCATTTCGTTACGCACGCCCACGCTCTTCAGATCGGGAATAGCAACAAAGTACTGCCATACCTTTTCTGCCAAACCGCAATTGTCAAATTCTTCCCGCAAGATTGCGTCTGCTTCACGCAGAGCGTGCAGACGGTCACGGGTAATCGCGCCTAAGCATCTTACACCCAGGCCGGGGCCGGGGAAGGGCTGACGGTAGACCATTGCGTGGGGCAGACCCAGGGCCTCACCCACCACACGGACCTCATCCTTAAACAGCAGCTTCACAGGCTCTACCAGCTCCATTGCCATCTCATCGGGCAGACCGCCCACATTGTGGTGAGACTTAACAGGCTTGCCGCTTTCGGCAGCCTTGATGGACTCTAAAATATCGGGATAGATGGTGCCCTGCGCCAGGAAGGAAATGCCATCTAACTTGGCAGCCTCCTCGTCGAAGACCTTAATAAACTCACCGCCGATGATCTTACGCTTCTGCTCGGGATCAGAAACACCTGCCAGCAGATCCAGGAAGCGGTCAGTTGCATCGATATAAATAAGGTTTGCGTCCAGCTCCTTGCCGAACACCTCGATGACCTGCTCACTCTCGCCCTTGCGCATCAGACCGTGGTTCACATGCACGCACACCAGCTGTTTGCCGATTGCCTTGATCAGCAGCGCCGCAACAACAGAAGAATCCACGCCGCCGGACAGCGCCAGCAGCACCTTCTTGTCGCCAACCTGCTTGCGTACAGCCGCCACCTGCTCCTCAATAAAAGCATTGGCCTGTGCAAAAGTTGTAATACGCTCCATGGTTTCGGGACGGACATCGTATGCCATATCAAATTCCCCCATAATAAGATTATATCTTGATTATATATCTATTTTTTTCACATCGCAAGAAAAAAATTATTCATTGAATACAATTTGCAAAATTGACAAATTAGGCATTGAAATCCGCGTTTTGTTCGTGTATAATGTCTTTATTGCGGTGCTTAAAAGCCCGGACTGTAAGAAGTGGAGGGCATCAGCCTTCCCGAAAGGAGATTGAACACATTATGTACACAGCAAACTCGATTCGTAATATTTGCCTGCTCGGTCACAGCGGCAGCGGTAAGACTGCCCTTGCTGAGAGCTTGCTTTATATGACCGGTGCCATCGACCGCATCGGTAAGAACGCCGACGGCAACACCGTCTGCGACTACGATCCCGAAGAGATCCGCCGTAACATCTCCATTTCCACCGCCGTGGTGCCTCTGGAGTATAACGGTGTGAAGATCAACCTGCTGGACGCTCCCGGCGGCTTTGACTTCTCCGGCGCTGCTATGGAAGCGCTCCGGGCTGCAGACGCTGCCATCATCGTATGCTCCGCCAAGGACGGTATCACTGTCGGTTTTGAGAAGGCCTGGAAGTACTGCGAAGAGCGGAATATGCCCCGCTTCATCTACATCTCCAAGGTAGACGAGGACAATGCCGACTACAACGGCACCTTCGATGCCCTGCGCGCCAAGTACGGCAACAAGATCGCGCCTGTGGTCGTTCCCATCTGGGACAGCAGCCGTAAGATCACCGGCATCATCGATGTGCTGAACAAGCGTGCATTCGAGATGCAGAACTTAAAGCGCGTGGAGATCGAAGCGCCCGAGGATAAGCTGGCTGTTATCGAAGAGTTTAACGACGCCCTGAAGGAATCTGTCGCTGAGACCAGCGAAGAGTTTATGGACAAGTTCTTCGGCGGCGAGGACTTTACATACGCAGAAATGATCAAGGGTATGCACAAGGGTGTCATCGACCACACCTTGTATCCCGTTCTGTGCGGCTCCGGCGTCACCTGCCTGGGCAGCCTGATGCTGATGGACCACATTGTGGACTTGCTGCCTAACCCCGTGGAGGGCAACTACCACAAGGCTACCACCGCTGACGGCTCTACCGAGGAATTTGTGGTTTCTCCCGGCGGCGTTCCCTCTGCATTCGTTTGGAAGACCGTTTCCGATCAGTACGGCAAGTACTCCTTCGTGAAGGTCCTCTCCGGCACCATCACCTCGGACACCACCCTGGTCAATGCCCGCACCGGCGAGACCGAGAAGCTGGGCAGACTGTATTCTATGTGCGGTAAAAAGGCAAGCGAGGTCAAAGAGCTGTCCTGCGGCGATATCGGCGCCATTGGCAAGATGGACAAGGTCAAGACCGGCGACACGCTGTGTGACCCCCGTAAGGTAGTCTCTCTGAAGGGAATCCCCTCCGCACCCGCCTGCTACTCCATGGCGATTGCTCCCAAGACCAAGGGCCAGGAAGAAAAGGTTTCTGCCGGCCTGAGCCGACTGAACGAAGAAGATCCCTCCTTCAGCGTGGTCAACAACGCCGAGACCAAGCAGATGGTCATTTCCGGCACCGGTGACCAGCAGCTGGATGTGCTGGTTTCCAAGCTGAAGAGCCGTTTCGGCGTGGACGCTGTGCTGAGCCCGGCAAAGGTCGCATACCGCGAGAAGATCAAGAAGAAGGTAGAGGCCCACGGTCGTCATAAGAAGCAGACCGGTGGCTCCGGCCAGTTCGGTGATGTTTGGGTCCGCTTCGAGCCGCAGGAAGAGCAGGATGAGCTGATCTTCGCTGAGGAAGTCTTCGGTGGCTCTGTTCCCAAGAACTTCTACCCTGCTGTTGAAAAGGGCATTCAGGAAGCTGTTCAGAAGGGTCCGTTGGCAGGCTATCCTATGGTGGGTCTGAAGGCCGTTCTGTATGATGGCTCCTACCACCCTGTTGACTCCAATGAAATGGCATTTAAGCTGGCTGCGATCCTTGCCTTCAAGGAGGCAATGCCCAACGCAATGCCCACTCTGCTCGAGCCCATCGGCGCACTGGCTGTCACTGTTCCCGAAAGCTATGTCGGCGATGTTATGGGCGATCTGAGCAAGCGCCGTGGCCGTCCTATGGGTATGAATCCCGATGCTGACGGCAACACCGTTATCGAGGCGGAAGTGCCTATGGTAGAAATGAGCAGCTATGCTATCGACCTGCGGGCTATGACCCAGGCACGCGGCTCCTTCACAATGGAATTTGTCCGTTACGAGGAAGTGCCCAAGGCAAACCAGCAGAAGATCATCGACGAAGCTAAGGACGACGAATAATTCTATATGACAAAAGCAGCACAGCCGCTGGCTGTGCTGCTTTTTATAAATGAAAACCCGGATGTGCTTTTACACATCCGGGTCGTTCGTCTTTAATTGCCTAATTTACGGATCCTTGCGCCTAAAGCTGTCATCTTGCCGATAACATCTTCATAGCCGCGCTCCACATAGTGGATATCCTCTACTCTTGTAATACCCTCTGCCGCCAAGCCGGCAATGATCAGCGCAGCGCCTGCCCGCAGATCGTGGGCATACACCGTTGCGCCGTGCAGTCTGCCGGTGCCGGTGATGGTTGCCGTCTTACCGCTGATGCGGATATCCGCACCCATATCGCACAGCTCTGTGCAGTAGCCGAAGAAGCGGGTCTCATACACGCTCTCCGTCAGCCGGCTGACGCCGCTTGCCAAGGTCATACACACGCAGATCTGCGCCTGCATATCCGTGGGGAAGCCGGGATAGGGCCGGGTCTTGACTGTGGTGCTGCGCAGCTGACCGCTGCTGCGGATCCGGATGGCATCGTCATAGTTGATGATCTCCGCGCCCATTTCCTCCAACTTGGAGGTGATGCACTCCATATGCTTGGGGATGACATTTTTCACCAGCACATTTCCGCCGGTGGCTGCCACGGCAGCTAAGTATGTACCTGCTTCGATCTGGTCAGGGATAATGGCGTAAGTACCGCCGCAGAGCTTTTCCACGCCCTTGATCTTCACGGTATCCGTACCGGCACCGGAGATCCGGGCGCCCATAGTGTTGAGGAAGTTTGCAAGGTCAACGATATGCGGCTCTTTCGCAGCGTTTTCGATGACCGTCTGGCCGGGGGTCAATGTTGCTGCCAGCATAATATTCACTGTTGCACCCACGCTGACCATATCCAGGCTGACCCGATTTCCGGTGATGCCCCGGGGACCGGGCTGGATATGAACATAGCTTTCCGTCTCCTCCACCTGCGCGCCCAGCGCCCGGAAGCCCTTAATGTGCTGGTCGATGGGACGGCTTGCAAAATTACAGCCGCCGGGCAGCGCCACATCTGCTCTGCCAAACCGGCTCAGCAGCGCGCCCATGAGATAATAGCTGGCACGCATCTTCCGCACCAGGTCCGGATTGGGGTGAGTGCTGGTGATGCTGGAGCAATCCAGGATCACCGTGCCGTTACCCTCTTCTGTGATCCGGGCACCCATATCCGACAAAATGCTCAGCAAAATGCGCACATCAGAGATATCCGGAACATTTTCGATCCGGCATTCACCGCTGACCAAAAGTGCAGCCGGCAGGATCGCCACCGCTGCATTTTTCGCGCCGCTGATGCTGACTGTGCCGTTAAGGGGAGCGCCGCCTTCGATTTCATATCTTGCCAAGGATGATCCTCTCCTTGCGAAAAATTACTTATAAAGTATGGCAAAAGGGAATTCGCCAATACTTTTCCACCGAAAATTATACCATATCTGCATCGTTATGTAAAGTCAAAAATTATCTGCGCAAGCCTTTGGGGTAGTGATTCTTGAGGATCCTGCCGTCGCCCTTGCCCCAACCAATGCCGTAACCATCCACGCTGACCAGACACCAACCGCTTTTATCTGTGGGGATCGTCTCGCCGTGCATATAGGCTTTGATCTGCTCGCTCTGCGCAGGAATATCCTGCTGCACCCCGGCAGACTGCAAATACAGCGCCAAGGCGTGGGCAGGCTCGATCCGGTCCTTCTTTATCTCGCACAGCTCCAGTCCCGGTCGCAGCACCCGCACCCCACGAATATCCGGCATCTGCTCCGGTGCCCAGAAAAGACTGGTGCCAAAGGAAATCGCCTTACCTGCCGGCAATCGGATATCCAGCTCCTTTTGGAATTTTATCCAGCCATCCGGCAGCTTCTCACCCCTGGGCATATCCTGCCGGGGTTGGGGCGTTCCTGCTTTTCGCAAAACCGCGGCAAAATGCCCCTCTCCCAGCAGCTTGTGAGGCCAAAGCCTGAATGAGCCGTTCTCTCCGGCAGTAAACCAGGGCGCAGCCACCCTCTCCGGAGAAAACTCCGGATGCCGCGCCAAAAATGCTGCCACTGCCTGCTCGTTTTCCTCCGGCGCAAAGGTGCAGGTGGAGTACACCAGCCGTCCGCCGGGCCGCACCAGTCGGGCGCCGGCATCTAAAATTTGGGCCTGCCGATCCGCGCACATCTGTACTGTTTCCTGACTCCAGTCCGTCACTGCTGCTTCTTCCTTGCGGAACATTCCCTCACCGGAGCAAGGCGCATCGATGAGCACCCGGTCAAATAATTCTTCATAGTGTTTTGCCAAATTTTCCGGGTTCTCATTGGTGACCAGCGCATTGGCTATACCCATACGCTCAATGTTCCGGCTTAAGATCCTGGCCCGCTTAGGGTGGATCTCATTGCAAAGCAAAAAGCCCTCTCCCTGAAGCCTGCCGGCGATCTGTGTGCTTTTCCCACCCGGCGCGGCGCACAGATCCAGCACCCAATCTCCCGGCTGGGGATCTAAGAGCGCCACGGGAGCCATTGCGCTGGCCTCCTGTAAATAGTATACGCCTGCCTCGTGATAAGGGTGCAAACCGGGTCTGGTTTCCTGGTCATAATAATAGCCCATAGGCTCCCAGGGCACATTGGAAGTTATAAAAGGAAGTTCTTTCGGGTATCTTTTCAAAGGGTTTAACCGCAGCGCCACCGCCCGGGGCCGCTCCAGGCTCTCCATAAACGCCGGGAATTCCTCTCCCAGCTGTTTTTCCATTCTATGTAAAAATCCTTCCGGAAGCATTGCTTTCTCCTTCCTTACTTCTGTAAGCAGGCATAGTGGTAAGCCTTCTCAAAGTCCTTCAGTTCCCGGTAGCAGCTTTCCAGTGCCTCATAAACCTTTTCCTTTGCCATCGGTTCTGCGGTGCGGTAATGCCGGGCAGCCTTTTCATATTCTTTCAACTGAAACAACGCCTGCCCCTTAAGATAATGCCACCGCCAGTACTCTGACGGCGCGCCATCCAGCAAGGCAAGGCTCTTTTCCGGCTCCTTCGCCAAAAGGCTTTCTGCGCGCAAAAGCGTTTCCTGCAGATTTTCCGGCAGCAGTCTTGCTAAGGCTTGGGCATCCTCCGGTCTTGCCTGATAGTACAGCAGCAGCCGCTGTCGCTCCAAGGCAGATGTATAATAAGGTGTTTTGCTGCCGCTTTCAGCAGCCTGCTCCAGCAGGGACAAGGCATAAGCCGTCTTTCCCTCAGAAAGCACATCCTCTGCAAGAGCGATCCTGGAAAGAGCATCCAAATAGGCACACTCCCAGTCGAACACCGGATCCGGTGATCGGTATTCTTCCAAAGCAGCCAGCACCTGCTTATATTGCCCGGCGCTGTATGCTTTGCGTGCGCGCTCCATTGCTGTCTGATTTGGGGAGGTGACCGCCTCCGACTCAATGAAATATCCCACGCTTTTTCCCAAACGGGCAGCAAATTGCTGCAGCGTTGTCATAGAAGGCCTGGCAGAACCGTTTTCGATCTGGGATAGCATATTCCGGGTAACGATGCCCTCACATAGCTGCCGCTGGGAAAGTCCGGCTTCCAACCGCGCCTGGTGCAAACGCTGTCCCAATTCCATCCTACCACCTCCCGGGTAAAAGTAATTTACCTCATAATAGCATATAACCATAAAAAAAGCTACCGTTACAAAAAATTCATTTGCTATTTTCTTGCCTTTGCCGTATAAATAACTTAGATCAACCATTTCCAAGAGGTGTGTTTATGGACATTCGCAATTCCAGGGCAATTTGCCTTGATGCACAGCAGGCGCTGCACGCGCAGCACTTTGATCCTAAAAAATTGGCACTACTCCATACCGGCGCTGCCGCCGTGTTTTCTCTTCTGCTGACGGTTTTGAATTTTCTTTTGGGTAAGCAAATAGAAAACGCTGTGGGCCTGTCCGGCGTGGGTCTTCGCGCCGTGCTCACTACTGCCCAGTCGGTATTGAGCATTGCATCTTTTGCCATCATTCCTTTTTGGGAGATGGGCTTTACCGCCGCCGGGCTACGCTTTGCCCGGCAGGAGCAGGCGGAGCCTGCCACCTTGCTGCAGGGCTTTCGCATTTGGGGCGGTGTGCTGCGGCTGACCCTTCTGCGCTTTGTGTTTTATATTGCGATAATGTTTGCCTGCGCGCAGGTCGCTTCCGTGATCTATACTCTCACGCCCTTCAGCGCCCCTTTTATGGAAGCAATGCTTACCGCTATGGAGAGCGGTGCAGCTATGGATGAAGCAGCGATCCAGGCGCTGCTGCCCAGCATGATCCCCTTGTATATTATTTTGGGTATTATGCTTTGCCTCCTGCTGATTCCCGCCCTCTACCGGCTACGAATGGCAGAGTTTGCCCTTTTGGACGGACCGCGGCCCGCCGCGCTGCCGGCTATGCTCAGAAGCTGGCAGCTGATGCGCAGAAACTGTATGTCCCTTTTCCGGTTGGACTTGCAGTATTGGTGGTATTATGTCCTCAGCGCTATCATTTCCGTAGTTGGCTACGGCGATCTCATCACCTCTTATCTGAATATCTCTCTACCCTTCAGCAGTGATACCGCCTTCTTTTTGTTCTACTTCCTGCACCTGATATGCCAGCTGGTGCTTTCCTGGCAGATGCGCAGCCGCATTACCGCCACCTATGCAGTTGCCTACGATACACTGCTCTCCGGCAATGAGCCGGTGTTATCCACCACTACTGAATAATAAAACCGCGTTTACACATTGCGTGTAAACGCGGTTTTCTTTTAAGGAAGAAGATAATTGACCGTATGGACTGTTTTGCCGCTTTGGATATACTGACGGGGTACGCGCCGACTGAAATCACATACAAGCTCGTAGTTAAAGCTATCCGCTGCAGCTGCCATAGCTTCCACGGTAATGGTCTGGTCCTTGTCCCTGCCGATAAGCACCACAGGATCTCCTGCACAGACATCGGGGATATCCGTCACATCCACCATCATCTGATCCATACAAATCCTGCCTAAGATCGGTGCCCGACAGCCCCGGATCAGTACATAGAACTTACCGGAAAGACTGCGGCGGTATCCGTCAGCATAGCCAACCGGAACTGTTGCCACCACCGTTTCCCGGGAGGTAGTATGCGTACCGCCGTAGCTGATCTGCCGGCCGGCAGGCAAGGTCTTAATGTAGCTGATATGGCTGTGCCAGGAAAGCGCCGGCTTCAGCTTCAAAAGGCTTTCATCCACTTCATCACTGGGGTACAGACCGTACATAACGATGCCTGCCCGGACCATATCGTAGTGCCCGGAGAAATTCATAATACCGGCAGAATTGTCCATATGCCGGTACTGCACCGTCACACCCAATTCCTTTAGCATAGTGCAGAAATTATCAAACCGGGCGGTCTGCTCCTTTGCCCGGGTCAGATCTTCCATATCTGCCGTGGCATAGTGACTGAAAACGCCCTCTGCCATCAGATTGGGAAGCGCAGCGATCCGGGCGCATACAGCAGCCGCCTCTCGGGTAGCCTGAAAACCGATACGGCTCATACCTGTATCCACCACAAAGTGGAACGCAGCAGTAGCACCCTGCTTCTGCGCCTCCTGAGACAGCAGCTGCGCCTCCGCGTAGTCACAGATCGCCGGTCGGATATTCTCTTTTATTATATCCGGAAATGCCACCGTAGGGGTATGCCCTAAGATCAAAATGGGTTTATCCAGCCCTGCCCGGCGCAGCTCCAATGCCTCAGACACGGAGGATACGCCAAAAAAAGCGCATTCCTTTTCCAAATGCTTTGCCACCTGCACCGCGCCGTGACCGTAAGCATCCGCCTTTACCACCGCCATCACCGGTACGCCGGCTTTTTCACGGATGGCAGAAAAGTTTTCCCCAATGGCATCCAGATCGATCTTCAAAATAGTATTGTGATAGATCAAATCCTCAACTCCAAAATGTTATTCCATTACACTTCCGTCCGGGTTAAACAACGGCAGCTTCTCCAAATAGATCAGATCTTCTCTTTCCTGTGCGTCGCCCTCTGCCAAAACGGCCATTCTGCCCACGATCTCGCCGCCGGCCTTGTTTACCAGGGCTTCCAGCGCCAGCAGGCTCTCGCCGGTGGAGATCACATCGTCCACGATAAGGATCCGCTTGCCTTTCATCAGTGCAGCATCTGCAGTATCTAAGTATAGCTTTTGCTCCTTGGCGGTGGTGATGGATTTAACGGAGGATTCAAACACGCCGGTCATATACAGCTTGGGCCCCTTCCGGGCAAGGAAATACTTCTGATCTCCTGCCTGCCGTGCCATTTCGTGGGCAAGGGGAATGCCCTTTGCCTCCGCGGTGATGATGTAATCATATTCCGGGGCGCGCTTGAGAAGCTCCCGGGCACAGGCGACGGTCAGCTCCTGGTCACCAAAGATCACAAAACCGGCAATGTACAGGGTGTCTGTTACCTTGCAGATGGGCAGATCTCTTTCCAGCCCCGCTACATTCATTCGATATACCATAAATACTTGCCTCCTTCTTTTTCTGTTTTTATTATACCCTACGGCAAAAATTTGTCAAGGCAAGAACACCCCCACCGCTTTCGCGGTGGGGGTGTTCTTAAGGGGATTGAAAGAAGAGAGGTAGATAATCTTATGAAGTGAAACGCTGCAACAGGCAACTGCCACAGCCTTTCTGATAATATCCTATCTTCCGGTTTTGAACAGGCCGTGTCATCTTTGCAAACATTTTTCGACAAATTTATGAACAGCTCACTGGGATATGTATTTTTTAGGAGACACGCCCATCTGTTTTTTAAATACATTGGAAAAGTAATACACATTTTCAAAGCCGCACATGGCTGCGATCTGGGTAACCGTATACCTTCGGGTCTGCAGCAGCTCACAGGCCCGGGTGATCCGCAGGCGACAGATGTGCTTCACCGGCGGTACGCCGTATTTGGCAATAAACAGCTTCTTGAAATAAGAATAAGACAGCTTGCACAGCTGCGCCATCTTCTGGTAGTCAAACTCCACTTCGTAACAATGCTCAGCCAGATATTCCTCCGCAGGCTGCAGCGGCACAAAGCGCTGAGAGCCGGTGTGTTGCTGCTGCCGCAGCAGCTGCTCCAGCAGAACATACGCTGTCTGCATCGTGCGGTAGTAGTAACCCTCCCGACGGCTGTTCCACTGGGTATACAATTTTTCATACAGTGGCTGCAGCTGCGCCAATCGGACTGTAAGCCCCAACGGCTCCCGGGGCAGATTGTCCGGTGTGTCAAAATACAGATTATAGAGAATGTAAGGCTCTTGCGCGGTGATGGTATAGCGCACGCCCTCCACCCCCTTGGGAAGATACACCAATCTGCCGGGGAAGATCGAAAAGGCTTTTTCTCCAAAGTTCAGCATCCCCTTACCCTGTATAAACAGCATCAGCTCATAACTGGGTAGCTTACCCGGATATTCAAAGCGTTCTCCTTCGGGTGCATACCGGATCACAGAGCAGATCCGGGATATGTGAAACTGTTCGTTTTCAAAAAGCACTACGCCCCCCCCTTTCTTATCATTATGCATCAATCTTCTGAAAAAGTAAAATAGAAAATATAAAAAATTTTTTAAAAACCCCCGTTTCACCAAAATATCGAACCATAAATTATAAAAAACACATTTGCTGTATTTACAACTGCATACCGCCTTCTATAATAGAATTATAAAATTAAAGAAGGAGCTATCCTTATGGAATTTATATTAGGCTGCAACTACTGGGCGTCCAATGCCGGTACGGATATGTGGCGGGATTTTGATGCTTCTGCTATCGAAAAGGATCTGCAAGCGTTGTCTTCCAACGGTGTAAGCCATATGCGTGTATTCCCCAACTGGCGGGATTTCCAGCCGGTGATGCCCGTGTATGCCGCCAAAACCAAAGTGCATCATTTCCTTTTAGAGGGGGACCGGAAGCCGGAGAATCCTTTCTACTTGGACGAAGTGATGATGGACCGTTTCGCACTGTTTCTTGACCTGTGCGAAAAATACAACATTAAGTTGATCATCGGTCTGATCACCGGTTGGATGAGCGGTCGTACCTTTATCCCTTCTGCCCTGTTCGGCAAAAATGTTTTGACAGATCCCCTTGCGCTGCACTTTGAGCAGCTGTTTATCAAGGGCTTTGTTTCCCGGTTCAAGAACAGCCCCGCCATCCTGGCTTGGGATCTGGGCAATGAGTGCAACGGTATGAACGAGGTGGATCGCTGGCAGGCTGTGGCCTGGACCGGCATCATCACCAACGCCATCAAGGCAGAAGACGCTACCCGTCCGGTGGTGTCGGGTATGCACGGCCTGCAAGCTGAGAACACCGGCAGCTGGCTGATCCAGGATCAGGCGCTGCACACAGATATTCTGACCACCCACCCCTATGCCTTCTGGTGCCAGCACACCAAGATCGATAAATATATGTCCCTGCGTACTACTATGCACCCCACCGCCCAAACCAAGTACTATGCAGAGCTGGGCGGAAAACCCTGCTTTGCAGAGGAGATCGGCTCTATGGGTCCGTCCATCAACTGCAACGAAAATGCAGGTACCTTCCTGCGGCTGAATATGTACTCCCTGTGGGCAAACGGTTCTTTGGGTGTTATGTGGTGGTGTAATTTTGATCAGGATATGCTGACCACCTCCCCTTATGTGGATAATATGGGTACGGAAACCGAGCTGGGAATGCTGAATAAGGATCATACTCCCAGACCGGTGCTGACGGAAATTAAGCATTTTGCCGATTTTCTGAACAGTGTTGATTTTGACTTGCCGCCTGCCCGCACCGATGCGGTTTGTATCCTCAGCCGGGATCAGGATCAGTGGGGCGTTGCCTATATGACCTATGTTCTCGCCCGGCAAACCGGTCTGAACCTGCGCTTTGCCTGGGCAGATGCACCGCTGCCGGATGCTAAGCTGTATTTGCTGCCCTCCGTTAAGGGCTGGAGCGTTATGGACGCATCTTATTGGCTTGCTCTGCAGGAAAAGGTAAAAGCCGGCGCAGAGCTGTATATTTCCGTAGACGACAGCACATTGCAGCATCGCCAGGCGGTCACCGGTCTGAAGGTCATCGACTCTTATGAGTATCGGGAAACGGACAGCGTGACTGTGGACGGCCAGACCATTTCTATTCTTCGCAGCAGAAAGTACATCACTGAGCCTGCAGGCGCAGAGGTCCTTGCCCGGGATACCGCAGGAGATCCGGCTGTGGCTGTAAATCAGTTTGGTGACGGCAAGGTATATTATGTAAACTTCCCTGTGGAAGCCGGCCTGCTTCATAAGCACGACGCCTTCCCCGGACCGGAGACCGCCATCTACAAAAAGCTGTTTGCCCGGCATATCAGCGCACTGCCTGTGCGCTGCGCAGATCCGTATTTGGCAGTGACCTGCCACGAGCAGGGTGATGAGATGTATGTGGTCATCTGCAACCATGCAGAGACCGACCGGGATACCGGCATCACCTTTGCAGACGGCTGGGTTCTGGATAAGACCATCCGTGGCGACATTTCCCGTGTTCCTGCCTTTGACGCCTGCGTGGCAAAGCTGAAAAAAGTCTAACAAAATCTCCCGGGATGGCTTATCACCATCCCGGGAGATTATTTCGTATTAAAATTCCAGTTTATTAGGCAGATTATTCGTATACAGTAGGTGTGATTGTAATCTCACCGTCAAACCGAAATTTACATTTATTTCTTTCCTCTCGGTTTTGTGATCCAGGCGGATATGCTGTGGACCAGTCTGCCCGCCAGCATCGAGGTGATAAACACCGGAATGGTGATGCACAAAAAGATCAAAATATAGGTTTCCGGGCTGTGCCAGAATTTCACAGTCTTATATACCCAAACATCCCATAGCCGTGACAGAATATAGCCTTCAAACACGCCGGCAGCGCAGAAGGACAGCACTTTTCCTGTTCGCTTTCCCGCCTTGAAGCGGTACACACCGAGAAACAGACAGGTCACCATCAGTGTTGTCCAGAAACCGCCATATCCGCCTTGAGAAAAGCCGTCGTTAAACTTGCCGCCGTTTGTTGTCAGCAAAGAGGCAAGACCCATTCCCATAGCGCACAGCGCCGCGCCCAAAAGGCCTGCCGCAGCAGGGATCTTTGGTTTTGTCCTGCGGATGGCTGCGCCGATCATATAGTAACCCACCGGATACATACCCGTCCACCAGTCCGGCAGCAGCTGTGCCGATGTAACCGTCGGCAGTGTAGTAGCCAAAACCACACCGCCGGTCAAAAGCCAGATCTGCTTTGGCTTTTTTAAGCTGTCCAGTGCAAGATTGATCACCGGACTGATGAGGATCAGTCCAATATACATCTCCACATACCACGCATAATTGCTGAAGGTGAAAAAACGCTCCACCCATACAGAGAATCCGTCCTTCTCGCCAATAAGAAAATACCGCACAGGATAAGAGATCACGCAGGTAAGCACATACCCCACCAGCACCGCAAGCAAACCCCTATAATAACCCTTCCCCCAGGGTTTGTTGGTCTTTAAGTAGCCGGTGAGCAGCATAAACATACCGTTGCAGCCAAAAAACAGCCAACGGAAGCTGTTGGCAAGCCACATCAACGCGCCGGTCTGGGGCTCGTAGTAAAAGCCGTTGTATAAAAAGGCGTGCAGTCCGTTTACAAACAGCAAGCCCATAAGCCGGAACAGGTCTATACCTGCTTCTCTCTCCGGTAAAAGTGTCTTTTTCGCCATTTTCAGCCCTCCGTCTACCTATTTTATTCATTATATACCCTCTCCACATAACAGTCAAGAACACCTCCGCTTGCAGACAAATTCCGGTTTGACGCGCTGATGCGCAAATTGATAATGGAGAATGGAGAATTGAGAATTAAGGGATTTTCTTCGAAAATAATTTAAATAGTTGCCGTAGGCAACACAATCATTCTACATTCTACATTCTCCATTCTACATTATTTCAGTTTGGCAGCAAAAAAGAACAGGCTCACGCCTGTTCTTTTTTAATATTATACTGTAACTTCAGAGGGGTCGTCTGCGTGGCAGGCGATGAGATGTTTGGGGCACACCTGGGCGCACAGGCCACAGGAGGTGCATTTATCATAGTCGATAACAGCCAGATGGCTGTCCACGGTGATGGCTTCCTCCGGGCAGATCTTGGTACAAAGACCACAGCCGATACAGCCCTGGGTGCAGCCGCGAACAGTGACCGCGCCCTTTGCGTGGGACGCACAGGCGATGATCACATGCCGGTCATATTCCACCGGGATAATCAGATCTCTGGGACAAGCCTGGGCACAAGCCATACAACCGGTGCATTTTTCTTTATCCACCTTTGCAACGCCGTCCACGATATGGATGGCATCGTACTTACACACCTTTGTACAGTTGCCGAAGCCCAGGCAACCGAATTTACACACCAGAGGACCTCTGCCGCCCACCTTGGATGCAGCCAGACAATCCTTAAAGCCTTCATATTCGCCCTTCTGCCGGGCGCCCAGCTCTTTGCCGCTTTCATCCACACTTCTGTGACCGGAGCAGCGGACCAGCGCTACCTTCCGGACGACTGTTTCCGCCTTGACACCCATGATCTGCGCCATCGCCATAGCGCATTCATTGCCGCCGGAGGCGCAGTTGCCAATGGGCGCATCCCCCTTGAGGACTGCCTCTGCGTAGCCGCTACAGCCGGCATAGCCACAGCCACCGCAGTTGGCTCCGGGAAGCGTCGCATTCAGCGCATCCAGCCGGGGATCTGTCTCCACATAAAAGACCTTGGACGCTGCCGCCAGCACGAGACCAAATATCAGTCCCAGTGCGCCAAGGACGGCGATCGCAATTACAATTTCCATATAACCGTCCTCCTTAGAAAATCTTCAAGCCGGAAAAGCCCATAAACGCCAAGGCCAGCAAGCCGGCTGAGATCAGCGCCAAAGGATAACCCCGGAAGCATTCCGGGCAATCTGCCTTCTCAAGGCGCTCCCGGATGGATGCAAACAGCACGATGGCCAATGTAAAGCCCAGGCCGCCGCAGACACCGCACACCACGCTCTGCAAAAAATCATAACCGTTTTGCGCATTCACAAGGGCGACGCCTAAAACAGCGCAGTTGGTGGTGATCAGAGGCAGAAAGATACCCAATGCCTTATAAAGGGCGGGCACGCTCTTTTTCAGGAACATCTCCACCACCTGCACGATGGATGCGATCACAAGAATAAATGCGACGGTCTGCATATAGCCCAAGTTCAGCGGCTGCAGAACAAAGCAGTCCACCGCCCAGCAGGCAGCGGAGGCGATGCCCATAACAAAGGTGACCGCCATACCCATACCCAAAGCAGTATCGATCTTCTTGGAATCGCCTAAAAAGGGGCAGATGCCGTAGAATTTTACGAGAATAAAGTCTTCTGTAAGGATAGCGGAGATCAAAATTCCCAGCAATGACTGGATATAATCGTTCATTGTTTTGCCGCCTCCTTCTTCTTATTGCGCTGCTTGTGGGAAAGCCACTGGTAGCCGGCGATCACCACGCCCAGGGTCAGAAAACCGCCCACCGGCATCACCATTTGCATGGCAGGATACCCCTCGGGGATAATGCGGATGCCCTCACCGCCGCCCAGGATACCGCCGCCGAAAGTGCCGGAGCCTAAAAGCTCACGGATCACGCACATGATCACCAGCGCCATAGTATAGCCGATTCCCTGAAACAGTCCGTCAAAAAAGGATGCTACAACCGTATTCTTGGATGCAAAAGCCTCCGCTCTGCCTAAGATAATACAGTTGACCACGATCAAGGGAATAAACACGCCAAGGCTTTCTGCCAGATCCGGCAAGAACGCCTGCAGCACAAGATCCACCACCGTCACAAAGCCGGCAATGATCACGATGTATGCCGCAATGCGGATCTGAGAGGGAATGACCTTGCGAAGTGCCGAGATCAGCACATTGGAGCAGATAAGGATAATGGTAACGGACAGACCCATACCCAAGCCGTTAAACAAGCTGGTGGTAATAGCCAAAGTAGAGCACATTCCCAAAAGCTGGACTAAAACCGGGTTCTTGGTGAAAAGGCCCTCGTTGAATTGTCTTTTGATGTTATTCATATGCGCGCCTCCTTAACCCAGCTTTTCCGCGCAAGCGATCGCTGCGTTGACGCCTGCAGTAACTGCACGGGAGGTGATGGTTGCGCCGGTGAGCGCATCGACGGTGCCGCCGTCCTTTACCACCGCCAGCTGCCCACTCTGACCTGCATACTGCTGCCGGAAGGCTTCACCGGCGCTGGTATCAGCTGCTGCCACCGCGCCAAGGCCTGCCGTTTCCGTGTGGCTGATAATGGAAACGCCATTGACCTTCCCGTCAACGATGCCCACCATCATGGTAATATTGCCTGCAAAACCGGCAGGTGCTACCTGCACGGCATAGCCGGTTTGGGATGCATATACCTTCTGTACAGTACCGGTTTCATCCGGGAAGCTCTCCAGCTCCTCGCCGCCGCCGGGCAACACCTCAGACACAGCTTTCTGGATCTTTTCTGCTTTGATCCGGGCGATCTCCGGGGCAGTAATAGCATTCACGCCACCCAATGCTGCCGCCACCACACCGGTGATCAGCAGCAGCGTCACAGCCAAACGCAAAATATACAATGTTGTTTTCATTTCTTCGCCGCCTCCTTTTTGGGTGCGCCGAACTTAGTGGGTCTGCCGATCCGATCCAGCAGGACCACGCAGCAGTTCATCACTAAGATAGCATAGCTGACACCTTCATTGTAGCCGCCGAAGTAGCGGATCACGATGGTAAGCACGCCGCAGCCGATGCCGTAAACGATCTGGCCCAGCTTGGTCACCGGACTGGTAACAAAATCCGTTGCCATAAACAACGCGCCCAGCATCAATCCGCCGCCGAACAGCTGGGAAGCCATCCAAACTACACGGTCATTACCCATGGGGAAGGCAAACGCCAGCACCGCCACAGTGGCAATATAAGCAATGGGGATCCGGGGTGTCAGCACCTTGCGGATCAGCAGGTAAGCAAAGCCAATGAGCAGAAGCAGCGCGCTGGTCTCACCGATACAGCCGCCCACATTGCCCAAAAACATATCCAAAACGCTCTCCTGAGGCAGCTGTCCCTGATGCATCGCCGCCAGAGGGGTTGCAGCAGTCACCGCATCCGCAGTGGTGAAAATACCGGCAGCGTTTTCAAAACCTACCTTCACCCAGTTGCTCATAAGTACAGGCCAGCTGAATAGAAAGGCTCTGCCTGCCAGCGCAGGATTTACAATATTCTTACCGATGCCGCCAAAGAGCATCTTTACCACAATGATCGCAAAGAAATCGCCAATAATAATGCACCAGTAGGGAATGGTCACCGGGCAGACGAAAGCCAGCAGCACACCTGTAAGCACTGCAGACATATCGTGGACATGGCTGACCCGCTTCAAAAGCTTATCGTAGCACCACTCAAAGAACACACAGGCAGTCGCAGAAATGAGGGTCACCATCAGCGCCCGGAATCCAAAGAAATACACGGAGCCGATCAGCGCCGGCAGCAGCGCAATAAGAACATCACGCATAATGACCTTGGTAGTCAGCGGTGCGTGGACATGAGGAGAGCTGGAAATGGTCAGCTCGTAAAAGTATTTCATCTGTGCCATATACAGCCTCCTTCCTTAAGTATGCAGCTTGGTGTTGGTCATAGCATCCCGGATCATATGCTTGCCCGCCCGGAAACCAAGCACCAGAGGCACGCAGCCGGGGCAGGTATAGGCGCAGCATCCGCATTCGATGCAGTCCATCATATTCTGGGCCTTCATTTCTTCCGTATCACCGGCCTGCAGGGACTTGTACATCAGTACCGGCATCAGCTTCATAGGGCAAACGCTGATACACTTGCCGCAGCGGATACACCTTGAGCCGTCCACGGCAAACCGGTTGGCATTGCCCAGCACCGTCACCGCATTGGTGCCCTTGATCACCGGCACACTCAGATCATACTGAGATACACCCATCATCGGGCCGCCGGAAAGGACTTTATAGGGATTTTCACTGTGGCCTACTGCCTCCAGCAGCTCATTGAAGCTGGTGCCCAGGGGGACCAGCAGATTCTTCGGCTCCATCACGATGTCACCGGATACCGTAACGATCCGGCGGATCAACGGCATTCCTAAGTACAAAGCGTCGTGTATCGCCTTGCAGGTAGCAGCGTTGAATACCGCGCAGCCGACTGCAGCCGGCAGTCCGCCGGAGGGCACTTCTCTGCCGGTGATAGCGCGGATCAACTGCTTTTCCGCACCCTGGGGGTACTTGGCAGGCAGGATATCCAGCACGATGCCATCCTTGGGATCCATTGCCCAGCGCAGAGCCTCCGCCGCCTGAGGCTTATTGTCCTCCATTGCGATGTGCGCCTTACTCAGGCCCAGCACCTTCATGATCAGCCGGATGCCGGACAGCACCTCCCGGGGATACTCCCGGCACAGCCGGTCATCCGCTACGATATAAGGCTCACACTCGGAAACATTGATGATAATGGTATCCACCTTACCGATACCGGAGCTGAGCTTCACATGGGTAGGGAAGGTAGCACCGCCCATACCCACAATGCCGGCTTCCCGGATGATGTTCATCAGCTCTTCCGGTGTCAGCGCCGCAACTTCTTCCTCTGTGCGGGGCTGAATATCCGGGCAAAGGGTGTCCAAATGGTCATTTTCAATGACCACGCTCATCATCATCGTGCCGCTGGAGTGGGGGCGCATCTCCACCGCCTTAACCTTGCCGGAGACCGGCGCATGGACCGGCACGCACAGGCCCTGATTATCGCCGATCTTCTGGCCCATCGTTACCACATCGCCCTTTTTTACAAGGCTCTGGCAGGGCGCGCCGATATGCTGCGCCATAGGCACGACCAGAATGTCCGGCTCCGGGAAGTCCTGGATCTGGCGATCTTCCGCGTACCACTTATTTTCCTTGGGATGGATGCCTCCAAAAAAGGAAAACGCCATAGGTATCACCTCTTGTTTGGAATTAACGGCAATTTTGCCGCAGTATATGCGCCTCTATCATACTCCATTTATCAAGCTTTGTCCATAGTGCTTTGTATAATTTCCACAATTTTTAGTTAAAAAATATGTTTATATCGATATATTATAACGGATATTGTACAAAACCGGGGTAATGTCCGATTCTGCTCCCTTTTAAGGCCCCCTCTGACGAGGGGGCTGGATTTTGCGAAGCAAAAGACTGGGGGAGAGAAATTTTCTTCTTGATTCTCTCCCTCCGTCTTCGCCTAACGGCGAATCCACCTCCCTCATCAGAGGGAGGCAGCCGTGGCAGGACCGGATATAGCTAATGGCGCATTGCAGATACTGCAATGCGCCATTGCGTATTTTACTTTTTCTTCAGCACAACCGCCGTCCGGCTGGGCAGGTAAAGCCTTATGCCCACGCGGCCCTGTTCATCCGCTGTGGTTTCGTAGGTCTCGTGGTAAATTCGGCCCTGACCGCCAAAGCAGTAGTCATCAGATGCAAGCACCACTTCATATTCTCCTGCCTCCGGCATAGGCAAAAACAGTCCATCATAGGAGTTGACCGGATGGAAATTAAAGGCAAAAACCGCCTTGCCCCGCTGATACACCATTGTCTTGGCGCTGTTATCCAGTGCAAGCTGGCGATCTGCGCCGCTGTGGACGCGGCTGCTTTTCAGCAGCTTTACCATTGCCTTTTCGAAGTCCTTCAGATATCCGTATTTCAGCGCCGGGTCATCTGCCAGATGCCACTGACGGCGGCAGTAATGGTAGCTCCAGCCGTTGCCCTCCCGGGGAAAATCGATCCATTCCGGATGACCGAATTCATTGCCCATAAAGGTCAGATAGCCCTCGCCGCCCAGGGAGGCGGTAAGCAGCCGCAGCAGCTTGTGCAGCGCCATTCCCCGGTCCACGATCATACTTTGGCTGCCCTTATCCATGGCCCAGTACATCTCCTGATCGCACAGGCGGAACATAATGGTCTTATCTCCCACCAGCGCCTGATCGTGGGATTCGCAATAGCCGATGACCTTCTCCTTAGGCCGGCGGATCGCCATTTCATAATAGATGCTATTTAAGTCCCAGTATTCGTCCGGGGTCTGCTTCAGAAGTCTTATCCACATATCCGGCTCACCCATAGCAAGCCGATAGTCAAATCCAACGCCGCCCTTGTCTATGCTCAGGCACAGACCGGGCAAGGCAGAGGTATCCTCTGCAATGGTAATGGCGTTTTCATTCACCTGCCGCACCAGCTCATTGGCAAGCTGCAGATAGGTGACCGCCTCGATATCCGTATTCATAGAAAAATACGCATCGTATCCGCAGAAATCCCTGCCCAACCCATGATCGTGGTACAGCATAGAGGTGACACCGTCAAAACGAAAACCGTCAAAATGATATTCCGTCTGCCAGAATTTCAAATTGGACAGCAAAAAATGCAGTACTTCATTTTTATCGTAGTTGAAGCACTTTGTATCCCACGCGCTGTGATCGCCCCGAGGTCCGTCGTGGAAGAACTGATAGCTGGTTCCGTCAAATTCATTGATGCCCTCCCGGGTGTTCTTGGAGGCGTGGGAGTGCACCACATCCAAAAGCACAGCGATGCCCATACCGTGGGCAGCATCGATGAGCTCCTTCAGCTCCTCCGGTGTGCCAAAACGGGAGGAGGCAGCAAAAAAGTTGGTGACCTGATAGCCGAAGGAGGCATAGTACGGATGCTCCATCACCGCCATAACCTGCAGCGTATTATAGCCTAAATCCCGGACACGGGGCAGAACATTGTCCTTAAACTCCCGATAGGTGCCCACCTTGCCCTCTTCCTGAGCCATACCGATGTGGCATTCATAAATGTAAAGATCCTTTTTCGGCTTAAAGCCATCATCCGTCCAGTTGAACGGCGCAAATTCGTGGATCTGGGCATTCCATTGATGGGTGTGGGGATCTTGCACCACCCGGGTAGCAAACAGCGGGATCCGCTCCAGCTCCGCGCCGCCGCGGTGCACCAGGGTCAGCACCTGCATACCGCTTTTCAAGGTGTTCTTTCCGGGGATAAACACCTCAAAAACACCGTTTTCCTTTTTCTTCAGCCGGCAGCTGCGTCTGTCCCAGCCGTTAAAATCGCCGGTCAGATACACTTCATCTGCCCCAGGCGCCCACTCCCGATAGTACCAGCCGTTTCGCACCTTGTGAAAGCCAAAATACAGATGGGCATTGGCAAAATCACTGAGTGCCTGCCCGGGCTGCAAAAGCTGCGCCTTTTTACGGCGGTAATTCTCCATCCGCAGATCAAAGTCCTTTTCGTAGGGTACAAGCTGCGGATCGATTTTCAAGATCTTATGTTTCATAGCCGACATCCTTTCCGTATTTTGTGGAAATATCCTGCTGTGTATATTTTACTGCACCAAACGCCGTCCGTCAATGGGAAACAATTCCCCAAATTTCCGCCAAATTCCGGTTTGCCGGTGAGATGTCCGACGCGTCAATATAACCTTCCCCTTTGGGGAAGGTTATATTTGTAAAACTGGAATTTGGCAGATATGGAATGGCAGCCCATTGCAGACCTGCCCCCCACAGAGCCGGAGAGCTATACCGGCGCTCCTATAGGGTATTTGGAGATCGTGTCCACCGGACTGTATGTTGAGGTCGTATATGGCGGTGCTTTCCTGTTTGACCCACAAGCACAGATCCTCATCCCGGCAACACCGCACCTGTAACACACAAAGAACCGGCTCACAGCTGTGAGCCGGTTCCTTTTTAATGTTATCTGCTTCCCTTGTCGTAGGGGATGCCCTCGGCCTTGGGAGCCCGGGAGTTCTTGGAGGTGAACGCCAGCACTACCAATGTCACGATATACGGCAGCATACCGTACACATAGGAGTTCAGGCCGATCTCGCTGAGCCAGTAGACACCGTCACCGTTGATATCGATGAACTGGTAAGCTGCAGCCACGCACTTAAACAAACCAAACAGCAAGGATGCCAGTGCGATATTCAGCGGCTTCCAGTTGCCGAAGATCATAACCGCCAGTGCTAAGAAGCCGAAGCCTGCCACGCCGCCGCTGGCGGAGCAACCGTCGATGGTCATAGCGTACACAAAGCCGCCCATACCGGCCAGCGCACCGGAGATCGTGGTGCCGGCATAGCGCATCTTGTAGACATTGATGCCTAAGCTGTCTGCTGCCTGGGGGTTTTCACCGCAGGCGCGCAGCCGCAGACCGAACCGGGTCTTATACAGCAGCACCGCCAGTATAATAAACAGCAAAATACAAACATAATCCACCGGATACACCTTGTTGATGAAGGTATCCCACAGGAATCCCATTTCCGCCTTCTTGTCGATGCCGAAGGTGGAGTTGCGGATCATAAACCAGGAGGCAGCATTTGCAGGGGGAGAAAGACGCAGCACATTCTGGTTGGCGATGAGGCGCACCAGGAACAGCACCAGTGCCGGAGCCATCAGGTTCAGCGCCGTACCGCCGATGGTCTGGTCAGCCTTCAGATGGACAGATGCAAAGCTGAGCAGCAACGAGAAGATAGCGCCCAAGATCGCCGACACCAGCATTGCCGTTAAAGCAAGACCCTGCAGGGTCAGCCAGTCACCGTTTGCCACTGCGTCGGTGTAAATCTGCAACCCCTGTACCGTCTCTACGAAAATAACGCCGATAAACGCACCGAAGATCATAATGCCTTCCAAAGCCAGGTTGATGATACCGCTGCGCTCGGCAAACACGCCGGCCAGTGCCACGATCATCAGAGGCACCGCGTAGGTCATCGTCTGTTGGATCAGAAATGTCATACCGCATTGCCTCCTTCCTGCTTGTCTTGCGCTTTCACAACTGCTTCCTTTTTCTTTTTACGGCCATCCAGCCACAGCCGGATCACCAGGGAGAAAGCGCTCAAGTAAACGATCACAGAAATGATAACATCTGTAATATACTCATTATAAGCCGTCAGACTGGTTAAGTTCTGACCCACGATATCCAGCATTGCCATAAACATACCCGTAAACACCACGCCAATGGGGTTATTGATGGCAAGCAATGCCACGGAAATACCGTCGAAACCGGCGCTGGGAAGGCTCTGATAGGTATTCCAGAAGAATTCCGTATTGCCGGAGAGCCAGTAAAGGCTTGCGCCGGCAGCAGCCATAGCGCCGGAGATAGCCATACTCAGCACGATGTTGCGCTTATCATTGATGCCGGCATACCGGGCAGCGTGACGGTTTGCGCCGCAGGCCTTCAGTTCATAACCAAGGGTAGTCTTATTCAGCAGGATATACACCAGTACCGCAAGCAGTATGGCAATGAGAATGCCGCCGTTGACCTGGGATCCGGGGAATATCTTATCCAGTCCCATTTTGGAGGTGGCAACGCCGTTAAAGGAGGTCTTATAGATATAACCGGTCTTGGTGCCCTCCACCATATTTCGGTACACACTGCCGTCAAAGATCCAGGTAACCAAATACGCAGAGATCCAGTTGGTCATAATGCACGCCAGCACCTCATTGATATTCAGCAGTGCTTTCAGCAGGCCGGGGATCGCGCCCCAGATCGCGCCGGCAAGCATACCGCCTAAGAATGCCAGCAACCAGATCACCGCAGGCGGCACCACATCGCTGGGGATGCTCAGGGAGATCACCAGTGTGGCAGCCGTACCCATCAGATACTGACCGGATGCGCCGATGTTGAAAAGGCCTGTCTTAAAGGCAACCGCCACGCTAAGACCTGTGAGGATCACAGGCGTTGCACGGAAGAGCATATTGCCCCAGGACTGGGGATCATAACCCCAGGTCAGGACACCCGCTTCTCTGCCGGTGGAGAGGATGCCAACGAACACAAGGCGCACACCGTCCCAAATGCCGGCAGGGGTAATGGTTTCCTTGCTCAGACCCACGATCACGATGATCACGCAGCCCACAAGAAGACCGATCAAGATGGAAATCAGAGATGCCAGCACCTTTTTGGTGCCGTCCTTGCGATAGATATTCAGCAGAGAATTTTTCATACCGCATCTCCTCCTTCTGTTTGACGCTTGGCGCCTGCCATATAAAGACCCAGCTCCTGCACAGTGGTGGTCTTGGGATCCAGCTCGCCTACGATTTCACCCTCGTACATAACCAAAATCCGGTCGGAAAGGCTCATGACCTCATCCAGCTCCAGGCTTACCAGCAGCACCGCCTTGCCGCTATCGCGCTGGGCAACGATCTGAGAGTGGATATACTCGATCGCGCCCACATCCAGACCGCGGGTAGGCTGCACCGCAATGAGCAAGGGGTTCTCCCGGTCGATCTCACGGCCGATGATCGCCTTTTGCTGATTGCCGCCGGACATACTCCGCGCAAGTGTCACCGCGCCTTGTCCGCTGCGGACATCGTACTAGCCGATAATGGCTTCTGCATATTCCCGAACGGCTGCTCTTTTAATAAAGCCGAATTTCTGGAAACGCTTCTGCCGGAAGGTCTGGAGCACGATATTATTCTCCAAAGAATCGTCCAGCACCAGTCCGTGCTTATGTCGGTCCTCCGGGATATGGCTGATACCTGCATCGCTGCGCTTGCGGATGTTTGCCTTGGAAATGTCACCGCCCAGCAGAGATATCTTACCCTTGCTTGCCTTTTCCAGGCCGGTGATACCGTAAACAAGCTCAGTCTGACCGTTGCCGTCGATACCGGCAATGCAGACGATCTCGCCGGCACGGACCTGGAAGGACACATTGTTGACAGCATTTTTCTTATGGAGCTTGGAGGGAACGGACAGATTCCGCACATCCAGCACCACATCGCCGGGCTGTGCCTCCTCTTTTTCCACCTGCAGCTGCACAGGCCGGCCCACCATCATATTGGAAAGCTCCTGCTTGTTGGTATCTTTAATGTTGACCGTACCCACATATTTACCTTTGCGCAAGACGGTGCAGCGGTCGGCTACCGCCATGATCTCATTGAGCTTGTGGGTAATAAAGAGAATGGACTTTCCTTCTTTGGCAAAGCCGCGCATGATCTCCATCAGCTCGTCGATCTCCTGAGGTGTCAGCACTGCGGTAGGCTCGTCGAAGATCAAAATCTCATTATCCCGGTAGAGCATTTTCAGGATCTCTGTACGCTGCTGCATACCAACGGAGATATCCTCCACCTTGGCATCCAGATCCACATGGAGCTTATACTTCTCGGAAAGCGTTTGCACCTTTTTCCGGGCTTCCTTCTTCTGCAAAAATCCCAGACGCACATTCTCCGCGCCCAAGATAATGTTATCCAGCACGGAGAACACATCCACCAGCTTAAAGTGCTGATGCACCATGCCGATATTCAGGGCGGTAGCATCGTTGGGGTTGTTGATCTTAACCTCCTGCCCGTCCTTTTTGATCACGCCTGCCTCCGGCTGATAAAGGCCGAACAGCACGCTCATCAAGGTGGACTTACCCGCGCCGTTTTCACCCAGAAGTGCGTGGATCTCACCTCTGCGCAGCTGCAGGGTAATGTCGTCGTTGGCAACGATGCCGGGGAACTCTTTTCTGATATTGAGCATCTCAATAATGTATTCCGATTCCATATTGATCTGCCCTCCTTCGCGGTAGTTTTTATAAGAACATTATAATATGTCACGGAAATAATTGCAAGATAAATCGATTTTTATGAAAAATGCAAATTTCAGTTTAACGCGCTGTCGCGCAAATTGAGAATTGAGAATGGAGAATTGAGAATTAAGGTATTTCCTCCGGAAATTATTTAAATAGTTGCCGTAGGCAACACAATAATTCTACATTCTACATTCTCCATTCTACATTATTTCAGTTTAT